>NZ_JBFAYA010000037.1:0-46943 GCF_040681095.1 Streptomyces sp. NPDC051909 | reverse complement strand
GGGGGCTCGGCTTGTTCTCGGGGTGGGTGGGGCCGTGTCCGTCGTTGGGGGTGCGCGGGCGTGAAATGGGGCGGCCGGGCTCGGCCCGGCGACTGACGGCCGTCTTCCGGCCGGGACTCATGCCCCGCTGGTCACCGCAGCGTGCAAAGTCCGCAATCCGCAGCCGAGTTGGGGCGGGTGGGACTCGTGAGGCGATCTGGTTCCCATCCCCCACCGCGATTCCCGACTTTGCACGCCCAACAGCCGCCCGACGACACAAGGCCCAGAATCCCCCGGCCCCGGTGGGACGGAAGGGGTCCATGTGACACCAGAGCCGACGGCCCAGCGCCCCCGGCCGATCGAAGCCCACACCGCGATGCAAAGTCGGGAATCCCCGACCTCGGCGGGACGGAAGGGGCCCGTGTGACTCCAGAGGCAACCGTGAGGGCCCGCACCTCGCGATTCCCGACTTCGACCGCCCAGCCGCCGCCCGGATCCCCACCCGGCGATGCAAAGTCGGGAATCCCCGGCCCTCAGTGACGCGAGTGGGACTCGTGTGGCGACAGAGGCGGCCTGCGGATGTCCCCGGCATGCGAAGTTGCGCCGGTCAGGGTGCGTGAGCGACCCGGCGGGGTGACCATCACCCACCGGCTGCCGTGGGCTGTGCGGCTCGCCGCGTTATGGGAGTCGGCCCACGACCGCTGGTCCGCCGGGCCGACGACTCGGGAATCACCCTGCCGGAACTGCTGGGCGGCACGGACGACCGGCGGAACACCGCCCCCCACCCACCCGGGGTGACCAGCGGGGCATGAGTCCCCGCCGGAAGACCGCCCGTGGTCGCCGGACCGGGCTCGGCCGCCCCACTCCACTTCCGCGCACCCGCGACCGGCGGATACGGATCCGCCGGCCCCCACCGCGAACCGAGCCCACCCACCACCGGCCCACCATCCGCCCACGGCGGCCGGCCGATACCCGGGCCTCCCCGCGCGGCCCCGCCCCCGGCCGCCCTCCGAGTGTTCAAAGGCCCCCGGAGACACCGGGTCAAGGGTGGGCGCAGCCCATCGCTTGCGACGCGACCGAAGGGAGCGCCCTTGACGCGGTGGTGGAGGGGGCCCCACTCGGAGAGAGGGCGGCCACACCAGAAGCCGACACGCAACGGGCGCCCCTTGGGCCCAAGACCCGCACGGAACAGGGCGGCCGGATTCGAACCGGCGTCCTCGCGATTTTGGAGACCGCGCGCGTCGACCTCTGCGCTACGACCCTGCCCCGCGCCCGCAGCTTAGAAGTCCTGCGGCTCCGAAGGCGAGTCCTTTCCGACGGTCGTGGTGACCCGCCCGAGCCAGGAGTCGGAGTCGTCCATCGGCTCCCACGCCAACGCGATCTCGACGCCGTGGAGGGCCCGGACCAGGTCCTGGACACTGGCGTCCACGGCGGCCTGCACCTCGGACAGCGGGGTGTCGCCTGGAAGGTCGCGGAGCGCGCAACAGTAGAGCCCGTTGTTGTGGTCGACGAGGGCGAAGCCCCGGCCGTCCCGGCCTCGGCCGGGAAACAGGATGACTTCCTTGGGGACCGGGATGGACGGCTTGGCCTTGGCGCGGCGGCGTTTCCTGGGCATGAGGACCGAGAACCACTCCTGGTAGAAGCCTCGGAGCCCCACCCGCAGGGGCGGGTGGGGCTCCTCGTACGAGAGACGCGAGGCCTCGGTGCCGTCAGCCCTCGCCGCTCAGGTCGATCGTCTTCGTCCGGTCGGCCTTCGTCTTGCCGCGCAGGGCGTCGCGCATCACGAAGGCGACGTCGTCGGCGCTCACCTGGTGCTTGGTGCCGTCGGCCTTGGTGATCATGATGCCGTCGAAGACGCCGTCGAGGAGCTCGGTGATCGCCTGCTTGTTGTAGACCTCGACCAGGCGGCCGTCGACGGCCTTCATGGAGAGGATCTTCGGCAGGGACCGGGCCGGGCCGAAGTCGATGGACTTGGCGCCCGCCTTGATGGTGATCTTGTCGGACATCGCCGGCTGGGCGAACTCCTCCATCGCCCGGTCCAGCTCGTCCTTGGTGACGCTGGGCTGGCGGGTGACGACGGGGAGCTCGACGGTGTTGGGCCGGCCGGTCTCGACCTGGGAGCGGTAGGCGTCCTTGACCGAGATCATCGAGCGCTGGATGTCCAGGCCCTTGCCCGCCTTGCCCTCGACCGCGGTGACCTTGTTCGGGGCGAAGAGGATCGTGCCCTCGGTGACCGAACCGGACGTGCCGGCCAGGTCCGTGAGGGCGACGGCCAGCTTCTCGTCGTCGACCGGGAAGACCGGCTTCGCCTCACGCGTACCGCCGAAGAGGGAGCCGATGACGGAGACCGGGTTGTAGTCGCTGCCCGCGGCGGCGCGGACGGTCGCCTGGGCGTCCAGGGCGAGGCCCGCCTTGTCCGGGGCGATCTCGGCCTTGCTGCCGCCGATGTTGAGCTGGAGCGGGGCGTGGGCGCGCTTGCCGAGGGACGCCTCCAGCTTGGCGACGCCCTCCTCCTTCGTACCGCCGCCGATGTCGACGCCGAGGACGGTCGTGCCCTTGGGGACCTCGGAGTGGTTGAGGAGCAGGCCCGCGCAGTAGGCGACGCCGGCCAGGCCGACCACGCCGACGCCTGCGAGGACCAGCTTGGAGCGGCCCTTCTTGGCGGGGGCGGGGGCGGGCTTCGGCGCGGGCTTCGGGGTCGGCCGGGGCGCGGCGGCGGCCGGGGCGGCCGGCTCGGCGCGCTCGGGGATGCGCGGGGTCAGGTCGGGCCCGGCGGGCGGGACGACCGGCATGCCGCTGGTGAGCGTCGAGCCGGAGACGTGGCCGTGGCCCGGCTCCCCGACGCCCGGGCCGCTGCCCGGGCCGCCGGGCGGCGTCGGCGCGGGGGGCTGCGGGGTGAGGATCGCGGTGTCGTCGGACATCCGCGGCGCCATGGGCCGGCGCGGCGCGCCGCCGCGGCGCTGGTCGGGACCGACGACGGGGCTGCTGCCGGTGACGGGGCCGGTGGTCGGCCCGGCGGGGGGCGCGGCCGCGTCGACGACGGGCGTGCCGCCGGCCGGGGTGTGGCCGGGGCCGTTGTCGTAGAGCGGGTTGCCGTTGCCGTAGAAGGGGTCGCCGGGGACGGGACCGTCGTAGCGCGGGGTGCCGCCGGCCGGCGTGGGTGCGGGGCCGCCGGTGAGCGGGGTGACCACCGGCATGCTCTGGGTGGTGCTGCCCACGGACGGGACGCCGTCGCCGGCGGAGCCCGCGAAGCCGGGGGCGGCCGGGGCGGGTGCCGCCGGGGCCGGGGCCTGAGGGGCCGGGGCGGCGGGCGCCTGCGGGGCGGGCTCGGCGGGCGGCTTGCCCGCGGAGGGCTTGCGCGGCGCGAACCAGCTGCTGGTCGGCCGCTCCTCGGCGGCGCCGGCGGCCGGGTCGGCCGGGGCCGCGGGCTTCGGTTCGGCCGTGGGGGCGGGCGCGGGTGCCGGTCGGGCCGCGGCCTGGGCCGGCCTGGTGGGCAGCGGCGGCTCGGCGGCCCGCGGCGGCTCGGCCGGGGTCTCGGCGGCGGCGGCGCCGGCGGCCGCGCGGTCCGCGTCGCCGACCGGCTTGCGGACCACCACGGGCGGGATCGGCCGCGAACCCGGGATGTTGATCCGGATGCGCGTGGTCAGCGTGGTCTCGGTCTTGGGCTCCTCGGGCGGCCCGGCGGCGGTTCCGTTCTCCGGGTCCGCCTCCTGTCCGCCGCGCAGACCGTACGGCGGGGTGCCCGAGGGGTACGCGGCCCCGCCGCGCCCCTGGGCGCCGGAGGACGAACTGTCAGTCTCTCGACCAGTTTCACGACTCAAAGCAGGATCTCCCGGTTGGCTCCGCCGCCCGCTCTTGCTGATGCTCGTGGTGGTCCGGGCGGTCGGCGGCGCGCACCACCATACTGGCCGCCGCCGATCCGCACCCGACCCGGCGTGGATCCGCCACGGCCAATACGCCCGAAGTCAAGACACTCTCGCGTCAAGTCGGCCTGTTCACACGCCTGGTCGGGCCATGCGGCTCATCGTGGCGCACATCACAGCGACGGCCATGCCGCCGAGCAGGAAGACCATCTCGCCGATGCCGCCGCCGAACAGACCGTCACCTTCCGGGCGCCCGAAGCTGAGCAGGACGATGGCGACGAGCCAGCCGGCGCCGGCCGCGGCGACGCCCAACTGGTTGCCGGTGGCGCGCCGGGCCCCGTAGAAGAGGGCTGCGGAGGCGAACAGGGCGAGCAGCAGACCGAGGGGGAACCAGGCGGCTTGGACGAGGGAGCCGGCGGTGCCGACGAGCACGCCGAGGACCAGGAGCACCGCGTACCAGGCGTAGCGGGCGCCGGGGGCGAGGTCTCCGGACGGCCGTCCCGCGGCGGGCCGGGGTGCGGGGGCGGGCGTCGGCCCGGAGGCTGAGGCGCGGCTGCGGGGTCCGGTCATGCGTCCGCCACCCCGCCCTCGATACCTGCGGCACCCGCACTTCCCGCACTACCCGCACTACCCGCAATGCCGTCGATACCCCCGATACCCGCGAAGAGGTCGGTCTCACGGGTGCCCTCGGGCGCGCCGGAGGTGCCCTGCACCAGCTCGTAGTACTCGGTGGTGAAGATCGGCTGGGCAAGGTTGTTGGAGAGCGCGAAGAACGGCCCGTCGACGGCGACTTGGGTGGCGTGGGCGGCCATGGCGGCGCTCTTGCGCCCGGCGTACGAGTGCCCGTCCGCGTCCCCGCCCGCGATCTCGGCGGTGATGCGGTCCTCGGGGACCACGCCGGGCACGTCGCCGATCACGGCGTCGGCGGGGAAGACGGAGCCCTCGGCGGCGAGGCGGGCGAAGCCGGCTTCGGCGACCGGGCGGGGGACCCGGTTCCAGTAGATCTTGGCGACGGCGTGGGCGGGGCCGAGCTCCGGCCGGTAGCCGGGGTCGGCGGCCAGCTCGGCGGCGCGCATGGCGACCCGGTGGGCCTGGATGTGGTCGGGGTGGCCGTAGCCGCCGTCGGGGTCGTAGGTGACGAGGACCTGCGGGCGGGTCTCGCGGATCACCTCGACGAGGTACGGGGCGGCCTCGTCGACCTCGGTGTTCCAGAAGGCGCCGGGGCGGCGGTTCTGCTCGGCGCCCATCATCCCGGAGTCGCGGAAGCGGCCGGGGCCGCCGAGGAAGCGGTGGTCGGTGACGCCCAGTTCCTTCATCGCGGCGGCGAGTTCGCCGACCCGGAACTCGCCGAGCCGGTCCTCCCGGTCGGGTGCCAGATGGGCGAGCTCGGGCGGGATGACCTCGCCCTCCTCGCCCAGGGTGCAGGTCACGAGGGTCACGAGGGCGCCCTCGGCCGCGTACCGGGCCATGGTCGCGCCGTTGTTGATCGACTCGTCGTCGGGGTGCGCGTGCACCAGGAGCAGACGACGGGCTGGGAGAACCGTCATGGCCCCACCCTACGAGACGCCCACCAGACGGGGCCGGGGAAAGACCGGCAGGTCAGAACTTCGGGCCGGAACCCCGGGTCAGAACTTGAGGCCGCCGATCATGCTCGCCACGTTCGTGGTGAGGGTGCTGATGGACGGGGCGATGGACGAGCTCGCCAGATAGAAGCCGAGCAGCGCGCAGACCGCCGCGTGGCCGGCCTTGAGTCCGGATTTCCGGATCAGCAGGAAGACGACGATCGCCAGCAGCACCACCACCGAGATCGAGAGTGCCACGGCGGTTCACCTCCACACTTCTTCGGTCGGACGTTCGGTCGGACGTTCAGTTGGCATGTGCCTGATGGATGCATACCCACCTAGCGCTACGGATCATAACTATCCGTGCCATCGCATCGATCGGTGTACGGAGGCATGAGGGGGCGCACGGACGCTAGTTTCGGTCACATGACTTCGTCTCACGAGCAGGTCTCGTTCCCCCGTCAGTACGCCAGGACACAGCGGTTCACCCTCGGCGCACCGCGCGCGTTCACCGTGGCGCCGGACGGCGGCCGGGTGGTGTTCGTCCGCTCCGGTTCGGGTACGGACCGCGCGCACCGGCTGTGGGTGCTCGACCTGGACGGGCCCGACGGGCCGGCGGAGCGGCTCGCGGCGGACCCGGAGACGCTCCTCGGGGGCGCCGCCGAGGAGTTGTCGCCGGAGGAACGGGCCCGGCGGGAGCGCAGCCGGGAGGGCTCGGCGGGGATCGTGGGCTATGCGGTGGACGGGGCCGCGGAGTTGGCGGCGTTCGCGCTCTCCGGGCGCCTGTTCACGGCGGAGCTGCGGGCGGGTACGGCCCGCGAGCTGCCGGTGCCGGGGCCCGTGGTGGACCCCAGGCCCTCGCCGGACGGGCGCCTGGTGGCGTACGCGGCGGGCGGCGCGCTGCGGGTGACCGGGGCGGACGGCACCGGTGACCGGGCGCTCGCCGAGCCGGAGGCCGGGGAGGACGGGGTCGTGTACGGCCTCGCGGAGTTCGTGGCCTCGGAGGAGATGGGCCGGTCGCGGGGCTACTGGTGGGGGCCCGGCTCGGACCGGCTGCTCGTCGCGCGGGTCGACGAGTCGCCCGTACGGCGCTGGTGGATCGCGGATCCGGCGCATCCGGAGCGGGAACCGCAGGCGGTCGCGTATCCCGCGGCGGGGACGCCGAACGCGGAGGTCCGGCTCTTCCTCGTGGATCTGACCGGAAATCGCACCGAGGTCTTGTGGGACCGGGCCTCCTTCCCCTATCTGGCCCGGGTGCACTGGTCGTCCGGCGGCGCGCCGCTGCTCCAGGTGCAGGCGCGGGACCAGCGTCGCCAGGCGTGTCTGACGGTCGATCCGGAGACGGGCGCGACCGAGACGCTGCGGGTGGACGAGGACCCGGTGTGGCTGGAGCTGTACGGCGGGGTGCCGGCGTGGACGCCGGACGGGCGGCTCGTACGGATCGTGGACCGGGACGGGGCGCGGGTCCTGGTGGTCGGCGACCGGGCCCTGACGGACGCCCGGCTGCATGTACGGGCGGTGCTCGACGTCGGTGCGGAAGATGTCCTGATCTCGGCGTCGGCGGGTGGGACGGCGGAGGACGAGGGTGCTCCGGAGACCGGTGAGATCCATGTGTACCGGGTGGGTGAACAGGGCGTGGAGCGGGTCTCGGAGGCGCCCGGGGTGCACGCGGCGGTGCGGTCCGGCGCGGTCACCGTGCTGTCCTCGGCCCGTCCGGACGCGCCGGGCGGCACCGTACGGGTGCTGCGGGACGGCAAGCGGCTCGCCGAGGTCGTCTCGTACGCCCAGCGGCCGGTGCTGTCCGCGGACTTCACGCTCGTCGAGGCGGGCGAGCGTCGCATCCCGTGCGCCGTGCTGCTGCCCTCGTCCTGGCGGGAGGGGGACGGGCCGCTGCCGGTGCTCCTCGACCCGTACGGCGGCCCGCACGGGCAGCGGGTGGTCGCCGCCCACAACGCGCATCTGACGTCCCGCTGGTTCGCCGAGCAGGGCTTCGCGGTGATCGTGGCCGACGGGCGCGGCACCCCGGGCCGCTCCCCCGCCTGGGAGAAGGCGATCAGCCGCGACCTCACGCTCACCCTCGACGACCAGGTCGAGGCGCTGCACGCGCTGGCCGGGCGGTTCCCTCTGGACCTCGGCCGGGTCGCGATCCGCGGCTGGTCCTTCGGCGGCTATCTGGCGGGCCTGGCGGCGCTGCGCCGCCCGGATGTGTTCCACGCGGCCGTGGTGGGTGCTCCGGTGACGGACTGGCGGCTCTACGACACCCACTACACCGAGCGCTATCTCGGCCTGCCCGAGGCTGAGGCCGAGGAGGAGGCCGACAAGAAGTCCGGCGAGAAGTCCGGCGGGAAGTCCGACGTCTACACGGCGAACTCGCTGATGTCCCACACCGGTCTGACGGAGCCGCGCGAGCCGGCCCGCCCGATGATGGTCGTGCACGGGCTCGCCGACGACAACGTGGTGATGGCCCACACGCTGCGGCTCTCCTCCGCCCTCCTCGCGGCGGGCCGCCCGCACGAGGTGCTGCCGCTGTCGGGCGTCACGCACATGACGCCGCAGGAACAGGTGGCGGAGAACCTGCTGCTGCTCCAGGTGGACTTCCTGCGGAGGTCGCTGGGTCTGCGCTGATCACCGGCCGGTCACCAGCCGGGCGGGCGGTGCGCGGGCGGGGCCGGGGGGAGGGCGGCGACCGGACGGTACGGGGAGCGGCGGCGGCCCGGGCGGGCGAGCAGGAGCAGCACGGTGAGGCCCGCGAGCAGGGCGAAGCCGCAGCCGATGTCGTACGCCAGGGAGTAGACGTCCTGCTCGGGCACGTAGGTGTGCCAGTTCTGGCGCAGGGCGGCCGCCGTGCCGCCCGCGCCGACGCCCGCGAGCAGCAGGCCCGCGAGGAGGCCGAGCGGGCGGGTGTGGCGGGCGCGGGCGAAGGCGCTGCCGGCGGCGGCGAGGAGCAGCAGGACGAGGACGGCGTTCAGCCAGCCGGGCGGGACGGCGAGGGCGGGCAGGAGCAGGGAGCGTCCGCCGGTGTAGCGGCCGACGGTGTACTCGACGGGCAGCAGGGTCGCCCAGCGGATCTCCCAGGCGGCCCACATCAGCGCGGCGAGCGCGCACAGGACGCCGGCGGTGACGGCGGGTCCGGTACGGGGACGGTCGGGGGCGCCGGGGTGGCCGGGGGCGCCGGGGTGGCCGGGGCCGTCGGGGTCGCCCGGGGCTCGGCCTGCGGGCTCGCGGCCGGCGGCGGCGGTGACCAGGAGCGCGCCGCCGAGGGCGAGCACGATCATGGTGCTGACCAGGGCCTCGACGCCGGAGGCCCACAGTCCGGGCAGGCGCAGGGCGAGGGTGGTGAGACCGGTGACGGCCATCGCGGGGCCGGCGAGCGGGGAGCGCAGGGCGGCGCCGGCGGTGACCGCGTAGGCGGCGAGCAGCAGCGGGTCGACGAGGGTGGTGGCCGCGGCGGCCTTGAGGCGGAAACCGTGGTCGCCGGCCCAGTACCAGAGCAGTTCGGTGGTGGGCCCGAAGGTCGCGAGGTCGCGCAGCAGCCAGACGAGGGTGACGAGGGCGAGTGCGGCGCACAGTGCGGCGCCGGTGAGACGTGCCGTTCGTGTCACTGTCACGGGGCCGATACTCACGGTCGCCATCGACCGAAACAAGCGGTTCCGCATATGCGGGGTGCGTGTGCGTCAAGTCAAGGCGGTGCGGAGGTCCTTGAGGGGTGCGGGGCGGCCGGTCGGGGCACCGAATGCGCCGCCCCGGCCGGCCTACGGCACCCGCACGGCCGTACGTTCCTCAGCGTCCCGCGTCCGTATATCGGAACCGATTCCCCGGTGTTGCCGCACTGTTACGGCGTCTTCGGAGCCGGCGGCTCCTCCGGCGGCACCACCTGCTTCTCCTCCGCGAAGTGGCAGGCCGAGTCGTGCTTGGCCGGGGTGTCCGTGAGGCGGAAGACCGCCGGGACGGCGAGCAGCGGGACCTCCAGTTCGCAGCGTTCCTGCGCCTTCCAGCAGCGGGTGCGGAAGCGGCAGCCGGAGGGGATGTTCGCCGGGGAGGGCACGTCGCCGGCGAGGAGGATGCGCTCGCGGTGCTCGCGCGCCTCGGGGTCCGGCACGGGCACGGCGGAGAGCAGTGCCTGGGTGTAGGGGTGGGTGGGGTGGTCGTAGATCTCGGCGTCGGTGCCGATCTCGACGATCCGGCCCAGGTACATGACGCCGACCCGGTCCGAGATGTGCCGGACGATCGACAGGTCGTGCGCGATGAAGACGTACGACAGCCTGAACTCGTTCTGCAGTCGGTCGAGCAGGTTGATGACCTGGGCCTGCACGGACACGTCGAGTGCGGAGACCGGCTCGTCGGCGACGATGATCTCGGGCCGGAGGGCCAGGCCGCGGGCGATGCCGATGCGCTGGCGCTGGCCGCCGGAGAACTGGTGCGGGTAGCGGTTGATGTACTCGGGGTTGAGGCCGACGACGTCGAGCAGGTCCTGCACCTTGCGGCGCCGGTCGCCCTTGGGCGCGACCTCGGGGTGGATCTCGTACGGCTCGCCGATGATGTCGCCGACCGTCATGCGCGGGTTGAGCGAGGTGTACGGGTCCTGGAAGACCATCTGGATGTTGCGGCGGACCGCCTTGAGGGCGCGCGGGGAGAGCTTGGTGATGTCCTCGCCCTTGTACCTGATGGTGCCGGAGGTCGGCCGCTCCAGGTTGACCAGCATCTTCGCGACGGTCGACTTGCCGCAGCCGGACTCGCCGACGATGCCGAGGGTCTCGCCGGCGGTGAGGTCGAAGTCGACGCCGTCGACCGCCCGGACCGCGCCGACCTGCTTCTTGAAGAGGATGCCCTGGGTCAGCGGGTAGTGCTTGTGCAGGTCGCGGACCTGCAGAATCGCCTCAGCCATGGAGGCACTCCTTCCAGAAGTGGCAGGCGCTGGTGCGCGGTACGGGCGATTCGGTGACGTCGTACAGCGGCGGCTCGTCGGTGCGGCACACGTCCTGGGCGAGCGGACAGCGCGGGTTGAAGGCGCAGCCGGGCGGGATGTGGAGCAGGTTGGGCGGCAGGCCCTTGATCGCGTACAGCTCCTGGCCCTTCTGGTCCAGGCGCGGGATCGAGTCGAGCAGACCCCGGGTGTAGGGGTGGGCGGGCGCCTTGTAGATCTCGTGGACGGGGGCCTGTTCGACGATCCGGCCCGCGTACATCACGGCGATCTTGTCGGCGACGTCGGCGACCACGCCGAGGTCGTGGGTGATGAGGATGAGGCCCATGTTGAGCTCACGCTGGAGTTCGGCGAGCAGGTCCATGACCTGGGCCTGGACGGTGACGTCCAGCGCGGTCGTCGGCTCGTCGGCGATGATCAGCTCGGGTTCGAGGGCGAGCGCCATGGCGATCATGATGCGCTGGCGCATGCCGCCGGAGAACTGGTGCGGGTACTGGCCGACGCGCTCCTTGGCGGCGGGGATGCGGACCCGGTCCATGAGTTCGACGGCCCGGGCGCGGGAGTCCTTCTTCGACATGCCCTTGTGGACCACGAACATCTCGCCGAGCTGTTCGCCGACGCTGAGCACGGGGTTGAGGGAGGACAGCGCGTCCTGGAAGATCATCGCCATCTTGGCGCCGCGGACCTTCCTGCGCTCGTCCTCCTTGAGCTTCAGCAGGTCCTGGCCCTGGAAGCGGATCTCGCCGCCGGTGATCTTCCCCGGGGGGACGTCGAGGATGCCCATGACGGCCTGGGCGGTGACGGACTTGCCGGAGCCGGACTCGCCGAGCACGGCCAGGGTCTCCCCCGCGTCGACGGAGTAGTCGACGCCGTTGACCGCCTTGGCCACCCCGTCGCGGGTGTGGAACTCCACGTGCAGGTCGCGCACTTCGAGCAGCTTGGGCGCCTTGGTCGGCATGGGCGGCATGGTCGACATGGGCGGCTACCTCAGCTTGGGGTCGAGGGCGTCGCGCACCGCGTCGCCGAGCATGATGAAGGCGAGCACCGTGATGGCGAGCGCGCCGGCCGGCCAGAGCAGCATGTGCGGGGCGTTGCGGATGTACTGCGAGGCCGAGGAGATGTCGATGCCCCAGGAGACGGTCGGCGGTTTCAGGCCGACGCCGAGGTACGACAGGGTCGCCTCCAGGGCGACGTAGGTGCCGAGCGCGATGGTCGCGACGACGATCACGGGGGCGACCGCGTTGGGCGCGATGTGGCGCAGCAGCATCCGGGAGTTGGAGGCGCCGAGGGCCCGGGCGGCCTGCACGTAGTCGTTCTGTTTGGCGGTGATGACGGAGCCGCGGGCGATGCGGGAGACCTGTGGCCAGCCGAGCAGCACGATGAAGCCGATGACGGGCCAGACGGTGGCACTGGACACCACGGACAGGAAGACGAGGCCGCCGAGGACGACGGGGATGGCGAAGAAGACGTCGGTGATCCGGGAGAGGACGCCGTCCCAGCCGCCGCCGAAGAAGCCGGCGAGTCCGCCGAGGATGCTGCCGAGGATCGCGACGCCGAGGGTGGCGCAGACGCCGACGGTGACGGAGGTGCGGGCACCGTAGACGACCCGGGTGTAGACGTCGCAGCCCTGGCCGTTGAAGCCGAAGGGATGGCCGGGCTGGGAGCCCTCCTGGGCCTTGGCCAGGTCGCAGTCGAGCGGGTCTCCGGAGGCGATCAGCTGGGGCCAGATGGAGATGATCACCAGGAAGAGGATGACGAGGCCGGAGATGATGAAGACCGGGTTGCGGCGCAGGTCGTGCCAGGCGTCGGACCAGAGGGAGCGGGCCTTCTGCTCGGGGCCGGGGCCGGCGCTGCCGGGGTCGGTCTCCTCGGGCGGCTCGGGGTTCTTCTCCAGGGTCTCGGCCTCGGCGGTGCCGTAGTCGGCCGCGCCTCCGGCGCCGGTCGAGGCCACGGCGCGTCCTTCCTCGCCGTACGACTCCAGTGGTTCAAACGGCTCGGGCTCAGGCATAGCGAATCCTCGGGTCAAGGACGGCGTAGAGGAGGTCGACCAGCAGGTTGGCGATCAGGAACACCAGGACGAGGACGGTCACGAAGCCGACCACGGTCTGGGTGTTCTGGCGGACGATGCCCTGGTAGAGCTGGTAGCCGACGCCGTGGATGTTGAAGATCCGTTCGGTGACGATGGCGCCGCCCATGAGCGCGCCGACGTCGGCGCCGATGAACGTCACCACGGGGATGAGGCTGTTGCGCAGCAGGTGGCGGGTGATGACCCGGCGGCGCGGCAGGCCCTTGGCGACCGCGGTACGGACGTAGTCGGCGCGCTTGTTCTCGGCGATCGAGGTGCGGGTGAGCCGGGTGACGTAGGCGAGCGACACGGACGCGAGGACGAGGCCGGGGACGATGAGTTCGTTGAAGGGCGCCTCGGGCGAGACGGCCGGTTCGATCCAGCCCCATTCGACGCCGAGCAGCAGCTGGACCAGCAGACCGGTGACGAAGGTCGGGATGGCGAGGACGACCAGGGTGAGCAGCAGCACCGAGGTGTCGACGGGGTGGCCGCGCTTGAGACCGGTGAGCACGCCGAGGGTGATGCCGATGACGATCTCGAAGAAGATGGCGACGATGGTGAGCCGGATGGTGACCGGGAAGGCGGTGGACATCAGCTCGGTGACCGGCTGCCCGTTGAAGGCGGTGCCGAAGTCGCCGGTGAAGACGTTGCCCATGTAGGTCAGGTATTGCTGCCAGACGGGCTTGTCGAGGCCGAACTCCTTGCGCAGCTGGGCGGCGGTCGCCGGGTCGCAGGCCCGGTCGCCGCACAGGCCGGCGATGGGGTCGCCCATCACGTTCACCATCAGGAAGATCAGCAGCGTGGCGCCGAAGAAGACCGGGATCATCTGCAGCAGACGCCGGATCACATAACGACCCATGGGGGGCTCCGGGGGTTGGGGGAAGGCGTACGGCCCGGCGCGGGGGTGCCGCCGGCCGGGCCGTACGCCGCCGATCCGCTACGGCGTCAGTCGACCTTGATCTGTTCGTAGACGGGCACGCTGAACGGGTTCAGGGTCACGTTGGAGACGCGCTCCGAGTAGCCGGCGCTGCCGTTCTGGTACCAGAGCGGGATGGCGCCCATCTGGTCCCGCAGCACCTCCTCGGCCTGCTGGAAGGTCTGGACGGCCTTAGCCTGGTCGGTCTCCGCGTTGGCCTGGTCGACCAGCTTGTCGAACTGGGCGTTGCTCCACTTGCCGTCGTTGGACGAGGCGCCGGTGTAGTACAGCGGCTGGAGGAAGTTCTGGATGAGCGGGTAGTCCATCTGCCAGCCGGCCCGGAACGGTCCCGGCATCTTGGACTGGGTGATCTGGTTGCGGAAGTCGGCGAAGGTGCCGATGGGGTTGCCGACGCAGGCCTTGGTGTTTCCGAGGGCCTTGTTGATGGAGTTGCAGACCGCGTCCACCCACTCCTTGTGGGAGCCGGTGTCGGCGTTGTACGAGATCTTCATCGTGCCGCCGGGGATGCCGCCGCCCTCGGCGACCAGCTTCTTCGCCTCGGCGGCGTTGTACTTGCAGGCGTCGCCGCAGAGGGTGGAGCTGTAGCCGCCGTCCTCGCCGAGCACCGGGGAGGTCCAGTCGGTGGCGGGGGTGCGGGTGTTCTGGAAGATCGTCTTGGTGATCTGCTCGCGGTCGATGGCCATCGACAGGCCGGTGCGCAGCTTCTCCTGGCCCGGCTTGTTCCAGGCCGGGTCGTAGAAGGGGAAGGCGAGGGTCTGGATGATGCCGGCGGGCTGGTTGATGTACCGGTCGCCGAGGTCGGCCTGGACGTTCTTCAGCTGGGAGGCGGGCACGTCGTCGACGAGGTCGAGGTTGCCGGCCGTCAGGTCGGTGTAGGCGGTGTTGTTGTCGGTGTACACCTTGAGGGTGACGCCGCCGTTCTGCGCCTTGTCCGGGCCCGGGTAGTCGGCCCACTTCACGAGCTCCATCTGGGAGCCCTTGGCGTACGACTGGATGGTGTACGGGCCGTTGCCGACGGGCTTGGCGATCCAGGCGGCGTGGTCCGTGAAGAAGGCCTGGGGCAGCGGCGAGAAGGCCGCGTAGCCGAGGGTGTCGGGCCAGGTGGAGAACTTCTGGGTCAGCTTGACCGTGAAGGTCTGGTCGTCGACCACCTTCAGGCCGGACATCGTCTGGGCCGTGGGCTCGCCGGACTCGGGGTGGACCTGGTCGTAGCCCTCGATCTGGCCGAAGAAGAACGCGTTGCGCTGGTTGTTCTTCAGGTTGGCGCCGTAGTTCCAGGCGTCCACGAAGGACCTGGCGGTGACCTTCTCGCCGTTGGAGAAGGTCCAGCCGCTCTTGACGGTGATGGTGAAGTTGGTCGAGTCGGTGGTGTCGATCTTCTCGGCGAGCATGTTGTTCGCCGCGCCGGTCTTCGGGTCGTACTGCTTGAGCCCGCGGAAGATCATGGACAGCACCTTGCCGCCCTGCACCTCGTTGGTGTTGGCCGGCTCCAACGGGTTCTGCGGGTCGCCCCAGGAGGAGCTGACGATCCCTTCGGCGCCACCGCCGCCACCCCCACCGCCGTCGTCGCCACCGCCACAGGCGGTCGCCGCGAGGGCGACTGCGGTGGCCAGAGCGGCCCACTTGGCGTGCGTGGCTCCGCGCATGGAGTGCCTCCCGATGTCCTCACTGTTACTTAGGCCCCAATATCACCTCTTTGCCGGGAGAGTGCATTTTTACGGCGTCCGTATGAACGGGGTCGGACAGGCGAAGGCCCCCGCACCTCCATGGAGGTGCGGGGGCCTTCGGGTCGGACGGTCAGCTCGCGCCGACGATGTCCTTCTCCTCCGCGAAGTGGCACGCGGACTCGTGCGCCGCCAGGGTGTCCTGGCCGCGGAAGCGCTCCGGGATCGCGAGGACCGGCACCTCGGTGGCGCACTTGTCCTGCGCCTTCCAGCAGCGGGTGCGGAAGCGGCAGCCCGACGGCGGGTTCGCCGGCGAGGGCACGTCACCGGTGAGGATGATCCGCTCGCGGTGCGCGCGGGCCTCCGGGTCCGGCACCGGCACCGCGGAGAGCAGCGCCTGCGTGTACGGGTGGGTCGGGTGGTCGTAGATCTGGGTGTCCGTACCGATCTCGGCCATCTTGCCCAGGTACATCACGCCGACGCGGTCCGAGATGTGCCGGACGATCGACAGGTCGTGCGCGATGAAGATGTAGGACAGGTTGAACTCGTCCTGCAGCTTCTCCATCAGGTTGATGACCTGCGCCTGGACGGACACGTCCAGGGCGGAGACCGGCTCGTCGCAGATGATGATCTCCGGGTTGAGCGCGAGGCCGCGGGCGATGCCGATGCGCTGGCGCTGACCGCCGGAGAACTGGTGCGGGTAGCGGTTGATGTACTCGGGGTTCAGACCGACGACGTCGAGCAGCTCCTGCACCTTGCGGCGCCGGTCGCCCTTCGGGGCCACCTCGGGGTGGATGTCGAAGGGCTCGCCGATGATGTCGCCGACCGTCATACGCGGGTTCAGCGAGGTGTACGGGTCCTGGAACACCATCTGGATGTTCCGGCGCACGGCCTTCAGCGCGCGGCCGGACAGCTTGGTGATGTCCTGCCCCTTGTAGAAGACCTCGCCCGCGGTGGCCCGCTCCAGGTTCATCAGGAGCTTGGCGACCGTGGACTTGCCACAGCCGGACTCGCCCACGATGCCGAGGGTCTCGCCCTGGAAGAGGTCGAAGGAGACCCCGTCCACGGCCTTGACCGCACCGACCTTCTTCTTGAAGAGGATGCCCTGGGTCAGCGGGAAGTGCTTCTGCAGGTTGCGCACCTGGAGGATCGGCTCACCGCGCTCGACGGGAGCCTCGATGGCGGCCAGGGCCGCCTCGTCGGACACGCCCCCGGCGTTGTCGTTCTTGCTGAGCTCAGCCATGGATCGTCTCCTTCCAGAAGTGGCAGGCGCTCTTGCGGCCCGGCAGCTCGGCGCCGTCCTGCTCGGTGACCGGCACCAGGGCCGGCACCTCGGTGTGGCAGAGGTCGCTCGCCATGGGGCAGCGCGGGTTGAAGGCGCAGCCCGAGGGGATGGCGAGCAGGTTGGGCGGCAGACCCTTGATCGCGTACAGCTCCTGGCCCTTCTGGTCCAGGCGCGGGATCGAGTCGAGCAGACCCCGGGTGTACGGGTGGGCCGGGCGCTTGTACAGCTCGTGCACGGGCGCCTGCTCCACGATCCGGCCGGCGTACATGACCGCGATCTTGTCCGCGACGTCGGCGACGACGCCGAGGTCGTGGGTGATCAGGATCAGACCCATGTTGTACTCGCGCTGCAGCTCGGCGAGCAGGTCCATGACCTGGGCCTGGACGGTCACGTCGAGGGCCGTGGTCGGCTCGTCGGCGATGATCAGGTCCGGCTCCAGGGCCAGCGCCATGGCGATCATGATGCGCTGGCGCATACCGCCGGAGAACTGGTGCGGGTAGTCGTCGACCCGGGCCTTGGCGGCCGGGATCTTGACCTTGTCCATCAGCTCGATGGCCTTGGCCCTGGCGTCCTTCTTGGACAGGCCGTGGTGGACCCGGAACATCTCGCCGAGCTGGTAGCCGACGGTGAGGACCGGGTTCAGCGAGGACAGCGCGTCCTGGAAGATCATCGCGATGCGACGGCCGCGGATCTTCCGGCGCTCCTCGTTGGACATCTTCAGCATGTCCTGGCCGCGGAACAGGATCTCGCCCTGCGGGATCTTGCCGGGCGGCATGTCGAGGATGCCCATGATGGCCTGCGCGGTCACGGACTTGCCGGAGCCGGACTCGCCGAGCACGGCGAGCGTCTCTCCGGCGCTGACCGAGTAGTTGACTCCGTTGACCGCCTTGGCCACACCGTCGCGGGTGTGGAACTCCACGTGCAGGTCTCGGACTTCGAGCAGCGGACCGTTGTAGTCGTCGCCGCCGCGCGGCGCCGGGACGGCCGCGGTCTTGTCGATGGTGGTCATCGTGTACGCCCTCCTCAGCGCAGCTTGGGGTCGAGGGCGTTGCGGACGGCTTCGCCGAGCATGATGAACGCCAGGACGGTGATGCTCAGCATCAGCGACGGGTACAGCAGGATGTGCGGCGAGGTGCGGATCGCCGCGACACCGGCCGAGATGTCGACGCCCCACGAGACGGTCGGGGCGGCGAGGCCCAGGCCGAGGTAGGAGAGCGTGGCCTCGGCGGAGATGTAGCCGCCGAGCGCGATCGTCGCGACGACGATCACCGGGGCCATGGCGTTCGGCAGGATGTGGCGGAACAGGATCCGGGTGGTGCCGGCGCCGAGGGCCTTCGCGGCGTGGACGTAGTCGGCCTGCTTCACCGTGATCACGGCACCGCGCATGACGCGGGTGATCTGGGTCCAGCCGAGGAACGCCAGGGCGAAGACGACGACCCAGATGGTGCGCTCGGTGAAGGACTGCAGGACGACCATGGCGCCGAGCAGGAACGGGATGCCGAAGAAGATGTCCGTGATCCGGGAGAGGATCGCGTCCGTGATGCCGCCGAAGTAGCCGGCCAGCATGCCCGTGATGCCGCCGACGACCGTGACGATCAGGGTGACGCAGACGCCCACGATGATCGAGGCGCGGGTGCCGTGGATCAGGCGGGCGTAGACGGAGCGGCCCTGGATGTCGTAGCCGAGCCAGCCCTCGGAACCGACGCTGCCCAGCTCGGGCTTGCCGATGTAGTGGTGGACGAGGTCGCCCGCGGTCGGCGAGGCGCTGGTGAACAGGCCGGGGAAGGCGGAGATCAGCAGCAGCAGGAAGATCAGCACCGACGACACGATGAAGTACGGGTTGCGGCGCAGGTCCCGCCAGGCGTCGCCCCACAGGGAGCGGGCCTTCTCCTGCTTCGGCGCGGGAGCGTCCTTGGCGACGGAGCGGGTGTCGACGGCGTCCTCGGTCGCGGTGGCGACGGTCTTGGTCACGTCAGGCATACCGGATCCTCGGGTCCAGGACCGCGTACAGCAGGTCGATGAGCAGGCTGGTGACCAGGTAGACGATCACCAGGATGGTGACGAGGCCGACCAGGGTCGAGCCCTCTCGGCGGGTGATCGACTCGTAGATCAGACCACCGACACCCTTGATGTTGAAGATGCCCTCGGTGACGACGGCGCCGCCCATCAGCGCGCCGATGTCGGTGCCCAGGAAGGTGACGACGGGAATCATCGAGTTGCGCATCAGGTGGACGCCGATGACGCGGCGCTTCGGCAGACCCTTGGCGATGGCGGTGCGCATGTAGTCGGCGCGCAGGTTCTCCGCCATGGACGTACGGGTCAGGCGGGCCACGTAGGCGAGGGAGAGGCCACCGAGCACGATGGCCGGGGCGATCATCTCGGAGATCAGCTGGTCGTTGCTGACGTTCGGGGCCATCCAGCCGAGCTGGAACGCGAAGACCAGCTTGATGATGAAGGCGAGCACGAAGACCGGGATCGAGATGATCAGCAGGGTGAGGATCAGGATGATGTTGTCCGCCAGGCGGCCGGCCTTGAGGCCGGCGATGATGCCGAGCGTGACACCGAAGACCATCTCGAAAGCGAAGGCCATGGCCGCGAGTTGCAGCGTGACGGGGAACGCTTCACCCAGCACCTCCGTGACCGGGCGCCCGTTGCGGATCTGGGTGCCGAAGTCGAAGTGCAGGAGGATGTTGGTCATGTAGTCCCAGTACTGCACCAGGATCGGCTTGTCGAGCCCGAGTTGGTGCTTGATCTTCGCGAGAGTCGCGGGGTCTACACCCTTGTCACCGAACAGACCGGCCACGGGGTCGCCGGGCAGGCTGTAGACCATGAGGAAGATCAGCAGGGTTGTCCCGAAGAAGACCGGGATCATCTGGAGCAGTCGTCGTGCGACATAGCGCCCCATCGTGCCTCCGTTGAGATGTGACAGCGGACAGCCGACAGGCCCTCCCCCGATACGACGCCCGGATACGGGCATGCGTATGTCGTGGAAGGGCCCCCCAGCCGCTGCGTAAGGCGCCGGGGGCGGAGCTGGCCCATGGCCAGCTCCACGCGCGGCTTGCGGACTGCGCTTACGCGCTTACTTCTTGACCTCGACGCCGGTCAGGATCGGGTCGCCGTCCTGACCGAACTTGACGCCGCTGACCTTCTCGGAGTAGCCCGCGTTGACCTTGTAGTACCAGAGCGGGATCGACGGCATGTAGTTGACCAGGTCCTTCTCGATGGCCTGGTACGCCTTGACCGACTCGTCGAGCGTCTTGACCGTGTCGGCGGCCGCGATCTTGGCGTCCAGCTCCTTGTTGGAGAAGCCGCCCTGGTTGCCACCCGCACCGGTGCGGAACAGGTCGCTGATGAAGTTGGCGTTGACCGGGTAGTCGAGCACCCAGCCGGAGCGGTACAGGGACTTGACCTGCTTCGTCTTACGAGCGGTCAGGTCGGCCTGGAAGTCCGGCTTGCCGTCGCCGACGCACTGGACGCCGGTGGCCTGCTGGATGGAGTTGCAGACAGCGTCCACCCACTCCTTGTGACCGCCGTCCGCGTTGAACTGGATGGAGATCTTGTTGCCCGGGACGCCGCCGCCGGCCTTGATGAGCTCCTTGGCCTTGGCCGGGTCGTACTTGGTGACGTCGCCGGCCGCGTTCTCCTGGAAGCCCAGAACGCCCTTGGCCACCCAGCCCGTCGCGGGCTCACGGGTGCCGTTCAGCACCGTCTTGGTGATGGTGGCGCGGTCGATGGCCATCGACAGACCCTGGATGACCTTCGGGTCGACCTGCTTCGGCTTCGACCACTGGTCGGCGTAGAAGGCGACGGCGATCGACTGGATCGCGGAGTACGCCTCGTCCACGGCGCGGTCGCCGAGGTCCTGGCGGTAGACCGGCAGGTCCTTCGGGCCGACCTGGGTGATGACGTCGAGGTTGCCGGACTTCAGGTCCTCGTAGGCGGCTTCGAGGCCGGTGTAGTTCTTGTAGATCACACCGCCGTTCTTCGCCTTGTTCGGGCCCTTGTAGCCGTCGAAGCGAACGACCTCGATCTGCTTCTTGTGGTCCCAGCTCTTGAACTTGTAGGGACCGTTGCCGACCGGGTTCTGGCCCGCGGCCTTCGTGTCCTTGTAGAAGGAGTCCGCCAGCGGCGCGAAGGCGATGTAGGCGAGCTTGTGACCGAAGTACGGAACGGACTGCGACAGCTCGATGGTGAAGGTGCTGTCGTCGACGACCTTCAGGCCCTCGAGCTTGTCCGCGGTCGGCTTGGCGCCCTCCGCCTCGGGGTGGACCTTGTCGAAGCCCTTGATGTCAGCGAACCAGGACGAGAGGCCCATGGCGTTGTTGACGTTGGCGTTCCAGTTCCACGCGTCCACGTAGGACTTGGCGGTGACCGGGGTGCCGTCGTGGAAGGTCCAGCCCTGCTTGAGCTTGACGGTCCACGTCTTGGAGTCCGTGGTGGTGACCGACTCGGCGTTGATCATCTCCAGGGAGCCGTCGGCCTTGTAGTCGACCAGGGTCGAGTACAGGCCACGCATGACGAGGGAGCCGTACGACTCCATCGTGTCACCCGTGTACAGCGGCTTCTCCGGCTCGCCGTTCTCGACGGTGAAGATGCCGTTCGGGTCCACGCCCTTGGCGTCGGAGCCGCTACCGCCCTTACCTCCGCCACAGGCGGTCGCTGCCAGGGCGACGACGATCGCGCCCACTACCCACTTGGCGCTCTTGGCACCGCGCATGGGAGTTCCTCCTCATGAGTCCACTTGTCACTACAAGAGGGGCGCGCAAGGTGGTCGCCGACACCCCTGACGGCGTTTCACCTCTGCACCCGCAGTGTGCTCGTGAGTCGGCACTCCCCACAGTGCGTGACCCATTGACCCGAGCTCAATGGAGCCAACTATTAAGTACGTCCGGGCTGTAAACCACACTTAAGCGGTCTCGGTTTGACAACATCGCCAGGGGCGGGAAGCCCGAAATCCGGACAAAGCGAGCACAGACAGACACCGACGAAACGGACCGTTAACACACGTTCCGGAGAGCGACGGCCGATAACCGGACGCTCGGCTTCTGAAACCAGGTTGACGAAAAGTTGAGAGTCGGTCCTGAAAGAGGCCCGGCCCCCCGTACGTGGTACGGGGGGCCGGGCCTCCGGATGTGATCTTCCGCTCGCCCTCCTCGGAGGGCGGACCGGGAGGGTCAGCCGTTCTTCGCGCGCGAGGCGGAGCGGCCGCGCTCCTTCTGGTCCAGGACGACCTTGCGGATGCGGACGGCCTCCGGGGTCACCTCGACGCACTCGTCGTCGCGGCAGAACTCCAGGGACTGCTCCAGGGAGAGCTTGCGCGGCGGGACGATCGCCTCGAAGGAGTCGGCGGAGGAGGAGCGCATGTTGGTGAGCTTCTTCTCCTTGGTGATGTTCACGTCCATGTCGTCGGAGCGCGAGTTCTCGCCGACGATCATGCCCTCGTACACCTCGGTGCCGGGGTCGGTGAACAGGACGCCGCGCTCCTGGAGGTTGGTCATCGCGAAGGCGGTGACCGCACCCGCGCGGTCGGCGACCAGCGAGCCGTTGTTACGGGTCGTCAGCGTGCCGAACCACGGCTCGTGGCCCTCGTGGATCGAGTGGGCGATGCCCGTGCCGCGGGTGTTGGTGAGGAACTCCGTACGGAAGCCGATGAGGCCGCGGGACGGGACGACGAACTCCATGCGGACCCAGCCGGAGCCGTGGTTCGACATGTTGTCCATGCGGCCCTTGCGGACACCCATGAGCTGGGTGACGGCACCCATGTGCTCCTCGGGCACGTCGACCGTGAGGCGCTCGACGGGCTCGTGGACCTTGCCGTCGACCTCCTTGGTGACGACCTGCGGCTTGCCGATGGTGAGCTCGAAGCCCTCGCGGCGCATCTGCTCGACCAGGATGGCGAGCGCGAGCTCACCACGGCCCTGGACCTCCCAGGCGTCCGGGCGCTCGGTGTCGAGGACGCGGAGCGAGACGTTACCGATCAGCTCGCGGTCCAGGCGGTCCTTCACCTGGCGGGCGGTGACCTTGCGGTCCTTGACCGCGGCCTTGGCGTCCGCGCCCTTGCCGGTGCCACCGCGGCCGACGAGCGGCGAGGTGTTCGTACCGATGGTCATGGAGATGGCCGGCTGGTCGACCGTGATCAGCGGCAGCGCGATCGGGTTCTCCGGGTCGGCCAGGGTCTCGCCGATCATGATGTCGGGGATACCGGCGACGGCGCAGATGTCACCGGGGCCGGCGACCTCGGCCGGCTTGCGGGTGAGCGCCTCGGTCATCATCAGCTCGGTGATGCGGACGTTGGAGATCGTGCCGTCCCGCTTGATCCACGCGACCGTCTGGCCCTTGCGCAGCTCGCCCTGCTCGACGCGGAGCAGCGCGATACGGCCGAGGAAGTTGTCGGCGTCGAGGTTGGTGACGTGGGCCTGGAGCGGCGCGTCCTCCTCGTAGGCCGGGGCCGGGACGTGCTCCAGGATGGTGGAGAAGAAGGGCTCCAGGTTGTCGGAGTCCTGCGGGACCGTGCCGTCGGCCGGCTTGGTCAGCGAGGCGATGCCGTCGCGGCCGCAGGCGTAGACGATCGGGAACTCGATCTGGTCCTCGTCGGCGTCCAGGTCCAGGAAGAGGTCGTAGGTCTCGTTGACGACCTCGTCGATCCGGGAGTCCGGGCGGTCCGTCTTGTTGATGCAGAGGATGACGGGCAGGCGCTGCTGGAGGGCCTTGCGCAGCACGAAGCGGGTCTGCGGGAGCGGGCCCTCGGAGGCGTCCACCAGGAGGACGACGGCGTCGACCATCGACAGACCGCGCTCGACCTCGCCACCGAAGTCGGCGTGGCCGGGGGTGTCGATGATGTTGATCGTGATCGGGGCCCCGCCGTCCTTGGGGTGGTACTTCACCGCCGTGTTCTTGGCGAGGATCGTGATGCCCTTCTCACGCTCCAGGTCGTTCGAGTCCATGACTCGGTCGTCGACCTGCTGGTGGGCGGCGAAGGCACCGGCCTGCTTGAGCATGGCGTCGACGATGGTCGTCTTGCCGTGGTCGACGTGGGCGACGATGGCGACGTTACGGATGTCGTGGCGCGTGGGCATGGGTGGCTTGCGCTTCTCTCGGATCGTGGGAATCGGCGTCAGTTCCTCTTACGCCCGCCGGGCGGACGCGCCACGGCTATGTCCCATGGTACGGGGCCGCCGTGCAAGGGGCTTCCCCGGATCGATCCGAGAGGGTCTACTAGGAGGTTTCAAGGGTGTGGGGAGTGTCACGCGGGCCGGGTCAAAGGGCCGCTGCGATCGTGCCCGCCCGGCCCGCCGCCGGGCAAGGAACTTGAGCTGCTTCTGAGCTTGCGACTTGGAGTTTCGGCCGCTTTCGGGTAATGGGGTCGATTCGCGTACGGGGCGGAGGGCGTCCGTCCGGATCGGGCGGCGTCCGTCCGGGGCAAGGCGGGGGCCAGGCGAGGGCCCGGCAAGGCGGGGCCGGTCAAGGCGAGGGCCCGGCCGGTGCGGCTGCCCGGCCGGGCCCTGGTCCTTCTGGGTGGCTCAGCGCTTGTTGCGCTCCGCGCCCTGCGCGCTCTGCGGCTTCTTGTAGCCGATGTCCTGGTAGCGCGGGGCGGCGAAGCCCCAGGCGCCGGCGTTCACCAGCTCCGGCTTGGCCGCGACCAGCTGCGGGCGCTGGTAGAGCGGGATGGAACCGGCCGCGGCCCAGATCCGGGCGTCGGCCTGGCGGACCAGGTCACGGGCCTCCTCCTCGTCGAGGGTGGCCGCCGCCTGGTCGAAGAGCTGGTCGATACGGTCGGTGCCGACCCGCGCGTAGTTCTGCTCGACCAGGAGCGAGCCGTCGGAGGCCGGCTCCGGCTTGGCGTAGATCGGCCGGGCGTCGGTCGCCGGGAAGGCGGTGGCGGGCCAGGAGTAGAGGGCCAGGTCGTATTCGCCGGAGGCGATGTGGTCCTTGAAGAAGCTCTCGTCGGAGACCTTGGTGACCTCGGTGCGGATGCCGACCGCGTCGAGCATCCGGACGATCCGGTCGCCGACCGCCCGCAGCGACTCCGAGCCCGGCCCGGACGGCAGGACGAAGCGGAGGCTGAGCGCCTTGCCGTCCTTGCCGAGGGCCTTCGCCGCGGCGGCGTCGACGGCGGCCGGGGCGGCCGGGGCGGCGGAACCGCGCGGCGCGTAGGCGCCGGCCACCGGCTTGGTGCCCGTACCGGTGTCGAGGGCCGCGGCCTGGCGGAGCAGCGCGGCGCTCTGGAGGGCGGCGACGGGGGCGGGCGCGAGGATGTTGGTGCCGTTCTCGGGGCCGCCGGCGCCGATCAGCGGGCTGGTGCGGCGGTCGCCCGGCTTGTCGTCGCCGACGATGTAGAGCCCCTCGTCGGAGGCGGCGTCGCCGTCCTTCTCGCGCGCCTTCTCGTCGGCGGCCTTCTTCTCGGCGGCCGCCTTGTCCGCAGTCGCCTTGTCCGCGGCCGCCTTCTTCTCGGCGTCGGTCTTCTCGGCCGTCTCGGCCTTCTCCGCGTCCTTGGCCGCGGCGCCGTCCTTCGTGGCCGCCTCGCTCCCGGCCTTGGTCCCGTCGCTCGTCGCGGGCTTCTTCAGCGCGCCGCCCGGCACCCAGCCGGCGTCGGCGAGCAGCGCCGCCGCCTCCTTGGTGTCCTGGTCGCCGAGCGCGTCGCTGCTGTCGGCGTAGGCGGGCTGGCCGGCGAGGGCCAGGTGGCTGCCCGGCGGCCGGGCCGGCAGGCCGAGCGGCTTGAGGACGGTCTCGGCCAGCTCCCGCCGGTCGATCGCCCGCGCGACCGCGCGGCGCACCCGCTCGTCGGCGAGCGGCCCGGACTCCCCGTTCAGGGAGAGCTGGGTGTAGGCGGGCTCCAGGGACTTGCGGACCACGAACTTCGCGAGGCCGTTCTGCTCGGTGGCGTACGCGGCGACGGCCTTGCGGTTCTCCTCGCGGGCGGCCCGCACCTCCTCGGCCTTCTCCTCGTCGGAGCCGTGGGCGAGCGCCCAGGAGCGCAGGGCGGCGGCCGGGGTGATGCCGGCGCCGGGGCCGTGGGCCAGTGCGGCCTGGGCGCCGTTCTGCCCGGCCCGGGCGTCCCGTACCGCGAGCGCGATCCGCTCGGCGGCGGACCGGTCGATCTCGGCGAGGTCCAGCTTTCCGGCGGCGAGCGCGGCGGCCCGGTCGGCGCGGGGCACGGCGGTCAGGACGAGGCTGTCGAGCTTGGCGGCCTGGCCCCACCAGCGGGGGTTGCGGGCGAGCGTGACGCTGCCGGTCTTGCGGTCGACGCTCTTGAGGAGGAACGGTCCTGCGGTGGCCTTCAGGGCGGTGCGGGCGCCGTCGTTGAAGGTGTTCGGGGTGCCCATCACCTCCTTCGGGTAGAGCGGGGAGAAGAGCGCCCGCCAGTCGGCGTACGGCTTGGCGAAGGTGACCCGCACCTCCAGGTCGTTCTTGCCGCGCTCGATCTTCTCGATCCGCTCGTACCCGGCGTTGCGGGCGGTCCAGTAGGCGGTGTCGCGGCCGCTGAGCGCGCGCCACTGGGCGACGAAGTCCGGTGCGCCGATCTCCCGGCCGTTGCTCCACACCGCCTGCTGGTTGAGCTTGTAGAGGACGACCTGCTTGGGCTCGGTCTCGACGACCTGCGCGGACTCCAGGAAGTCGGGGTTGAGCTGCGGCCGGCCGCGCTCGTCGAGGGTGTGCAGGGCGGGCAGCACGGCCCCGGCGATGCGCGCGGTGGCGGCGTCGGCGTCGGCCTGGAACGCGTTGAGGGTGGTGGGCAGGGCGTCGACGGCCCAGCGCACGGTCCCGCCGTCGGCGACCTTGTCGCGCGCGGCCGGCGCGTTGTCCTGGGCGGCGGCGGGCGGCTCGTCGCCGCCGTCCCCGGAGCTGCATCCGGCGAGCACGGCCAGGGCGAGGACCGCGCTGCCGAGGGAGGCGACGGAGCGGAGCGTGCGGGAGCGGGGGCTCCTGGAGCATGTCCTTCCGCGAGGGGCGCCGACCTGGGACATGACTTGTACCCCTTCGTCCAGTTTTATGCCATTTGGAGATGATCACACCTATTGCTCATACACTGAAAAGGACGGAGCGGATCCGGTGACGGCGACACGGCGGCACGGTCGGCAAACCCCACTCGTGCGGCCCAATCGCCCGCACACCAGGGCGCTCCGGACGAGTGGAATCACGTGCACACGGCTTCCCAAGCGGGATGTGACGCGCGACACTCGCGTGAGTCCCGCACCGGCGGAAACCGGCGGAAGTCGCTCGCGGAAGTGAGGGCAACCATGTCCGTTCAGGACGACCTGGCGGCCGTCAGGCGCCGCCTGCAGGACCTGGAACACACGGTCGAAGAGCTGGAACGCCGCGTCGGGGCAGAACGGGGCACGCCGGCCGGGAGCCGCACCGAGCCCATGGTGACGATCCCCGACACCCCGTACGACTCCCAGAAGTGGACGGACACCGACGACGAGGGCCTGGGAGCACGCGACCGCCACGCGCCGTAGAGCCGAGGAGGCCCTGTTGGCCACAGGTACGGAACCCCCATCGGCGACCACGGGGGTGCGCTCGACCGGGCGCGCCTCCCTCGCCGCACCCCATCTGCGCACCGACCGCTGGTGGCTGGCGCCCGCCGCCACCGCGGCCGGACTGCTCGCCTTCGTGGCGTACTCGACCTGGCGGGCCTTCGCGAACGCCCACTACTACGCCGCCCCCTACGTCTCCCCGTTCTACTCGCCCTGCCTCGCCGAGAACTGCGTCCCGATGCGGGGCGGCCCCAACTGGGAGATCTTCGGCAGCTGGTGGACCCTCTCCCCCGCCCTGCTGATCCTGGTCTTCCCGCTCGGCTTCCGGCTGACCTGCTACTACTACCGGAAGGCCTACTACCGGGGCTTCTGGGCCTCTCCCCCGGCCTGCGCGGTGGCCGAACCCCATCGCGCGTACAGCGGCGAGACCCGCTTCCCGCTGATCCTGCAGAACGTCCACCGCTACTTCTTCTACCTCGCCCTGCCGGTCGCCGGGATCCTCACCTACGACACCGTGCTGGCCTTCCGCGACGAGCACTACGCCTGGGGCCACGCGGGCCTCGGCACCCTGGTCTTCCTCGTCAACATCGTCCTCATCTGGGCGTACACCCTGTCCTGCCACTCCTGCCGGCATGTCGTCGGCGGCCGGCTGCGGCACTTCTCGAAGCATCCCGTCCGCTACCGGCTGTGGACCTGGGTCGGCCGGCTGAACCGCCACCACATGCGGCTCGCCTGGGCCTCGCTGATCAGCGTCGCCCTCTGCGACCTGTACGTGTACCTGCTCGCCACCGGCGCCTTCGACGACCCGAGGTTCTTCTGACATGACTTCTGTGGAACGCCAGCGGTGGGACGTGATCGTGGTCGGCGCCGGGGGCGCCGGGCTGCGCGCGGCGATCGAGGCACGGCAGCGGGGCGCCCGTACCGCCGTCATCTGCAAGTCCCTCTTCGGCAAGGCGCACACGGTGATGGCCGAGGGCGGCATCGCCGCCGCCATGGCCAACGCCAACCCGCACGACACCTGGCAGACCCACTTCCGCGACACCATGCGCGGCGGGAAGTTCCTCAACCAGTGGCGGATGGCCGAGCTGCACGCCCAGGAGGCCCCCGACCGGGTGTGGGAGCTGGAGACCTGGGGCGCGCTCTTCGACCGCACGGCGGACGGGCGGATCTCCCAGCGCAACTTCGGCGGCCACGAGTACCCGCGGCTCGCCCACGTCGGCGACCGCACCGGCCTGGAGCTGATCCGCACCCTCCAGCAGAAGACCGTCGCGCTCCAGCAGGAGGACTTCCGGGAGACCGGCGACCACGAGAGCCGCCTGAAGGTCTTCCAGGAGTCCACGGTCACTCGGATCTTGAAAGAACACAGCCTCGAGGACGCTTCGGGACGGGTCGCGGGGGTCTTCTGCTACGAGCGGGAGACCGGCCGCTTCTTCGTCCTTCAGGCGCCCGCGGTCGTCCTCGCGACCGGCGGCATCGGCAAGTCCTTCAAGGTGACCTCCAACTCCTGGGAGTACACCGGCGACGGGCACGCCCTCGCCCTGCTCGCCGGGGCGCCGCTGATGAACATGGAGTTCGTGCAGTTCCATCCGACCGGGATGGTCTGGCCGCCGTCGGTGAAGGGCATCCTCGTCACCGAGTCGGTGCGCGGCGACGGCGGAGTGCTCAGGAACTCCGAGGGCGAGCGATTCATGTTCGACTACGTCCCCGAGGTCTTCAAGGAGAAGTACGCGCGGTCGGAGGAGGAGGGCGACCGCTGGTACGAGGACCCGGAGAACAACCGGCGCCCGCCCGAGCTGCTGCCGCGCGACGAGGTGGCACGGGCGATCAACGCCGAGGTGAAGGCGGGCCGCGGCTCCCCGCACGGCGGGGTGTTCCTGGACGTGTCGACACGGATGCCGGCCGAGGTGATCCGGCGCCGGCTGCCCTCGATGTACCACCAGTTCAAGGAGCTGGCGGACGTCGACATCACGGCGGAGCCGATGGAGGTCGGGCCGACCTGCCACTACGTGATGGGCGGCATCAACGTCGACTCGGAGACCGCCGCCACCGTCGGCGTCCCCGGTCTCTTCGCGGCCGGCGAGGTCGCCGGCGGCATGCACGGCTCCAACCGGCTCGGCGGGAACTCGCTCTCCGACCTGCTGGTGTTCGGCCGCCGCGCCGGACTGCACGCGGCGGAGTACGCGGCCGAGCAGGCGGCGGGGGCCGGGGCCGCCGAGGTCGGTGAGGAGGCGGTCGCGGCGGCGCGGGCGGAGGCGCTGGCCCCGTTCGACGGCGACTCCTTCGGCGACGCCGCCGAGAACCCGTACACCCTCCATCAGGAACTCCAGCAGACGATGAACGACCTGGTCGGGATCATCCGGCGGGAGGGCGAGATGGCCGAGGCCCTGGAACGGATCGCCGAGCTGCGCGAGCGGGCGGGGCGGGTCGCCGTCGAGGGCCACCGGCAGTTCAACCCCGGCTGGCACCTCGCCCTCGACCTGCGCAACATGCTGCTCGTCGGCGAGTGCGTGGCCCGGTCCGCCCTGGAACGCACCGAGTCCCGCGGCGGCCACACCCGGGAGGACCGCCCCGCCATGGACCGCTCCTGGCGCCCGGTGAACCTGCTGTGCCGGACCGAGGGCGCGGGCATCGCCCTGGAACGGGTGCGCACGGAGCCGATCCGTCCCGATCTGCTCGCCCTGTTCGACAAGGAGGAGCTGGCCAAGTACCTCGCCGAGGAGGAGCTGGACTCGAAGGAGCTGGGGTCATGAGCACGTACGAGGCACGGTTCCGGGTCTGGCGGGGCGACGCGGGGGGCGGCGGCCTGACCGACTACACGGTGGAGGTGCACGACGGCGAGGTGGTCCTCGACATCGTCCACCGTCTCCAGGCCACCCAGGCCCCCGACCTGGCCGTCCGCTGGAACTGCAAGGCCGGCAAGTGCGGCTCCTGCTCGGCCGAGATCAACGGCCGCCCGCGCCTGCTGTGCATGACCCGGATGTCGGTCTTCGACCGCGACGAGACGGTCACCATCACCCCGATGCGCGCCTTCCCGGTGATCCGCGACCTGGTCACCGACGTCTCCTTCAACTACGCCAAGGCCCGCGAGATCCCGGCCTTCGTCCCGCCCGCCGACCTCGCCCCCGGCGAGTACCGGATGAAGCAGGAGGACGTCGACCGCTCGCAGGAGTTCCGCAAGTGCATCGAGTGCTTCCTGTGCCAGAACACCTGCCACGTCGTCCGCGACCACGAGGAGAACAAGGCCGTCTTCGCCGGGCCCCGCTTCCTCATGCGCATCGCCGAACTCGACATGCACCCCCTCGACGCGGCCGGAGCCTCCGGCCTCGACCGCCGCCGCACGGCCCAGGACACGCACGGCCTCGGCTACTGCAACATCACCAAGTGCTGCACCGAGGTCTGCCCCGAGAACATCGCCATCACCGACAACGCCCTCATCCCGATGAAGGAACGCGTGGTGGACCGCTCGTACGACCCCGTCGTCTGGCTCGGCAGCCGCATCCGCCGCCGGAAGGGCTGAGCCCGGCGGGGCCGGTCAGTGCCAGCCCTCCCGGTAGGCCTGCCAGTCGCCCTCCTCCGCCGCGAAGTCGACGTACAGGGCCACCCCGAACCGGTCCCGTCCCGGATCCGTCCGGCCCAGGCCGAGGCGGACGCCGCGGACGGCTGCCGTGACCGTCTCGGCGGACTCGTGGTGGCCGAGGTCGTCCTCGTGGAAGAAGGGGAGGCCCATGAGGAGGTCGGTGTCCTCGGGCGTGACCTCCAGGGCGAGGGCGGTCTGCTGGGCGACGTAACCCCCGTAGAGCCCTTCCAGGGGCATCCAGGTGTCGTAGGACATCACGGCTATCTGGTCGACGCGGCGGGCGACCTGGCCGAAGAACTCCTGCGACCACCACTTCTCGCTGCCGTTGGACGAGACCGCGCCGAGGACCGTGTGCGCGGCCGGGAGCGGGTCTATCTGGTGGGCGGCGACGGACAGCGGGGCCTTGCGGGGGCGGGTGAGGGCACGGAGGTCGTCGAGGAGGGAGAGGTAGTCGGCGTCGTCGGAGTGGAGCGGCTCCAGGTCGAAGTGGACGCCCTCGAAGCCGGCGTCGAGAACCTGACGGGCCGACGTCACCACGGCGGCCCGGGTCCGGGCGTCCTCCAGGCGCAGCCCGTCGGGGCCCTCGGTGGCGAGGACATCGCCGAGCCAGGCGTGCACCCGTATGCCGGGCATCGTGCGGTGCACGCCGTCGACGAGCCAGCGGGCCCGGGGGTGACGGGCGGCCGGGAGGGTGCCATCGTGTTCGAGCGGTCCGGCGTGGACGTACAGGTCACGGATGCCGGTGCCCTTGATCCGGGCGGCGAAGGCGGTCAGGTCGGCGTCCTTCTTGCGGCCGTCGACCCAGGCGTGCCCGAGCCATATCGCGTCCTTGCCGCGGCTCTTCGTCGCCTCCCCCGGATCGCCGGCGTAGTTGAGGCGCAGGGCCGTGCCCGCGACGAGAACGGGCACGACGAGCGCCAGGACGAGTCCGAGCACCCACCGACGGCCCCGCCGCCACACGCGCTTCCACCGTCCGTTCAACCGGTCCCCCCAAGGCTTGTCGTATCACTGGAACCACCGTAGCGATGACTACCGACAGTGACGCGAGCCTGTGGAGAATGGTTTCGGCATTCGCCCGCGCCCCGGTCGCGCCCCCGCAAACCCGGACATAGCCTCCCTCATGTGACGCGAATAGCCGCCCGAGCCCTGCTCTCGGTCCTGGTGGCGACGTGGTGGCTGGTCGTGCCCGCCGTTCACGGCGCCCACGCCGACGACCCCGTCGTGCTGTCCCGCGAGGGACAGATCACCGACCGGGTCGACGCGCTCGGCGACCGGCGGCCCGAGGTGGTCCGGGCCCTCGACGGCCTCTACGACGCCCGCCGCGTCCAGCTCTTCGTCGTCTACGTACGGGACTTCTCCGGCCGCGCCGCCCAGAACTGGGCCGACGCCACCGCCGAGCGCAACGGGCTCGGCACGGACGACGTGCTGCTCGCCGTCGCCACCCACGACCGCCGGTACGGCTACTCGGCCGACCCCGGCTCCCGCCTCACCCAGGCCCAGCTCGACGACGTCGCCCGCACCGCCATCGAGCCCGCCCTGCGGCAGAACGACTGGGCCGGCGCGGCCGTCGGCGCCGCGAACGGCTACACCGCCGTACTCGCCGGACAGCCCGTCCCCGCCCCCACGATCACCCCCGGCCCGGCCGACCCCGGCGGCTCCGCGGACGACGAGGACTCGACCTCCGCCTCCGACCTCGTCCTGCCCGTGGTCCTGGTCGGCGGCGCGAGCGCCGTCGCCGCCTACGCGTACACCAGACGCCGCCGCCGGACCCGGACCCGCACCACCCCCGCCGACTCCCAGGGCTGGGGACCTCCGAAGGCCCCGCAGCAGCCCACCCTCGACGAGCTCGACGGCCGGGCCCGCACCACCCTGGTCGCCACCGACGACGCCGTCCGCACCAGCCAGGAGGAACTGGGCTTCGCGACCGCCCAGTTCGGCGACGAGGCGGTCAAGCCGTTCACGGAGGCGGTGACGTACGCGCGAGGCGAGCTGACCGCCGCGTTCCGGCTGCGGCAGCAGCTCGACGACGCGTTCCCCGAGGACGACGCGACCCGCCGCGCCATGCTGGAGGAGATCCTCCGGCGCTGCGCCGACGCCGACGCCCGCCTCGACGGCGAGGCGGCGGACTTCGACCGGCTGCGGGACCTGGAGCGCACCGCCCCGGACGCGCTCGCCGCCGTGGAGGCCGCGTTCCGCGAGCAGACCGGCCGGGTCGGCAGCGCGGAGGCGGCGCTGACCGCGATGCGCGAGCGCTACACGGAGTCCGCGGCGGCCCCCGTCTCCGGCGACGTCGAACAGGCCAAGGACCGTCTGGTGTTCGCCACCGCCACCGTCGACCAGGCCCGGCAGCTGATCGACCGGGGCGACAACGGCGGCGCGGCCGTGCAGATCCGCGCCGCCGAGGGCGCCGTCGACCAGGCGGCACGGCTGATCGAGGCCGTGGACCGGCGGGCCCGGGAACTCGCGGAGGCGGTGGGAAAGCTGTCCGGCGCGCTGACCGAGACGGAGGCCGACCTCGCCGACGCCCGCGGGCTCCTGGAGGGGATCGGCGAGGGCGTGCCGACGGCCGACCTGCGGGGCCGGATCAGGCGGGCCGAGTCGGTGCTCGCCGCGGTGCGGACGGCGGTGGAGTCCGGCCGTTACGACCCGATCGACGCGCTGCGCCGGGTCGAGGAGGCGGACACCGCGCTCGACGAGGCCCTGGCGGGCGCCCGGGAGCGCGAGTCCGGCTCCCGGCGGGCCCGCGCACTGCTCGACCAGACCCTGCTCACGGCCCGCTCCGCGACCGGCGCCGCCACCGACTACGTGACGACCCACCGCGGCGCGGTCGGCGCGGAGGCCCGCACCCGCCTCGCCGAGGCGCGGCGCCGGCTCGACCGGGCGGAGCAGCTGGCCGAGGAGGACCCGGCGGCGGCGCTGACCGAGGCCCAGCAGGCGGACGCACTCGCCCGGCGCGCCCAGGACCTCGCCGAGCAGGACGTGCGCCGGTACGGGAATCCCAACGGCCTCGGCGGTGCCACGGGCGGCGTCGCGGGCTCGGGTGGCGGCGGCCTCGGCGGGGCGGTGCTCGGCGGCATCATCCTGGGCGGCCTTTTCGGCGGGGGCGGCTCGTCCGGCAGCCCGTCCCGGGGCCGGTCCGGCGGCTTCGGGGGCGGCTTCGGCGGCGGTCCCGGCAGCTTCGGCGGCGGGGGCACGCGCGGCCGGCTCGGCGGCGGCGGCCGCTTCTGAACCCGGGCGCCCGACCCGTACACCCGCGCCCGTCCCCGTAACCCTCCCCGTAACCCCGCACCCCCCGTACCGCGCAAGGAGAAGAAGGACATGAGCAAGCAGACCGTCCTCGGCCGGGTCACCCAGCTCGCGAAGGCCAACATCAACGCCCTCCTCGACCAGGCGGAGGATCCGCAGAAGATGCTGGACCAGCTGATCCGCGACTACGCGAACAACATCGCGGAGGCGGAGGAGGCGGTGGCGGCGACCATCGGCAATCTGCGGCTGATGGAGCAGGACCACGCGGAGGACGTGGCCGCGGCGAAGGAGTGGGGTGAGAAGGCCCTCGCCGCGAGCCGCCGGGGAGACCAGATGCGGGCCGGCGGGCAGACCACCGAGGCCGACCGCTTCGACAACCTCGCCAAGGTCGCGCTCGGCCGCCAGCTCCAGTCGGAGAAGGAGGCGAAGACGGCCGAGCCGACCATCGCCGCCCAGACCGAGGTCGTACAGAAGCTCAGGACCGGCCTCGACCAGATGAGGACGAAGCTGGGCGAGCTGCAGGCCAAGCGCGACGAGCTGGTCGCGCGGGCGAAGTCCGCGCAGGCGCAGAACACGATGATGGACGCGGTGAAGAACATCGACGTGCTCGATCCGTCGAGCGAGCTGAGCCGTTTCGAGGACAAGGTGCGCAGGGAGGAGGCGAAGGCCCTGGGCAAGCAGGAGCTCGCCGCCTCCTCCCTGGACGCGCAGTTCGAGCAGCTGGACGCCCTCGGCGACCAGGCCGAGATCGAGGCCCGGCTCGCCGCCCTCAAGGGCTGAGCCGGGCCTGTGTGCGCCGGTGTGTCCAAGGGTCAGAACATGCTGAGCAGCTGGTCGACCGTCGGTTCCGCGTTGCCGTCGCCGTCCGGCAGCTGGAGCTCGAACCAGACGGTCTTGCCGCGCGGGGTGCGGCGCGAGCCCCAGGCGGCACTGAGGAGGCCGACGAGCTGGAGGCCGCGGCCGCCCTCGTCGGTGTCCTTGGCCCGGCGGCGGCGCGGCTGGACCAGGCCCGCGTCCCACACCTCGCAGACCAGGGTGCGGTCGCGAAGCAGCCGCAGCCGGATCTCGCCCTCGCCGTAGCGCAGGGCGTTGGTGACGAGTTCGCTGACGAGGAGTTCGACGGTGTCCACCAGCGGTTCGAGGTCCCAGGCGGTGAGCTGCGCGCGGGCCAGTTCGCGGGCCCGGCCGACCGACCGGGGCTCCCTGGGCAGCCGCCAGTCGCCGACCGCCTCGCTGGGCAGTCCCTGGATACGGGCCATCAGCAGGGCGATGTCGTCCTCGCCGTGCCGGGTGTCGAGGGTGTTCAGGACGTGGTCGCAGACGTCCTCGAGCGGCCGGCCCCGGTTGGTGAGGGCGCTGCGGAAGGCGCTCAGTCCCTCGTCGAGCGGATGGTCGCGGGATTCGACGAGCCCGTCGGTGTAGAGCGCGAGCAACGCGCCCTCGGGCAGGTCGACCTGCACCTCCTCGAAGGGTTCGCCGCCGACGCCGAGCGGCATCCCGGGCGGTACGTCGAGGAGCAGGGCCTCGCCGTCGGGTTCGACGAGGACCGGCGGCAGGTGGCCGGCGTTGGCGAAGGTGCAGCGCCGGGTGACCGGGTCGTAGACGGCGTAGACGCAGGTGGCGAGGTAGACCTCGGAGAGTTCGGGGCCGCGGGCCTTGTGGGCGCGGCCGGACTGCTGGGCGCCGGCGGGGGCGCCGAGGCCGCGGGCGATCTCGTCGAGGTGGGAGAGGACCTCGGCGGGTTCGAGGTCGAGCTGGGCGAGGGTGCGCACGGCGGTGCGGAGTTCGCCCATGGCGACGGCGGCGCGCAGGCCGCGTCCCATGACGTCGCCGATGACGAGGGCGGTGCGGTGGCCGGGGAGTTCGATGACGTCGAACCAGTCGCCGCCGACCTCGGAGCCGACGGTGCCGGGAAGGTAGCGGCAGGCGATGTCGAGTCCGGCGGCCTCGGGGTCGCCGGGGGGCAGCAGGCTGCGCTGGAGGATGAGGGCGCGTTCGTGTTCGCGCCGGTAGAGGCGGGCGTTGTCGATGCAGACGGCGGCGCGGGCGGCGAGTTCGACGGCGAGGGCGCGGTCGCGCTCGCCGAAGGGTTCGCTGCCCTTGACGCGGGAGAACTGGGCGAGGCCGACGACGGTGTCGTGGGCGACCATCGGCACGACGAGGGTGGACTGCACGAGGCTGCCCTCGGCGCCGGGGACGGTACGCACCCGGCCGGTGCGCAGGGCGCCGGCGCAGGCCGAGTTGAACGGGTAGTGGTGGACGGCGCCGACCTTGATGGGGCGTTCGCCGGAGCACGGGTCGCCGCCGGTGGTGGTGCCCGGGTCCGTGCCGGTGCCGGGGTCCGTGCCGGTGCCGGGGTTCGTGCCGGTGCCGGCCTCGTCCTGAGTGGCCGTCTCGCCCGGCGCCGGTACGGCGTCGTCGCCGCTGGGGCGGGGCTTGCCGACGCGTACGGGGTTGTCGGGTACGGCGCTGGCGACGGCGACCCGGCGGAGTTCGGCGCTCCCGGAGCCGTAACCGACGTCCTGGGGGCTGCCCCAGCGTCCGGGCGGGGCCTCGTCGCCGGTCAGCAGCCCCTGGTAGAGGTCGACGGTGGCGAGGTCGCTGAAGCCGGGGACGGTGACGTCGAGCAGTTCGCGGGCGGTGGCCTCCAGGTCGAGGGTGTTGCCGATGCGGGCGCCGGCCTCGTTGAGCAGGGCGAGGTTGCGGCGGGCGCTGGCGGCCTCGCGGGCCGCGTTGTAGCGGCGGGTGACGTCGATGCCGAGGCCGGCGACGCCGATGGGGCGGCCGGAGCCGCTGTGCACGCGGTAGAGGTTGATGGCCCAGTGGCGGCTGTCCTTGGCGCCGGGGGCGGCGCCGACGATCTCCAGGTCGGTGACGGACTCTCCGGTCTCCAGGACCTTGCGGAGCGCGGCGGTCATCCGGTCGGCCTCGGCGCGGGGCAGGTAGTCGTGGACGGTGCGGCCGCGGTGGTCGTCGGCGTTGCCGCCGAAGACGGTGGCGAAGCGGCGGTTGGCGCGCTTCACGGTGAGGTCGGTGCCGAAGAGCAGAAAACCGAACGGGGATTGGCCGAAAATGGCCTGCGAGGCGGCGAGGTCGGTCTCGATACGGCGCAGCGCCCGGACGTCGACCACGATGCACAGCGCGGCCCGCTCGCCGCTCTGGGTCTCACTGGGCATCACATATATCTCGGCGAGGCCGTGCGGCCGGTCCTGACCCGGCATCCGGAACGGGACGAGGCCCGTCCACTCCTTGCCGTCGAGGATCTCGTGGACCTTGCGGTGGCCGCGCTCGCGCAGGTCGGGGGGCATGAACGCGTCCACCGGGTCCTTGCCCCTGGCGTCCTCCGCGGTCACGCCGAACAGCTCGACGGCGCGCCTGCTCCACTGGTCGACCAGCCCGTCGGGGCCGATCGAGAAGGAGGCGACCCGGATGTAGTCATAGATCGACCCGGGCGGGCTGCTCTGCCACATGACACCACTCGGCGTCTCAGGTATCTCGCTCACGCGACCGTCCCCTCCAGCTCACCGCACCGGACCGGCCATGACCGAAGTATTCAGCACCACGGCCCCCGTCGGCACGACGTTCACGATCACAGGGTGGTCTCGTTCGTTTCCGGCCGAGTCCCGCTGATCGTCGTCCCACCCTGTTTACTCACCAGGGAGGGCCAGCTCGAACCACACGGTTTTCCCGTCGTGCCCCGTACGGGTGCCCCAGCGGCGTGCGGAACAGGCCACGAGCTGGAGGCCGCGGCCGCCCTCGTCGTCGGGTCCGGCGGGGCGTTCGGTGGGCTTGTCCGGAAGCGGATCGGAGACTTCCACGAGGAGCGCGGGGCCGTGCCCGGGGCCGGTGCCGTCGGGGCCGACCCGGACCAGGCGGACGCCGATGGGGCCGGAGGCGTAGCGCAGCGAGTTGGTGACCAGCTCGCTCACGAGCAGGACGGTGACGTCGCCGATCACATGGTCGAGGCGCCAGGCCCGGAGGGTGTCGCGGACCGCGTGCCGAGCCGTGCGCACGGCGTTGGCCTCCGCGGGAAAGTGCCATTCCGCGCAGTCGCCTTCGGTGTCGATCACGAGGCCCACGTCCTATTTCGGGGGGTTAATCACGACATACCCGAAATCTGGAGCGGGATATCCCGCCGGTTGGACCCGTCGGCGCACGGTGGCACGAACGGCGTAGGAGCCCGGCCCGCGCGCCCCTGCGGCGCGGCTCCTGCGGCGCATACCCCCGGAGCCGGCTCAGGGTGCGTACGGCACGGCCGGGAGCCGGAGCGCGGCCTCGGCGACGGCGGGGCGGTCCTGGTCGAGCCAGTCGACGGAGTCGAGTTCGTGGCGGGCGAGCCAGCGCAGCTCGTCGTGGTCCTCCAGCGGCTCGGGCTCGCCGGAGAGCAGCCGGGCGGTCCACACCCGCAGCACATAGCCGGGCTTGAGCGGCCATTCGCCGGGGATCCGCTCGACGGTCTCGGTCTCCACCCCGAGCTCCTCGCGCAACTCCCTGACCAGGGCTTCCTCGGGGCTCTCCCCGGGCTCCAGCTTGCCGCCGGGCAGCTCCCAGCGGCCGGCGAGCTCGACGGGGGCGCTGCGGCGTGCGGCGAGCAGCCGGCCGCCGTCGCAGAGGGCGCCGGCGACGACGACCACGACGGGGTCCCGGTCGGTGCGGTGATCGGTCATGAGCCGGAGCGTAACCCGGGCGGCGCCGGGGCCCGCCCGGGTCACCGCCCCGGCCGGTGGCTCAGAGCGCGGGCTGTCCGATGCGCTCGACCCAGTAGAGCTGCTTGTGGCCGCGGGCGTCGAGGCTGTCGGCCACCTTCTGGGCCTCGTCCTGGGTCGCGTACCGGCCGACGCGGTAGCGGTTGCCGTTGTCGTCCTGTCGTATGACCAGCCAGGCAAGGTCGGGACCGCTGTCGCTCATCGGACTTCTCCCTCCGCCGGTCCGGCCACCACGTCTAACGATCTCCTGGAAACCGCAATGCGCATATGCCTGACCTTACGCCTGACCTTTACGCACCGGATACGGGTTTTCACAAAGAGATACGTATCTGGCCAGTAACAACCGGCGGAGGGAGAGTCTCCGGAGCCGCGAGAGGCCCGCAGAAGGCCTACAGGTGAGCCACGAGAGGCCTATGAGACACCTGTGGCGGGGCCGTCGCGGGCTACGGAGCGGGCCGCCGTACGGGCGTTCGCCCGGTGACGGCGGCTCAGCCGGCAAGCACCCCGCGGGCGATGCTCACCGCACCGGCAGGTGATACGCCACCTTGTAGCGGTCGGCCGGGACGACCACGTCGGCGGTCTCGACGGCCCGCCCCGAGGCGTAGTAGGTGCGCTCGATCACCATCACCACATGGCCCGGCACACCGCCCAGGGTCAGCAGCTCCTCCGCGAGTCCGGGGCGCGCGCCGACCTCCTCCACCACGTTGTCCACGACCACGTCGATCGCGGCCATCCGCTCGACGACGCCACAGCCGCCCAGCGGCCCCTCCTCGGGCAGCATCACCGGGCTGCGGCCGGTGACGGCGAGCGGCTCCCAGGAGGTGGAGAGCATCATCGGCTCGCCGCCGTCCCGGAACACGTACCGCGTGCGCATGACCCGCTCCCCCGGCTCGATGCCGAGCCGCTCGGCGACCTCGGCACCGGCCGGTTCCTGCTCGCTCGCCGACTCCCAGGTGCCGCACACCTCTTCGGCGGCCTGCTCCTGACGGAAGGGGCTGGCCCCGGCGGCCGGCCGGTACCCGGAGCGGGCGATCCGGCGCGGCACCGGACGCTCGCGCACATAGGTCCCCGAGCCCGAGCGTCCCTCGACCAGACCCTCGGCCATGAGGACCTTGCGCGCCTCCAGTGCGACGGTGTCGGAGACCCCGTACTCCTCCCGGATCCGTGCCTGCGAAGGGAGCCGGGTGTGCGGGGGAAGCGAGCCGTTGGCGATCTTCTCGCGGAGATCGCTCGCCACCCGCAGATAGGCGGGCTGCTCACCGAACGTCACTGGACACTCCCCTCAGCTTGACTGTCAGCTACAGATTGACAACCGAGGGTGCGCAGCCGCAAGCATGGGCCAGAGTTTCACCCGAAGTGATGACATGCCTTTACGCGGCCCCTCTTCGCAGGTATAGCCACCGAACTCCCGTCGGAATCTCTGACGTTGACGGTTCAACGGCAACGTCCCCGGCGAGGCGGCCCCGATGCGTACGGCGCCCCGTACGTCCACATCCCGTCAGACGCTCTCGCCGCTGCTGTCCTCAAGGGTGTCGGTCAGGCCGAGCGCGCCGCGCGACGCCGACTCGTTGTCGGTCGACAGGGCGTCGTACGCGTCCTCGTAGACCTCCCAGTAGGCGTCCGAGTCCTTGGCCGTGGCCAGCTTCTGCCACTTCGCCGCGGCCGCGTCGAGCCGGCCGGCCAGCTTCTCGACCGGCTCGGCGGAGGTGCCGGACCAGGTGTGGCCGCGCAGGCCGGTGCTCGCCGACGTGACGGCCTGGTGCATCTTGCGGGCCCAGGCCTTGTTGGCCGCCAGGTCGGCGTCCGGGTCCTCGTCGGGCTCCTCGGCGATGACGTCGTCGATCGGGTTCATCGTCCGCAGGAAGTGCAGCTGATGGGCGTCGAGGGTGCTCGCGTCACTGCGCAGGGACTGCGTGAAGGGCGCCTCCTCGGTCGCGAAGGCACAGGTCACCGAGCGGTCGCCGGCCCGCCAGCTCTGCCGGCTGGGGATGTAGTAGTAGACCAGCGCGTCCTCCGGCACCGCCCAGGTGTCCAGCGCGTAGGCGCTGTTCATGCGGTCGCAGCGGTCCTCGGCGAGCTTGTCGATCGCGTCCTCGCCGGGCCACTTGTCGAAGCCGGCGAGCTTGAAGTTGCCGGTGACCTCGCCCTCGTGCGGGCGGGTGCAGGGCACGGTGTCGACGTCCGTCGTGTACGTCTCCAGCTTGCCCTCGACGCGGAAGCAGTCGCCCTTCTTCAGCGAGAACGGCGACTGGGCCGCCGCGGCGTCGTCAAGGCCCTTCTTGAAGCCGCTCCAGAATTCGCCGAGTCCGCCGGTCACCAGGCCGAGGACCACGAGCAGCGTGGCGAGCGAGGAGAGCACGATGCCGGCGACGGCCATCCCCTTGCCCTTCTGCTGCTTCTTCTTGATCTGCGGCAGGGCTATGAGCCCGAGGGCGAGGCCGAGCGGCGGCAGGCAGCAGACGATGCCGGAGACCATGGAGGCCACCGCCAGACCGCTGGTGGACTGCTGCGGCATCCCGTACGGGCCGGGCATGCCGGGCCCGTAGGGGCCGTACGGTCCGACGGGCGGCGAGGTGTACGGCCCGGGCGCGGCGTACGGTCCGGGCACGGGTCCCGGCGCCTGCGGGCCGAACCCCTGACCGGGCGGCTGCGGGGGCTGCTCCGGGGAGGGGGAATCCTGAGGCGGCTTGAACGGGTCCACGAGTACGGTGCTCCTGTTGGGGCGGGAATCCTGAAGGGGTGGGACAGGGCTCCTGGTGGCGGGGATCCTCGCGAGGACACCGGGAGCGCGGATCCAGGGAACCGGATTCACGGTTTCGAATTCAAGGAATCGAACGGGCGCGCGCATCGTACGCGGTCCCGGGGCGGGGGCGACATGTGGGGCTCGACGGTACGTGCGGTCAACGGTCTGACGGCGCGCTGGGCCACCGCCCTCCCGGCCTCGGACACGGCCTCGGACACGGCCCCGCCGACGACCTCGCCGACGGCCCGGGACAAGGCCCCAGACGCAGCCGCGGGCGAGGCCACGGGCACGGTCTTCTCGGCGTGCGGCGTCTGGCCCCTGCTCGCCTTCCTGGCGGACGGCGCGGCCGGTCCGGCCCGGGCGGAGCTGGAGGACGCGCTCGGCGTGCCCGCCGAGCGGGCGGCGGAGGCGGCCCGTGATCTGCTCGCCGGAGTCGAGCGGATCCCGGGGGTCGGCTCGGCGGTCGGCCTGTGGACCCGGCCGGACGTGGAGCCGCACGGCTCCTGGGTGGCCGGACTGCCCGCGGCGACGCTCGGCCGGCTCGGCCCCGACGACGCCGAGAACCAGCGGGAGCTGGACGCCTGGGCCGCGAAGCGCACGGATGGCCTGATCCCGACCATGCCGGTCACCGTCGACGAGACCTCGAAGCTGGTCCTGGCCGTCGCGCAGGCGCTCAGGACGAGCTGGCTGCGCCCGTTCTGGGAGGGCGGGATGCTTCCCGACTCCGGCCCGTGGGCAGGACGCGAGCTGGCCGCGCTGCACCGCACGACCGGTCTGCTCGACCGGGTCGGGGTGGCCGAGACGGACGCGGGCCCGCTCACGGTGTTGAAGGTCCTGGGCGGCACCGGGATCGACGTGCACCTGCTGCTCGGACCGGACGAGGCGGACCGCGGCACCGTCCTGAAGGGCGGGCTCGACGTCCTGTCAGGCACCTGCCGGACCGTTCCGGGTGACCTGCTGCCGCTCGGCGAGCCGGGCCCCGGCCTGAACGTCCGCCACGTGCGCAGCACCTCGCGCGACCCGTATCTCGCGGTGACGACCTCGCCGTTCTCGCTCACCGCCGAGCACGATCTCCTCGCCCACCACGAGGTGTTCGGCCTCACCACGGCCCGGGACCTGGAGCGGGGCCACTTCCCGGGGATCAGCGACTTCCCGCTGGCGCTCACCCAGGCCGCCCAGGCGACCGTGGCGCGCTTCGACGCGCAGGGGTTCGAGGCGGCGTCGGTGACGGCGTTCGCCGCGGCCGCCGGGTGCGCCGCGCCGCGCACTCGACACGTGGTCCGCCGGATCGACCTGGATGTCGACCGCCCCTTCGGCTTTCTCGCCGTACACCGCACCTCGCGTCTGGTGCTCATGGCGGGATGGGTGAACGAACCCGTGCCGTACGTCTTCGACGAGGAGTGAGCGAGGGGCGGTCGCCGTCACGGCGACCGCCCCTCGGTCCATCACTCGATCACTCGATCACTCGGTCACTCAGGCACTCAGGCACTCAGGCACTGAGTGGACATCAGACCGGTGGTCAGAACTGCAGTGCCCAGGAGTCGATCCGCCCGGTGTCCCAGTAGGCGTTGTCCGTGACCCGGAGCTTCCACGTGCCGTTCGCGACCTCCGAGGAGGCGTTGACGGTGTAGGTGGTGTTGATGTTGTCCGCGCTGCCGCCGGTGCCGAAGGCCTTCAGCGTGTACGCGGTCCCGTCGGGCGCGATCAGCTGGACCTGGAGGTCACCGATGTAGGTGTGGACGATGTTCACCGGCACCTGGAGACCGGAGGGGGCGTTGCCGCTGATCCCGCTGACGGTGATCGGGGACTCCACGGTCGAGTTGTCGTTGATCGCGTAGTCCGCGGTGTTCTCGAAGCGGTCGCCGGTGGGCGGCGGGGTGGTGCCGCCGTCGCCGACGTACAGGAGCTTGTTCGGGGAGCCGGTGCCGGGGCTGGTCACCACGTTCGGGGTCGCGGCCGTGGTGAGCGCCGAGGAGACCTGCGACGGGGTGGCCGTCGGGTTGGCGCCCAGGTAGAGGGCGGCGGCGCCGACGACGTGCGGGGTGGCCATCGACGTACCGGAGATGGTGTTGGTGGCCGAGTCGCTGCTGTTCCAGGACGAGGTGATCGAGGAGCCCGGGGCGAAGATGTCCAGGATGCTGCCGTAGTTGGAGTAGCTGGCGCGGGCGTCGGAGGACGTGGTGGCGCCGACGGTGATGGCCTCGGCGACGCGGGCCGGCGAGTAGTTGGACGCGTTGGCCCCGTCGTTGCCGGCGGCGACGGCGTACGTCACACCGGAGGCGATCGAGCGTCGGACGGCGTCGTCGAGGACGGTGTCGACACCGCCGCCGAGGCTCATGTTGGCGACGGCCGGCTTGACGGCGTTCTGGGTCACCCAGTCGATGCCGGCGACGACCTGCTCGGTGGTGCCGGAGCCGGAGTTGTCGAGGACGCGGACGCCGACGATCTTCGCCTTCTTGGCGACGCCGTACGAGTTGCCCGCGACGGTGCCGGCGACGTGGGTGCCGTGGCCGTGCCCGTCCTGCGCGGTGTTGTCGTTGTCGATCGCGTCGTAGCCGTAGGAGGCCCGGCCGCCGAAGTCGCTGTGGGTGATGCGGACGCCGGTGTCGATGATGTATGCCGTGACGCCCTGGCCCGCGCTGTCCGGGTAGGTGTAGCTCTGGTTGAGCGGCAGGGCCTTCTGGTCGATCCGGTCGAGGCCCCAGGACGGCGGGGAGGGCTGCGTGCCGTCCACGTGGAAGACGCGGTTCTGGCTGACGGTCTCGACGGCCGGGTCGGCGGCGAGCTTCTTGGCCTGGGCCTCGGAGAGCTCGACCGAGTAGCCGTTGAGCGCGGCCGTGTAGGTCCGCTTGATCTTCGCGCCGAACTTCGTCGCCACCGCCCGGCCCTGCGCGGTCTCCGCCTGGGCGGCGGACTCGCGGAGGGTGACGATGTAGCTGTTGGCGACGGTCCCCTCCGCGCCGGCGTTCAGGATGACGCCTTCGGCGGCGGTCCCGGCGGCGTTGGCCGGGAGGGCGGAGAGGGAGCCGAGCGCGAGGGCCGCGACGGCTATGGCACCGGCCGCGGCGAGTCTGCGCCGCGAATCACGCATCACGGACATGTGAGGGGTCCTCCTCATAGGTGGTGCGTTGCTGTGGGGGTCGTGGAGCAATCGGCAGGGACATGACAAGACAAACGCGAGGGATCCGCGCCGCTCGTCATCTCCGGTTGCCTGGCGAAAGATTGACCGATCCATAGGAATCCCACAAGGGTTCCGAGCGCCTTGACACGCCCGCTTCACACCACTGCCATCCTGGGATCATGACGACCTACGTGTGCCCGCGCTGCGACGTCCGCTCCCCCGCATCCGCCCTCACCTGGTGTTGTCCCCGCTGCCGCGGTCCCTGGGACCTCGATTTCACGAGCGCGCCGGTGCCGCGGAACTCCCTCGCGTCCCGCGTGAATTCACTGTGGCGTTACACCGAAGCACTGCCGCTCGCCACCGAGCACCCGCACATCACCCTCGGCGAGGGCCGCACCCCGCTGGTCCCGCTCACCGAGACGGTTTCGGCCAAACTCGACTTCCTCATGCCCACCTTGTCCTTCAAGGACCGGGGCGCCGTGATGCTCGCCGAGCTCGCCCGCCGGCTCGGCCCCCGCTCGGTGCTCGCCGACAGCAGCGGCAACGCGGGGACGGCGGTCTCCGCGTACTGCGCCCGCGCCGGGCTCGACTGCTCCGTCTATGTACCGGAGGGGACCTCCCCCAAGAAGCTGGAGCAGATCCGCGCCCACGGCGCGCACCCGGTCATCGTCCCCGGCGACCGCGAGGCCACCGCGCGGGCGGCCCGCGCCGCGGCCGACGAGCCGGGGGTCTTCTACGCGTCGCACGTCTACAACCCGCACTTCCTGCACGGCACGAAGACCTACGCGTACGAACTCTGGGAGGACCTCGGCGGCCGGCTCCCCGACACCCTCGTCGTCCCCGTCGGCAACGGAACGCTGCTGCTCGGCGTGGCCCTCGCCGTCGAGGAGCTGTACGGGCACGGGCTCATCGACCGGCGCCCCGCGCTCGTCGCGGTCCAGGCCGAGGCGGTCGCGCCCCTGGCCACCGCCTTCCACGCGGGCGCGGACGAGCTCACCGGCCCGGCCGTCCCCGCCCGCCCCACCCTCGCCGAGGGCATCGCCATCCCGGCCCCGCCCCGCGCCGCCCAGATCCTGCGCGCCGTACGCGCCTCCGGCGGCACCTTCCGCACCGTGACGGAGGACCAGATCCGGGCCGCCCAGCTCGACCTCGCCCGGCGCGGACTGTACGTGGAACCGACCGGGGTGGCCTGCTGGGCGGCCGTACGGGCGGCGCCGGAGCGTCCCGGCACAACAGTGGTGCCGTTGTGCGGCGCGGGCGCGAAGACGGGCCTGGCTCAGTCCGTCCAGTAGGTGTCGTGCTTGACGAAGAACTCCGTCCGCTCCTCGTCGGTCATGCCGGCGACGGTGGACACCTTCTCGAAGTACTCCTCGCGGGGCGCGCCGGGCGCGAACAGCAGGAGCATGGAGGAGGGTTCGTCGGAGTCGTTCCGGAAGGCGTGCAGGCCGCCGGTGGGCACATACAGGAAGTCGCCCTTCTCGGCGTCGACCCATCGCTCCCCGTCGTAGAGCCGGACCGTCCCGTCGAGGATGAAGAAGGTCTCGGAGATGGTCCGGTGGAAGTGGGTGGCCGGGCCGCCCGCCTTGGCCTGCATGTCGATGCGGTAGAGGCCGAACTCGCCGCCGGTGGAGGCGGTGGTGGCGAGGTAGTGGGTGCGGGTGCCGCCCGGGGAGACGAACTCCGGGGGCGTGCCGGCCGGGCGGTACGCGGCGCTGATCTCGCCGGTCTCGCCGTGGTAGCGGACTTCGGGGTACGACATGGGTTGCTCCGATCGTCAGGGGGACGGGGAAGAGGAGGCGCCGGCACGCGGTCCTGCCCCTCCTCCCCCGTCCCTCCGACTAGAACTCGTCGGCGCCGTTGCGGAGTTCCCGGGTCCAGTAGCCGGTCTTGGCGGCGGCCTCGTCGACCGCGATCCCGCCCGCCGGGGCCTTGACCACGATGCTGCCCTCGGTGGGGGCGTCTCCGGTGAAGAGGTTCACGTCGAAGGAGTCGACGACCTTGTTGTCCTCGTGGACACCGCCGAGGGAGATCCGGACATTGGCGTACGCCGGGGCACCGGGCTGCAGCACGACCGCGGCGGCCGGCTTGCTCTTGGCGACGGCCGGGATGTCCTTGGCGGTATGGATCTCACCGAAGGCGATCAGCGGGTAGCCGTCGAGCCGGCAGGCGCGCGCGGACTGGTTCACGGCGGTCAGCACGATGTGCTCGGTCGGCGTCTCGTCGGCCTTGGCCGCGCTGATCCGCACGTCCTTGAAGGTGCAGGACACCGTCTTCCCGGTCTTCCCGCTGTTCGCTGCGGCTGCCTTCTGGGCCCCGGTCCCGGCCGGAGCCTGGGTCTCAGCCCCGGCCCCGGCCTCGGTCCCGGTCCCGGTCTCGCCGGTGGTCGAGGCAGCCGACGTCACCGGCGCCGAGGCCGTCGTCGACGCGTGGCTCGTGGCCGCGCCCTCGTCCCGCGTCCCCGTGTCGTCCCCGCCACAGGCGGTCAGCCCCATGGAGAGGACGGCGACGGCCGCGACGGCCAGGACGGTGTTCTTACGATGCGTACGCGTGCTGCGCATGGTGGTTTCTCCCCCGTGCAAATCGGTCGGTCGGCGCGCGCTCGGCGCCATGACACCACGATCCCTGCCGGCCTTGCCGTCCCGCTGTCGCCTCGCTAACGCCCCGCTGCCGCAGGCTCCGGGCCGGAATCCGGGGGGGGGATTCCGGGGGGATTCCGGCGGTGAACGCAGAAAAGCCCCGCACCAGAGGTGCGGGGCTTTCCCACAATGATTGTTCGGCGGCGTCCTACTCTCCCACAGG
>NZ_JBFAYA010000036.1:45031-50860 GCF_040681095.1 Streptomyces sp. NPDC051909 | reverse complement strand
ACCCGCAGTTCTGGAACATCAACGGTGCCCCCGAAGCGTCGGTGGACTGGTTCCACAAGTACCGGGTCCTCGGTGTCGTGACGACCGACCCGACGGGGGGGGACGACCCCCGGACCCCCAGCAGACACATCCCGCACGGCACCGGCGTCCGCACCGCACCGCACCGCACCGCACCGGCGTCCGGACGACGGGCGGACACCGCCTGAGGCGCAGAATCCCCCGGCAGGGTGACACATGCGCGCGCACGCCGACGGTACCGTTCAGATGTACGCCCAAGCGGAGGAGAACGCATGAGCGCCCAGCACGCCGAAGCCACCCACCCGGTGCCGCCGCCCCCGAAAACGGTCGCCGACATACGCGCCGCGCTGCGCCAGGGCCGCGGGTTCCCCGGCGACGCGGAGAGCTTCGAAGCCGACCTGGCCCGGGCTCTGGACGCCTCGACACCCGCGGACCTGCACCGCGGCTCCCAGGTGCTCAACGAGTGCGCCGGGAGCATCGCGGCCTTCTCGGACCCCGAGTTCGACGCGGCGGTGGAAGAGGGGCTGGACTTGATCGCCGAGATCAAGAAGCGGAGGCCGTTGCCTTGAGCCGACGCATCGCGATCGCGGAAATCACCGCGGACGCGGCCCGACGGCTGAAAGCTCTCGGCACGATCGCCGAGGAGGCTGTGGAAGCCCTGCGCCACGAACTCGAGTACGCACCTCGGCTGGGCGTCCAGCGTGGCCCTCTGCGTGGCACGGGCGAGGCGACCGTCTACCGAACCCGTATCGAGGCCCGTCCCGGCATGCCGGGCCATGACAAAGGCCCGGCGGTCCGTACGAGACGTACGACCACCGGGCCCGTGCCCACATGGGATGAGTGGAGATGGCGGGAATCGAACCCGCGTCCAACGGTGCGGAACCAGGGCTTCTCCGTGTGCAGTCTGGTACGAGTTTCTCGGCCCTCCGGATCACCCAGACAAGTCCGGAACGGGCTCAGTCACTGCTTGATTTCCCTCTTCACCCCGTGACCGGGATCAAGGTTTAGTCCCCTAGCTGATGCCAGGATCCGGGTCGGGAACAGCCCCGGGCTGACACTTCGCAAGTCGCTACTTAGGCAGCGAGGGCGAAGGAATCGCGCTTGGTGTTGGCGATTATTGGTTTCGGCGCGTGGTTTACGAGATCATTGCCGCTTCCTCGACACGCTTCCCCTGCTTCGACATCCGCTGTCGAAACCGATCATCCCCATGTTGATTTTTCAAAGGTTGCACCCTCTGTGGGGTGCAGGGCCCATGGTACGTGACCAGCGGGCACGGTTGCCAGCAGATTAACGCTCCCGGGCTCAACGCTCCTAGGCTCAACGCTCCTGGGCGCGCTGGCGCCGCTTGGCCGCCGCGATGGCCCGCGCAGTCTCGCGCGTGTCCTGCTGCTCACGCAGGGTCTGCCGCTTGTCGTACTCCTTCTTGCCCTTGGCCAGCGCGATCTCGCACTTCACCCGGCCGTTCAGGAAGTACAGCGCGAGCGGCACGATCGTGTGACCGGTCTCGGAGGACTTCTGCTCCAGCTTGTCGATCTCCTCCCGGTGCAGCAGCAGCTTCCGCTTCCGCTTCGCCGAGTGGTTGGTCCAGCTGCCCTGGGTGTACTCGGGCACGTGGATGTTGTGCAGCCAGGCCTCTCCGCCGTCGATGTGGACGAATCCGTCGACCAGCGACGCCCGGCCCATGCGGAGCGACTTCACCTCGGTGCCCATGAGCACGACGCCGCACTCGTAGGTGTCCAGGATGAGGTAGTCGTGCCGCGCCTTCTTGTTCTGCGCGATGAGCTTGCGCTCCGGCCCCTTGTCCTGGGCCTTCTTCTTCGCAGGCTTGCCCTGCACGTTGACGAGTCCCTTTGCCATAGTGCAGTCATTTTCGCACTACGAGGCCCCTCCGAGGCCACTCAATACCGTGCGGGCCCGCTCCTCGGGCCGGTCGCCTCCGGCCACGTCCGGGGTGATGCCGCTGCCGTCCACGGCGTGACCGGCGGGGGTGCGGTAGTGGCCGACGGTGACCTCGGCGACGGAGCCGTCGGGCAGGGTGCTGGGCATCTGGACCGAGCCCTTGCCGAAGGTCGGCGAGCCGACGGTGACCGCCCGGCCGCGGTCCTTCAGGGCACCGGTCAGCAGCTCGGCCGCGCTCATGGTGCCGCCGTCGATCAGCGCGACCAGCGGCCGTGCGGTGTCGCCGCCGCCCTCCGCGTACACCGCGTGCTGCTGCCCGTCGATGTCGTACGTGGCGACGAGACCGCCGTCGAGGAAGGCGGAGGCGGCGGACCGGGCCTCGGTGAGCAGCCCGCCTGAGTTGCCGCGCAGGTCGAGCAGGACGCCGGCGCCGGCCGGTGCGGAGCGCACGGCCCGCCGTACCTCCTCGCCCGTTCCCTTGGTGAAGGCGGCCACCCGGATCAGCACCGTGCCGTCGCCGAGCCGGCGGACGGCGACCGGGTCGACGGCGAGCCGGGCCCGGTGCAGCGGTTCGGTCCAGACGGCGCGGCCGCGCTCGACGCCGAGTCCGACGGTGGTGCCGGGGACGCCGTCGCCGCGCAGCAGGGAGACGATCTCGGAGACCGAGAGCCCGTCGACCGGGCGCCCGTCCACGGCGGTGAGCCGGTCGCCGGGGCGCAGTCCGGCCCGCTCGGCCGGGCCGCCGGGCTGCACCCGGCTGATCTCCACCCGGTCGCGTGCGGTGCGGCGGGCGGAGAGGCCGACGCCGGTGTAGGCGCCGTCGAGGGCCTGCTCGAACTCGGCGTACTCCCGCTTGTCGTACACGGCGCCCCAGCGGTCCCCGCTGCGGCTGACGAACTCCTCGGCGGCCTTCTTGCCGGACTTGCCGTCGGCCATGGCCTCGGCGGCGGCCCGGGCGAGCGCGGCGCGGTCGACCGTGGACCGGCCGGCGGCGGTGGCGGCGGCCGGGGCGGGCTCGCGCGCCGGCTCGCGCCGGGGCAGGGAGCCGGTGGCGGCGGCGGTGCCGAGCACCCCGGTGAAGACCAACGTCAAAGCGGCCCCACGGAGAACTCCGCGGGGCCTACGACAGAACTCGGGGCCGGCACCGGCACGCATGCCGCCCACTCTAGGACAAGCGAATGGCGCCGTACGGTGGTTGGCCGTACGACGCCATGCACTCAGTGCGAGTGAACTGTCACACCTTCAGGTACTTGCGCAGCGCGATGAAGGCGGCGACGGCCGGCATCAGCAGGCCGATCGCGAGGACCAGCGGCAGCTTGGCCAGGACCGCGTCCCAGCCGATGAAGTTCACCAGCTGCATCTTGTCGGCGAGCGCGATGCCGTGGTCGATCAGGAAGTACCGGCCGACCATCAGCATGACGCAGGCGACGGCGCCGCCGAGCAGACCGGCGAAGGCGGCCTCCATGATGAACGGCATCTGGATGTAGAAGTTGGTCGCGCCGACCAGCCGCATGATGCCGGTCTCGCGGCGCCGGCTGAAGGCCGAGACGCGGACCGTGTTCACGATCAGCATCAACGCGATGATCAGCATCAGGAACATGACGCCGAGGGCGGCGATGTTCATGCCGTTCATCAGGTCGAACAGGTTCTGCAGGATGTTCCGCTGGTCCTGGACGGACTCGACGCCGTCCCGGCCCGCGAAGGCGGTCGCGACCACCTTGTACTTCTCCGGGTCCTTCAGCTTGACCCGGAAGGACTGCTGCATCTGGTCCGGGGTGACGACGGACGCGATGGCCGTGTCGCCGTACTGCTCCTTGTAGTGCTTGAAGGCCTCGTCGGCGGACTCGCGGTGGACCGACTCGACGATGTCCATCTTCTTCAGATCGGCCTCGATCTGGTCCGCCTGCTGCTTGGTGACGGCGCCCTTGGTGCACTTGGGCGAGGTGGACCCGTCACTCTTGTTGCAGAGGAAGATGGAGACGTTGACCTTGTCGTACCAGTAGTCCTTCATCGTGCTGACCTGCTCGCGCATGAGCAGCGCCCCACCGAACAGGGCCAGCGACAGGGCCACGGACACGATGACGGCGAAGGTCATCGTCAGATTGCGGCGGAGACCGACCCCGATCTCCGACAGCACGAACTGAGCGCGCATGGTGTGACTTCTCCCTGTCCGCTCAGTGCTGGTAGCCGTAGACGCCGCGCGCCTGGTCGCGGACGAGGCGGCCCTTTTCGAGCTCGATGACGCGCTTGCGCATCTGGTCGACGATGTTCTGGTCGTGGGTCGCCATGACGACGGTGGTCCCTGTCCTGTTGATGCGGTCGAGCAGCTTCATGATGCCGACCGAGGTCTGCGGGTCGAGGTTGCCGGTGGGCTCGTCCGCGATCAGCAGCATCGGGCGGTTGACGAAGGCCCGGGCGATGGCGACACGCTGCTGCTCACCACCGGACAGCTCGCCCGGCATCCGGTCCTCCTTGCCGCCGAGGCCGACCAGGTCGAGCACCTGCGGCACCGCCTTGCGGATCTCGCCGCGCGGCTTGCCGATGACCTCCTGGGCGAAGGCCACGTTCTCGGCGACGGTCTTGTTGGGCAGCAGGCGGAAGTCCTGGAAGACCGTCCCCAGCTGGCGGCGCATGTGCGGCACCTTCCAGTTGGACAGCCGGGCGAGGTCCTTGCCCAGGACGTGCACCTGACCTTGGCTGGCGCGCTCCTCGCGGAGGATCAGCCGCAGAAAGGTCGACTTTCCGGAGCCGGAGGAACCGACGAGGAAGACGAACTCCCCCTTCTCGATCTCCAGGGAGACATCCCGGAGCGCGGGGCGGTTCTGCTTCGGATAGGACTTGGAGACGTTGTCGAATCGGATCACGAATGCACCACGGTCGGCCGGGAGTAGGTGTGCGTGACCATACGCGAACCGGGAAGGCCCGCGCAGTCGCGGTCCTCGCTTGTGTGCTTTATCCTTTTCGTCCTTGCGCCCGCGTGCTCATGGGGCGCGCCGAAAAGCTCCGGAGCTGGCACAGTGGTAAAGGGAACGCACGGATCGTGCCGGGCGTTGTCCTGATGGAGATCCTTGTACGAGGAGCTTCAGGAGCTTGAGGAGCCTGGTGCGGGAGGAGGAGAGCGCATGACCTATGACCGGCTGGTGTGCGCCAACTGCGCGGCGCCCGTCGCGGAGGGCCGCTGCCCCGTCTGCCGCGCGAACCGCGAGCGACTGCCGCAGCCGACGGGCCTGACCCCGACGATGCTGCTGACCCTGGTGATCGCACTGGTGGCCGCGATGACGCTGCTGGTGGCGGTGCGGGGGGTGTAGGAGCCCGCAGAAGCCATACCGGAAGGGCCGGAGGTGCTGGAAAGCACCTCCGGCCCTTCTGTACGTGCTGTACGCCGTCAGTGGATCAGACGGCGGTACGACCACCGGTCACGAGGCGCGGCAGGAAGCGGAAGCCGATGCCGCCCGCGATCATGGTGGCGGCCCCGATGATCAGGAACGAGGTCTCGGCGGCGCCGGTCTCGGCCAGCTCCTCCTTGGCCTTGCCCTGCTCGACGGGCTGCGAGCCGGCGTTGTTGGTGCCCGGGTTGTTGTCGACACACTCGGCCCCGTCGAGGTCGACGGTGCAGGTGCCGGCACCACCGTCGGTGGAGGAACCACCGGAGGTGGAGGAGCCGCCGGTGGCGGAGGAGCCACCGGTGGCCGACGAACCGCCGTTGTTGCCACCGTTGGTGGTGGTACCGCCGCTGTTGCCACCGGTCGTAGTGGCGCCACCCGTCGTCGTGGTACCGCCGCTGTTGCCACCGTTGGTGGTGCTGCCACCCGTGGTGGTGCTGCCACCGGTCGTGGTGCTGCCACCCGTGGTCGTCGTGCCACCGGCCGTGGTGGTGCCACCAGCGGTCGTGGTGCCCGCATCGGTACCACC
>NZ_JBFAYA010000036.1:0-44931 GCF_040681095.1 Streptomyces sp. NPDC051909 | reverse complement strand
AGCGGTCGTCGTGCCACCGGCCGTGGTGGTGCCACCAGCGGTCGTGGTGCCCGCATCGGTACCACCAGCGGTCGTCGTGCCACCGGCCGTCGTGGTGCCACCAGCGGTCGTGGTGCCCGCATCGGTACCACCAGCGGTCGTCGTGCCACCGGCCGTCGTGGCGCCACCAGCGGTCGTGGTGCCACCAGCGGTCGTGGTGCCACCCGTGGACGTAGTACCGGCGTCAACGCCGCCCGGGCCGCCACTGCTGTCGCCGCCCTCGCCGTTGATGCCGAGGCCGACGTCGATCTTCTCGTCCGTCACCGTGATGTCGGCGTCCACGCCGACCACGGCCTGAGCGGCACCCGCGACGGTCAGCGACGCACCGGCGGCGATAACGGCACCGGCAGCGATCCGCGCGACGCGGATGCGCGTCTTCTTGGTCATCTGGCTGCTACCCCCAGTAGCTCAAATCGTCTGTAGAGCTGCGTTCGGGGCCACCGGACATCAGGGGCGTCACAAAGCACTGGACCTGCCCCCGTTCACACGCGCCCCAGATTCACGCATGCCGCATGCCACCCTTCCGAGTTTCCGAGAGCACGTCAAGGTCGTTGCGCGTGCGATGCCCGAAAGATCACCTTGTGCCCACCATGCGGGGATGCAACTGTGACGTAAACCCTGAACTCCCGGCCCCACCCGACCAGTTCCCATGTCGACAAAGCGCCAGAACTGCCAACACACCGCTTGCGCCCGCGAATCAACCGAAGGAACAAGCACTGCCCTCGGCCAGGAACTCGTCACGGTCCATCACCTTGTTCTTCTCGCCACCGTCCGCGACAAGAACATCATCCGGACCGAGCTCCTCCACATCATTGAGGGTGAAGAAGATTCCACCGTTAAGAGCCCGGTCTCCCACCCGCCCCATGGACCCGGCCCTGTACGGGACCCCACTGGCCAAGAAGGTGAGCGACGCCTCGTCGGTGCGCCACCCCGTGGTGAGCTCGGTGCGCGCGCCCACGACCTCGACGCGCTCCCCGGTCTCGGCCGCCTCGGCGAGAGCCCGCTGTTCCTCGGTCGCCGAACCGCCCACGGCGGGCGGTGTGGCTGCCCGCGAGGCGCTCGCGGCAGCGGCGGGCAGGCCCGTCCAGGCCAGCGTTCCTACGACGATCGCGGCAATCGTTCTTCGAAAGCATGTCAGGTGCACCATCGACATACATCACCTCAACACATGTCCATGAAGCGCACGAACGTATACGCCGACCCGGAAGACCTCGCCATCATCAAGGAGGCGGCCAAGCGCCGCGGCATCGGCGAGGCGGAGATCATCCGGCAGGGCATCCACCTCGCCGCCATGGCCAACCGGGTCTGGGACGAGCCGCTCTTCTCGCGGACCTTCGAGGGGCCGGGACGAACGCTCTCCAAGGACGAGGTGCGGGATGTGGTCGCCGACGGCGTCACCCACGGGTCGGGAAGCGCCGCGTGATCATCGTCATCGCCGACACGTCCGGCCTGCTCGCGGAGCTCGACCACGTGGCGACCCGAGAGCTCGGCCGGGCGGCGGCGATCAGCGCGATCGACGACATCCGGCACTGGATGAGACGCGGACGCGTCATCGTTCCGGAGGTCTCCGAGGATCATCTGGGGGCCGCACAGTCCCTGCGGGCGCGTTACGCGGGGCTGAATCTGAACCTCGCCGATGCCGTGAACGTCGCGCTCGCCGCCGACTACGACACCGACGCGATCCTCGCCCTGGACCGTCGCGACTTCCGCGCGGTACGCCCGCCGGGCCGGCACAAGGCGTTCCGGGTCCTTCCCGACGATCTTCCGCTGTGAGACCTCCCCTGCGAGGCGGGAAAAGCCTCGGGCCCCACGCGTGACGTCACGAGTGGGGCCCGCTGCCTGAGGAGTCAGGGAGTGGTGCTACTGCACCTGCTCCTGCTGCTTGCGCCAGCGGATGCCCGCCTCCAGGAAGCCGTCGATCTCGCCGTCCAGGACGGACTGCGGGTTGCCGACCTCGAACTCGGTGCGGAGGTCCTTGACCATCTGGTAGGGGTGCAGCACGTACGAACGCATCTGGTTGCCCCAGGAGCTGCCGCCGTCGCCCTTGAGGGCATCCATCTTGGCGCGCTCCTCCTGGCGCTGGCGCTCCAGGAGCTTCGCCTGGAGGACGTTCATCGCGCTCGCCTTGTTCTGGATCTGGGAGCGCTCGTTCTGGCAGGAGACCACGATGCCGGTCGGGATGTGCGTGATGCGCACCGCCGAGTCGGTGGTGTTGACGCCCTGGCCGCCGGGGCCCGACGCCCGGTAGACGTCGATGCGCAGGTCCGACTCGTCGATGTCGACGTGGTCGGACTGCTCGACGACCGGGAGGATCTCGACGCCCGCGAAGGAGGTCTGGCGGCGGCCCTGGTTGTCGAAGGGCGAGATGCGCACCAGGCGGTGCGTGCCCTGCTCGACGGAGAGGGTGCCGTAGGCGTACGGGGCCTTGACCACGAAGGTGGTCGACTTGATGCCGGCCTCTTCCGCGTACGAGGTCTCGTAGATCTCCGTGCCGTAGCCGTGGCGCTCGGCCCAGCGCAGGTACATGCGCTGAAGGCGCTCGGCGAAGTCGGAGGCGTCGACGCCGCCCGCCTCCGCGCGGATGTTGACCAGCGCCTCGCGCTCGTCGTACTCGCCGGAGAGGAGGGTGCGGACCTCCATCTCGTCCAGGGCCTTGCGGACCGACGCGAGCTCGGTCTCGGCCTCGACCCGGGTGTCCGGGTCGTCCATCTCCTCGGCCAGCTCGAAGAGGACCGCGAGGTCGTCGATGCGGCCGCGCAGCGCCTCGGTCTTGCGGACCTCGGCCTGGAGGCGCGAGAGCCGGCTCGTGATCTTCTGCGCCGCCTCCGGGTCGTCCCACAGGGACGGGGCCGCGGCCTGCTCTTCGAGCACGGCGATGTCTGCCCTCATCTTCTCGAGGTCCAGGACGGCCTCGATCGACCCCATGGTCGAGGAGAGGGACTTCAGCTCTTCGGATACATCGACGACTGCCACGCGTCCAGCGTAACGGCTCCGCGCCCCGACCCGGACTCTCCCGGTGCCAGTCCGTCGGATCGGGGGCGGTCGGGCGGCCGCCTCGCGGGCCTGGGGCCTGTCCGGCGGATCAGGGCCGCACCAGAGGTCGGTGGACCCGGCCGAGATTCCGGAAGAGACGGCCTAAGGCTGCTGCGACTGTTCCGAGTCCTGCGGCGGGGCGTCCTCGCCGGCCGAGGCCGCGACGTAGCCGCCGGCGCCCAGTGCGCCGGCGAGGACGACCGCGGCGATCGTGAGGGTGATGCGGCGCTTGCGGACGGCGTCCGCCTTGTGGCGGGCCGAGCCGGGGCGGCGGGCGCTCGCGGAGCGCGGGGCGCGGGCGGTGCCGAGGGGGCCGCCAGAGAGCTCGTCGGGGCCGGGGACCCGCATGGAGGTGTGGGTGTCGCGGTTGGAGTCGGTGGAGGCGCCCGGCACCAGGGGGACGGCTGCCCGGCGCGGGGACGGCTCGCCGCCGCCCGTACCGCCGTTCGTCGCGTACGGCTCCACCTCCGGCTCGGCCGCCGGGTCCGCGTCCGGCTCGTCCACGTCGAGCGGCGGGATGCCCTTGAGCATCGGCAGCACGTCCCGCAGCCGGCTGCCGAGCTCGGAGGCGCGCAGCCGGGAGGCGGGGGCCTTGGCGAGGCACTGGACGATCAGCTGCCACAGCTCCTCGGGGATGCCGGGGAGCGGGACGACGGTCTCGGTGACGTGGCGGCGCAGGACGGCGCCGGGGTGGCCGCCGCCGAACGGCGTGAAGCCCGCCAGCAGCTCGTAGAGGACCGTCGCGAGGGCGTAGATGTCGACGGCGGCGCGGGGCGGCAGGCCCTCGACGATCTCGGGGGCGAGGTAGTCGGGGGTGCCGATGATCCGGGTGGCCTTGGTGCGGCCGGGGGTGTCGATGAGCTTCGCGACGCCGAAGTCGGTGAGGAGGGCGGGGTGGGCGCCGCCGGGGCCGAGCGGGCCCTCCATGTCGAGCAGGATGTTCTCGGGCTTGACGTCGCGGTGCACGACACCGGCCTTGTGGGCGGCGGCGAGACCGTCGGCGACGTCGGCGATGATCGCGACGGCGGCCTCGGGCGCGAGCCGGCGCTCGCGGTCGAGGCGGGTGCGCAGATCGGTGCCGCGGACCAGGTCCATGACCAGCGCGAGGTCGTTGCCGTCGACGACGAGGTCGCGGACGGAGACGACGTGCGGGTGGTCGAGCCCGAGCAGCGCGGTGCGCTCCTGGACGAAACGGCCGACAAGTTCCTGGTCGGAGGCGAGGTCCTCGCGCAGCAGCTTGATGGCGACGGGGCCCTCGGGGCCCTCGCCGAGCCACACCGTGCCCGCGCTGCCCCGCCCGAGGATCTGGTGGGCCGTGTAGCGGCTGCCGATATTCCGTGCCAAGACTGCTCCCTCAGCGGCTGCGGTTCGCGTCAAAGTTACGCGTCCGAGGGCATCGACCGGCACTTCCGAGAGGAAATCACCCCTCGGAAGTCGACAAATCGACGCCCCGACCGTCCGCCGGGGCCCTCCTACTGCCCGCTACCGCCGGTAGCACCGCTGCCTCCGCCGCTGCTGCCCGTGCTGTCGCCGAGCGAGGAGACCCAGTCGGTGAAGGAGGTGATCGCGTCACCGATCGTCTCCCAGTAGCCCTTGCCCTGGGCGACCCAGTCCTGGAGCGGGGTCAGCTCCCAGACGAGCCAGCCGGCGACCACGAAGAGCACGATCGTGAACAGACAGCCCTTGAGGCAGCCGAGGCCCGGGATGCGCATGGGGTTCGCGCTGCGCTGACGCGGCGGACGCGGCTCACGCGGGACCGGGGCGGGCGCCGGAGCCTGCGGGGGCGGCTGCGGCGGCGTGTAGGCCTGCTGCGGCGGCTGGGGAGCGTATTGCTGGGGCGCGTACGGCTGGGGCTGGGGCTGGCGCGGCTGCTGGGGCTGCGGGTAGCCCTGCGGAGGCCGCTGCGGCTGCTGGTACGGCGCCTGCTGCCCGTACCCCTGCCCCTGCGGAGGCTGCGGCTGCGCCCGGCGCTGCGGGCGCCGTCGCAGCGGGTCCTCGCTCGGGTCGAGGTACTGCACCTGGGTCTGCTCGTTGCGGTCGCGGAGCGCGCCGAGCTGGGTCTGCCAGGGGTGCGGGTCCTCCGGCCGCGGACCGGGCGGGTCCTGCGGTACGGGGGGCATGACCGCGGTCGGGTCGGCGGCGCCCGCACCGGCGGTGGGCAGCATCGCCGTCGGGTCGGCGGCGCCGGCCGGGCCGCTGGTGGGCAGCACGCTGGTCGGCGCGGCCGGGTCGTACGCGCCCGCCGGGGCGGCGGAACCGGCCGGCAGCACCTGGGTGGCGCCCGCCGGGTCCACGCCCGGGATCTGCGGGACGGGCGCGGGCGCCGGGTCGGGGGCGAGCAGCGCGCCGACGCCGTCGGCGGCCTCGATCTGGGCCGGGGTGGCGTGCACGCCGATGCCGGCGGCGACGGTCCGCAGGCCGCGGGCGAGGTTCTCGGCGCTGGGCCGCCCCGCCGGGTCCTTGCTGAGGCAGCGCTCTATCACCGTCCACAGCGGGCCGGGCACCGTGGACGGGCGGCGCGGCTCCTCGCTGAGGTGCCGGTGCAGGACCTCCAGGGCGGTGCCGCCGGCGAACGGCGGACGGCCGGTGACCAGCTCGTACAGCAGGATTCCGGCGCCGTAGACGTCGACGGCGGAGGTCTGCGGGCGGCCCTCGGCGGACTCCGGGGCGACGTACGCGGGCGTGCCGACGAACTCGTGGGTGCGGGTCAGGCCCGGGGAGTCGGCGAGGCGCGCGATGCCGAAGTCGGTGAGCATCGGGTGCATGCCGCCGTCCTGCTCGGCGAGCAGCACGTTGGCGGGCTTGAGGTCGCGGTGCACGACGCCGTCGGCGTGGCTGGCGGCGAGCGCGTCGGCGATCTGCGCGGTGAGCAGCGCGGCGGCGACCGGGGTGAGCGGGCCGTTCTCGCGGATGTAGCGGTGCAGGTCGGGGCCCTCGACGAGGTCCATGACGAGGGCGAGGACATCGCCCTCCACGACCAGGTCGCGGGTGCGCACGATGTTGGGGTGGGTGAGCCGCAGCAGCACGGACCGTTCGCGCAGGAAGCGCATCACGATGTCCGCGTCGTTGGCCAGCTCCTCCTTGAGGACCTTGATCGCGACGGTCTCGCCGGGCTGGCCCGCCACCGCCGCCTCTGCGCCGGCCGTCTCCCGCTGGCGGGCTCGCCAGACGGTGCCCGTGGCGCCGCGGCCGAGCGGCTCCTCGAGCAGGTACTTGCTGCCGATAGGCCGCACGTCACGCGCTCCCTGCTGATCGTGGTCCTGGGGTCGTCCGTCGAAGTGTCCCCGGGGTCCCTGTGTGTTCTGTGACCCGTCCGGGTGTCCGACCCACTTTAGGGCCTCTCCGGTGCCGCCGAACGTGTCATCGATCGTTCGAGAAGCGTCCGGGGGACGGCCGATTCCGGTGCCGTACGTGTCCGAAAAGAAGACGTCCGGAACGCGGCCGGGGTTGCCGTAAGTGCTGCGAGCCATACGCAATCAGGCGAAATAGCGTCCCTCGACGACCGGACAAGATCATTTGGAGGCGACCCGGGGGCGGGGTGTCAGTGGCAGGTGCGAGGATGCGTACAGCACGTCGTGTCGGGGTCGGGAGCCCCGGCCCCGTGCCGACCTGTACCGGACGACGCGTCCGCGCCGGGTGGGGGGAGCGAGCGGTCCTGTCCCCTGCCGGGCGCGCCGCGCAGAAGGGACCGCTGACGGCGATGCAGATCCGGCTGACCGTCCTCGCGCCGCACGCCGGCCACGGCGCGGGCCGCGCCTGCGACGTGCTCGTCACCGCGCCCGCGGGGACCGAGCTGGCCGCCGTGGCCTCCTCGCTCGCCGCGGCCGTCTCCGGCCCCGACACGTCCTCCTCCGGCACCACCGTGCTGTACGCGGGCGAGCGTCGGCTCGACACCCGCCGCTGTCTGCTCGGCGAGCCGCCGCTGGTCGACGGGGCGGTGCTCTCCCTCCAGGTGCCTGGCCCGGACGAGGTCATGGGCGAGGGCGCCCCGGCCCGGCTGCACGTGGTGGCGGGACCGGACGCCGGCGGAGTGCATCTGCTGCACGGCGGGGCGAACGGCGGAGCGATCAGAATCGGCCGTTCTGTGGACGCGGACGTTCCGCTCGACGACCCGGACGTCTCGCGGGTCCACTGCACCGTGACGGTCGGCCCGGACGGCCGGGTCACGGTCACCGACCAGGGCTCCACCAACGGCACGACCCTCGACGGCGCCCCGGTCGGCCCCCGGCCCGTCCGCTTCCCGCCCGGCGGCACCCTCCGGGTGGGCGAGTCCGCCCTGCGCCTGTCCTCCGGCGGTACGCGTACGGAATCGGGTACGGGTACGGGCGTCGGCTCGGGCGCGGGCGCGGGTACGGAGCCCGGCGCCGCGCCCGGCGCGGACGACGTCCGGCTGCCGACCGTCCCCGACGGCGAGGGGCACCTGCGGGTGGCCCTGCGCGCCCCGGAGGCCGCGTACGGCGCCGCCCCTGGCGGCGGTAGGGGCGGGCAGGGCGCGGGCCCCGCTCCGTACGCGCCCGTGGCGGACGAGGGCCACGGCCCGGCGGCCGACCACGAGCCCGGCGCCTCCCACGGCAACGGCCAGGGCCACGGACACGCGCGCGTGGAGGAGCCCGACGAGTCCGACGGCGAGGTCGAGTCCCACAGCAGGACCCGGCAGACCCGCCGCCGCGGCCTCGGCGCCTGGGCCCGGCGGCTCGCGGGCGGCCGGGACGAGGACCGGGACGGCGAGTACGGCGTGGCTCCGGTGCCCGCCTTCGCCGGCGGCGCACGCCCCGGTCCCGCGCCCGAAGGCGGCGGAGCCGCCCTGCCCTCCCCGGACAGCTGGCCGGATCCCGCCGCGATACTGCTCACCGCCCTCGGCCCCGGCCCGCGCCTGTGGGAGCGGGGCCCCGGCCACCCCGAGGCCCTGGTGGTCCGGCTCGGCACCACCGACCGCGCCGACCTGTGCGGCGTGCCCGTCACCGTCGGGCTGCGCGAGGCGGGCTCGCTCGGCCTCGCCGGGCCCGCGCCCCGGCTCGGCGGCCTGGCCCGTTCCGTGGTCGCCCAGCTGGCCGCCCTGCACTCCCCCGCCGACCTGGAGATCGTCCTCGTCAGCGCCGACCGCAACCGGCCCCTGGAGGAGCGGCGCCGGGACTGGGCGTGGCTCGGCTGGCTGCCGCACACCCGCCCGGCGCACGGCCAGGACTGCCGGCTGCTCCTCGCGTACGACCGCGAGCAGGCGCACGCCCGGTTCACCGAGCTGACCCGGCGGCTCGACGACGGGCCGCTCGGCCCCGGCTGGCCCAGCGCCGACCGGGCCGCCGTGGCGGAGGCCGCCGCGCGTCACGAGGGCCCCGCGACCGTCGTGATCGTCGACGGCGACCCGGGCTCCGCCGCGCTCCGCGAGACCGCGGCGCGGCTCGCCGGGGCCGGACCCGCCGCCGGCATCCATCTGCTCTGCCTCGCCGAGGCGCCCGCCGCCTCCCCGGCCTCCCCGGTCGCCGCCACCTACGAGTCGGCCTGCGCCGCGTCCCTCGCCTTCCGCGAGTGCGGTGCGGCCGCCCTGCTCAGCGGCGACGTGGCGACCGCGCTGCGGCTGCTGCGCACGGCGGGCGGGCGGGCCGCCGGACACGGCACGGTCGGCGTGGTCGACGCGGTGTCCGTGGCCTGGGCCGAGCGTTTCGGCCGCGCCCTCGCCCCCTTGCGTACGGAGACGGCCGCGGGCGGCGGACCGGGCCGGGCGGCCGCCGCGCTGCCCCTGTCGGCCCGCCTGCTCGACGAGCTGGGCCTCGCCCGGGCCACCCCCGCCTCCCTGATGGCCCGCTGGGCCTCCGCCGCCGACGGCACCGCCGTCCTGGGTGCGGGGCCGCGCGGGCCGGTCGCCGTCGACCTCACCCAGGAGGGCCCGCACCTCCTCATCGAGGGCCCGGCGGGCAGCGGCCGCACCGAGCTCCTCCGCTCGGTCGCCGCGTCCCTCGCCGCCGGGGCCCGCCCCGACCGCCTCGGGATCCTCCTCGTCGACGGCGCGGGCGGCGACCGCGGCGAGGGCCTGGCGGCCTGCACGGAGCTGCCGCACGTCACCGAGCACCTGGTGGCCTCCGACCCGGTCCGGATGCGGGAGTTCGCCCAGGCGCTCGGCGCCGAGCTGAAGCGCCGCGCCGAACTCCTCGGCGACACCCACTTCGCCGACCGCCGCTCGGCCCGGCTGATCGGCCAGCGCTCCCCGAGCGCGGCCGAATCCGTCCCGCCGGCCGCCGGCCGGGCCACCGCCCGCATCCCGGACGCCCGCTCGGGCACGGACCTCCTCGGCGACCGCCCCAGCGGACGCACCCTGCGCACCGCGCCCGACGGCGCGATCGGCGACGTCCCGAGCAGCCGCAGCCACCGCACGGCGCCGCGCGAGGTGTACGACCAGCAGGCCGACACCACCACGTACCGCACGCCGCCGCCGGGCGCGGACCTGCTGGGCGACCGCCCGAGCGGACGCCTCCCGCGTACGAGCTCCGGCGACCGCACTCCACCGCCCGGCGCCGACCTGCTCGGCGACCGGCCCAGCAGCCGCACGCTGCGGCTGACCGCCGACAGCCTGCTCGGGGACACGCCGAGCGGCCGCACCGAACCGGCGCGCGGCGGTCCGGCCGCCGAGGGGGCGGGCGCGCTGCCGCGGCTCGTGGTCCTCGTGGACGACTTCGACGCCCTGGTCGCGCCCGCGCTCGGCGCGCCGGGCCGGCCGGCGGCCGGGTCCGTGGTGCGGGCCCTGGAGGCGGTCGCGCGCAACGGGGCGCGGCTCGGGGTGCACCTGGTGGCGGCCTCGGCCCGCCCGGACCGCACGGCGGACACGGAGCTGGCCCACGGCGCGCGGCTGCGGATCGTCCTGGACCCGCCGCCCGCGGCCCCCGGCCCGGACGAGCCCCGGCCGGGCCGCGGCCGGCTCGGTCACCCGGACGGCCGGGTGACCCCGTTCCAGACCGGCCGCGTCACGGGACGCATCCCCCGCACGGCCACCCTGCGCCCGACGGTCGTCCCCCTGGAATGGGACCGCATGGGCGACCCGCCCACCCGCCGCCCGGTCCGCGAACTCGGCAACGGCCCCACGGACCTGGCCCTCCTCGCCAGCGCCCTGGACCGCGCGGCCCGCTCGGTGGACGCGACCCCGGTACCGCCGCTGGTGTCCCCGACGCCGGCCTGAGGGACGGGGTCCTCCGGACGGGAGCGGGGGACGTGCCACCGGAACGGCCCCCGCGCACCCACCCACCACAGCGGCCCGACCCCCGCCCCACCGCCCCTCCAGCCCACCCCCGTACCGCACTTGACGCCACGTCACGAGCCGATCACGATCCCGCTCCCCACCCCGAAGGCGGCCTTGCGGGCCTCCGGCGCCGCGCGTAGACCTGAGGGCACGGGACCGGAAGACGCGGGAGAGGCGGGGCTCGGATGCGTGACGGCAGAACTCTTCGACTCGGTGTGGTGGCGGCGGTCGCCGTGCTCGCGGCGGCCGGTTGCGGCGGCGGAGGCGACGGCGGTGACAGCGGTGACGGTCCGGCCAAGACCGCGCCCGGCACCAGCGCGCCCGGGGTCTCGTTACCCTCCCTCAAGGGGGAGAAGATCGCGGTCGCCGCCGTCTGGACGGGGCCCGAGCAGGCGAACTTCACCAAGGTCCTGAAGGAGTTCGAGAAGCGCACCGGCGCGACCGTCACCTTCGTGCCCGCCCAGGACCCGATCGTGAACTTCCTCGGGACGAAGATAGCCGGCGGGTCGCCGCCCGACGTGGCGATGCTGCCGCAGGTCGGCGCGATCCAGCAGGCCGCCGCGCAGAAGTGGCTCAAGCCGCTCGGGCCGGAGGCCAAGGCCCAGCTGACGGCGAACTACTCGAAGGGCTGGCAGGGCCTCGGCGCGGTCGACGGCACCTCGTACGGGGTGTACTTCAAGGCCGCCAACAAGTCCCTGGTCTGGTACAACACCGCCGCCTTCGAGGACGCCGGCGTGAGCGAGCCGAAGACCTGGAAGGACTTCCTCGCGACCGCGGAGACGATCTCCGCCTCCGGTGTCGCGCCGGTGTCGGTCGGCGGCGCGGACGGCTGGACGCTCACCGACTGGTTCGAGAACATCTACCTCTCCCAGGCCGGTCCGGAGAAGTACGACCGGCTCGCGAAGCACACCATCACCTGGACCGACCCGTCGGTCGCCCAGGCGCTGACCACGCTCGGCGAGCTGTTCGGCAAGCAGAACCTGATCGCGGGCGGCGCGGACGGCGCCCTGCAGACCGAGTTCCCGATGTCCGTCACCCAGACCTTCACGGGCGGCGACCAGGGCAGGACCGCGATGGTCTTCGAGGGCGACTTCTCGGCGGTGAACATCGCCGAGACCGGCGCCAAGATCGGCACGGACGCGAAGGTGTTCCCGTTCCCGGCGGTCGGCGACGGCAAGGCGCCCGTGGTGACCGGCGGCGACGCGGCGGTGGCCCTGAAGGACACCAAGGGCGCGCAGGCGCTGCTGACCTTCCTCGCCTCGCCGGACGCGGCGAGGATCTGGGCGGCCGAGGGGGGCTTCCTGTCGCCCAACAAGGCGCTCGACCCGGCCGCCTACCCGAACGAGGTGCAGCGGACGATCGCGAAGGCGCTGATCGACTCGGGCGACGCCTTCCGCTTCGACATGTCGGACCAGATGCCGCAGTCGTTCGGCGGCACGCCCGGCAAGGGCGAGTGGAAGGCGCTCCAGGACTTCCTGAAGAACCCGAAGGACGTGGCGGGGACGCAGGCCCGTCTTGAGGCCGACGCGGCCAAGGCGTACAAGGGCTGATCCGGTGGACACGCCCCCCGGATCCGCCACCCCCACCCCCACGCCCACCGCCGAACCCGCCCGGCCCGACCGGTCCGACCAGGCGGCCGGGGCCACCCGGCCCGGCCGTCCCGCCCGCTCCCGTCACACCACCGTCGCCGCCCTCTTCCTGCTCCCGGCCCTCGTCCTCCTCGGCGCGCTGGTCGTCTACCCCATCGGGTACTCCCTCCAGCGCTCCCTCTTCGACCGGTCCGGCGACTCCTTCGCGGGCCTGGACAACTACCTCACCCTCTTCACGGACGACGCGATCCGCACCGCCCTGCGCAACAACCTGATCTGGGTGGTGCTCGCGCCGACCGTGGCCACGGCGCTCGGGCTGGTCTTCGCGGTGCTCACCGAACGGGTCCGCTGGGGCACGGCGTTCAAGCTGGTCGTCTTCATGCCGATGGCGATCTCGATGCTCGCCGCCGGAATCATCTTCCGGCTGGTGTACGAGCAGGACCCGGACCGCGGGGTCGCCAACGCGGTCTGGGTCGGGGTGCACGACACCTTCGCCGAGGCATCCGTCTTCCCGCGCGCCCGCCCCCTTCCGGTGCACCCGCTGAAGGCGGCGGGCGACGGCGCGTACGAGACGAAGTCCCCGGTCCGTGCGGGCGAGGTGGCCCGGCTCCCGCTGGTCGGCGTGGCGCCGGCGCAGATGCCGGAGGGCGCCCGCCCGGCCCGTACCCCCGCGCCCGGGATCAAGGACACGATCGAAGGCGTCGCGTGGCTGGACTTCACCCGGGGCGGCGGCGGGCGGCCGAACACCGTCGATCCGAAGGAGCTCGGGCTCAAGGGACTGCGCGTCGAGGCGGTGAAGGACGGCAGGGTGGTGGCCCGGGCGACGGCCGCCGCCGACGGCGGCTTCACCCTCGACGCCGCCGCCGAAGGGGCCGTCCTGCGGCTGCCCGCGAGCAACTTCCGCGAGCAGTACAACGGGGTCTCGTGGCTGGGCCCGCACCTCGTCACCCCGGCGATCATCGGCAGTTACGTGTGGATGTGGGCCGGGTTCGCGATGGTGCTGATCGCCGCCGGGCTCGCCGGGCTGCCGCGCGACGTCCTGGAGGCGGCCCGGGTCGACGGGGCGAACGAGTGGCAGGTGTTCCGGCGGATCACCGTGCCGCTGCTCGCGCCGGTGCTCGGCGTCGTCCTGGTCACCTTGATGATCAACGTCCTCAAGGTCTTCGACCTGGTCTTCATCATCGCGCCGGGCTCGGCGCAGGACGACGCGAACGTGCTCGCGCTCCAGCTCTACCGCTCGTCCTTCGGGACGGACGCGGACCTCGGGGTGGGTTCGGCGATCGCCGTGGTGCTGCTGTTGCTCGTGCTGCCGGTGATGGCCGTGAACATCCGCCGTATGCGAAGGGAGAGCCGCCGATGAGCGGCGTGAGCAGCACGAACAGCACGAGCAGCAGCGCAAGCACGGGCGGCGGCCGTCCCGGCGGCCGGAGTACCGGCCTTGCCGCGCGGCTCGCCGCCCGCGCCGCCGGCGGCGCGCTGCGCGTCCTCCTGGTCCTGGTCGCGCTGTTCTGGCTGATGCCGACGGTCGGGCTGCTGCTCTCCTCGCTCCGTTCGCCCTCCGACATCTCGTCGAGCGGCTGGTGGCAGGTGTTCACCGCACCGGCGCAGCTGACCACCGAGAACTACCGGGACCTTCTCTCCGACGACGCGATCACGGGCTCCCTCGTCTCCACGGTGCTCATCACCGTCCCGGCGACCCTCCTCGTGATCGTGATCGGCGCCTTCGCCGGCTACGCCTTCGCGTGGCTGGACTTCCCGGGCCGGGACTGGTGGTTCCTGCTCGTCGTGGCGCTGCTCGTGGTGCCGGTGCAGGTGGCGCTCGTGCCGGTGTCGAAGCTGTTCGGCGCGGTGGGGATCTTCGAGACGACGCTGGGCGTGGTGCTCTTCCACACGGCCTTCGGCCTGCCCTTCGCGATCTTCCTGCTCCGGAACTTCTTCGCGGAGATCCCGCGTGAGCTCCTTGAGGCCGCGCGGCTCGACGGGGCGGGCGAACTGCGTCTGTTCACCCGGGTGGTGCTGCCGCTCGGCGGCCCGGCGGTCGCCTCGCTCGGCATCTTCCAGTTCCTGTGGGTGTGGAACGACATGCTGGTGGCGCTGATCTTCGCGGACGCACAGTCGCCGCCGATCACGGTGGCGCTGCAGCAGCAGGTGCGGCAGTTCGGCAACAACGTCGACGTGCTCGCGCCGGGCGCGTTCGTGTCGATGGTGATCCCGCTGCTCGTCTTCTTCGCGTTCCAGCGGCAGTTCGTGAACGGGGTGATGGCGGGCGCGGTGAAGTAGCCCGCACCGAAGGCCACAGGAAGAGACGCGTCACGCGGTGAGCGCGGCCACCGCCGAGCGCGCCAGGTCGTCGAGGTAGCCCTTCGGCGGCTCGGTACGCACCACGACGAGCCGCCAGTAGAGCGGGCCCATCACGAGGTCCAGGGCGCGGTCCGGGTCGGCGTCGGCCGGCAGTTCGCCGCGCTCGACGGCGGCGCGGACGACCTGGGCGACGACGCCCTGCTGCGGGTCGAGCAGGGCGGCCTTCAGGCTGTCGGCGATCTCCGGGTGCCGGGCCGCCTCGACGAGGAGGTCCGGGATGACCTGCGAGGCCACGGGGTGGCGCAGGGCGTGCGCGGCGAGCTCCAGGAGGGCGCGGACGTCGCCGTGCAGCGAGCCGGTGGCCGGGGCGGGCATGCCCTGCACGGCGACGGCGCCGACCAGGTCGAGCACGAGCGAGAGCTTGGACTTCCAGCGCCGGTAGACGGCGGTCTTGCCGACCCCGGCGCGACGGGCGATGCCCTCGATGGACATGCGGGCGAAGCCGACCGCGGCCAGTTCCTCGAAGACGGCGGCGCGGATGGCCTCGGTGACGTCCTCCCGGAGCACGGCGGCTCCCGCGGGGGCGCGGCGAGGGGTTCCCGAGGATCCGGTGGGTGGCGTCATGCCCAGGATCTTATCCAGCGGTTACGGAACGAGCTCGTGACGACGAAACGGTAGCGTTCCGACGTTGACATGCTCCGACCTCACGTCCTAGCCTCCACGTAGCGACGATACGGACCCGTTCCATCGAAGGCTCATCGAAGGCGATCCCGTGACGACCCTCCACGCCCCCACCCTCCAGAAACCGCCCGCGCCCCCGACCTCCGAGGAGCTGCGCGCCCTCGCGCTGCGCCACGGGCTGACGGTGAGCGGCGCGCGCCCCTCCCTCCCCGCGTACGTCCGGCAGCTGTGGTCCCGGCGGGACTTCATCACCGCCTTCGCGACGGCCAGGCTGACCGCGCAGTACAGCCAGGCCCGGCTCGGCCAGGTCTGGCAGGTGGTGACCCCGCTGCTCAACGCGGCCGTCTACTACGCGATCTTCGGCGTCCTGATGGACGTGCAGCACGGCATCCCGGACTACGTGCCGTTCCTGCTCACCGGCGTCTTCGTGTGGACCTTCACCTCACAGACGCTGTTGGTCGGCACCCGCGCCATCAGCGGCAACCTCGGCCTGGTCAGGGCGCTGCACTTCCCGCGGGCCAGTCTGCCGATCGCGCTCGCGCTGCAGCAGCTCCAGCAGCTGGTCTTCTCACTCGGCGCGCTGGTCGTGATCCTGTTCTGCTTCGGCGAGTTCCCGCGCCCGAGCTGGCTGCTCGCGATCCCGGCGCTGACCCTGCAGGCGCTGTTCAGCACCGGGCTCGCCCTGGTGACGGCCCGGCTCGCGGCCCGTACCCCGGACATCGCGCAGCTGATGCCGTTCCTGCTGCGCACCTGGATGTACGCCTCCGGGGTGATGTGGTCCATCGCCCGCCTCACCGAGGGCCGTGGCCTGCCGCACGCGGTGGTCCTGCTGCTCCAGGCCAACCCGGCCGCCGTCTACATCGACCTGATGCGCTTCGCGCTGGTGGAGAGCTTCACCGCCGACCTGCTGCCGCCGCACGTGTGGGCGCTGGCGGCCGGCTGGGCGCTGCTCGCCTTCGCGGGCGGCTTCGCCTACTTCTGGAAGGCAGAGGAGACCTACGGCCGTGGCTGACCACGCGAAACCCGGCCCCCGCACCCCCACCGTCGTCGCCGACGGCGTCCACATCACGTACACCGAGCGCAGCGGCCCCCGCGGCACCCGCACGGTCCACGCGGTCAAGGGCGTCAGCTTCGCCGCGTACCGGGGCGAGGCGATCGGCCTGATCGGTTCGAACGGTTCGGGGAAGTCGACCCTCCTGAAGGCGGTCGCAGGACTCCTGCCGACCAGCGCGGGCCGGATCTACACCCGGGGCCGGCCCGCGCTGCTCGGGGTCGACGCGGCCCTCATGGGCGATCTGACCGGCGAGCGGAACGTGATCCTCGGCGGGCTCGCCATGGGCATGAGCCGCAAGGAGATCACCGCCCGGTACGCCGACATCGTCGACTTCTCGGGGATCAACGACAAGGGCGAGGACGCCGTCTCGCGCCCGATGCGGACCTACTCCTCCGGCATGGGCGCCCGGCTCCGCTTCGCCATCGCCGCCGCCCGCAGCCATGACGTACTCCTCATCGACGAGGCCCTGGCCACCGGCGACGCGGCCTTCCGGCGCCGCAGCCAGAAGCGGATCGACGAGCTGCGCGCCGAGGCGGGCACGGTCTTCCTGGTCAGCCACTCGAACGCGACCATCACGCAGACCTGCGACCGGGCGCTGTGGCTGGAGGCGGGCGTGCTGCTGATGGACGGCCCGGCGAAGGACGTGGTGGCGGCGTACGAAGGACGCGCGGACACCTCACCGCAACGGCCCCCAAGAACGTAACAAAAGGGATATAGCGCACTACAGTGCGGTGGGGTGACGATCGACCCGCCCTCGCCCGACCCCGCCCGCACCAGCCCCGCGCCACCCACCCTCACCCGCTCCCCCTTCGAGTCGGAGACCTTCACCTCCGCCACCTTCGTGACCGTGGGGCGCGGCCCGCTGCTCGCCCTCGCCGCCGTCTGGCTGCTCACCCGGGCCGGGACGCTGCTGCTCCTGATCCGCGACGACCTCGGCATCGGCGGCGTGGGCAGCGAGGTGTACCTCCTCTACCGGCACTGGTACGGCCAGTTCGCGCAGGGCACCTTCCCGCCCGGCGACGTCACCTGGCAGTACCCGCCCGGCGCGGGCCTTGTCATCATGGCGCCCGGAGCGCTGCCCTGGCTGAGCTACTTCCAGGCCTTCGTCGCCCTCGCGCTGCTCGCCGACGCCGTCGTCACCGGCGCGCTCGCCCGCGCCGACCGCGCCCGGCTCACCCACGGAGCCTGGTATTGGGCGCTCGGCCTGCCGCTGCTCCTGCACATCCCGCTCGCCCGTTACGACGTGCAGACCACCGCCCTCGCCGTCCTCGCCCTGCTCGCCCTCACGGCCCGGCCGACCGCCGCCCACCGGATCGGCGGCGTGCTCGCCGGACTCGGCGCGATGGTCAAGGTCTGGCCGGCGCTCGCGCTGATCGGCACCCCGCGCGGCCGCACCACCCGCGAGGCCTGGACCTCCGCCGCCGTCACCGCGGTGACCCTGCTCGCCGCACTCGCCCTGCTCTTCGCCGAGCCCCTCGGCTTCCTGCGCCAGCAGGGCGACCGGGGCGTGCAGATCGAGTCCCTCGGCGGCACCGGCCTGGCCCTCGCCCGGGCCACCGGACTGTGGCCCGGCAGCGTCCAGTTCCGCTTCGGCGCCTTCGAGTACGTCGGCCCGTACGTCTCCACCATCGGGCACCTGGCCCTGTTCCTGACCGCCGCCGCCTTCATCTGGCTGGTGTTCTGGCGCATCCGGGCCCTCCGCTGGACCCCGGCCACCCCGCTCGACGCGGCCCTCGCCGCCGTTCTGCTCTTCACCGTCACCAGCCGGGTGATCAGCCCCCAGTACCTGATCTGGCTGCTCGGTCTGGCCGCCGTCTGCCTGACCTCACGGGCCACCGTCATGCGCCCGGTCGCCCTGCTGCTCCTGCCGGCCGCCGCGCTCAGCGCCCTCGCGTACCCCGTCCTGTACGAGGACGTCGTCGTCGGCAGTTGGCTCGGCATCGCCGTGATGACGGCCCGCAACGCCCTGCTGCTCGCGGCGGCGGTGCTCGCCGCACGGCGCCTGTGGACGTCCACGGTGACCTCGTAGCCGTACCCACGCCGTACGAGAAGAGGGGCGCCCCCGCCGGTCACGCAGACCGACGGGGGCGCCCCTTCCCGCAAGCGGGACTAGCTGTGCGTACGGAGCAGGGTGCGCATCGTCCGCATCGCGACCGACAGGTTCGCCAGGTCGAAGGCGTCCGAGCCCTGGATCTCCTCCAGGGTCGTGCGCGCGCGGCCCAGGATCGCCGCGTTCTTCTCCTCCCAGTCCTTGAACCGCTCCTCCGGGATGGAGGTGCCGTTGCCGGCCGACAGGACGTCGGCGGTGAGCCCGGCGTGCGCGGCGAACAGGTCCTCGCGGATGGAGGCGCGGGCCATGGACTGCCAGCGGTCGTTGCGCGGCAGCTCGATGATCCGGTCCATCAGGTCGGAGATCCGCAGCCGGTCGGCCAGGTCGTAGTAGACCTCGGCGACCGCCAGCGGGTCCTTGCCGGTGCGGTCCGCGATCGCGACGATGTCGAGCGTCGGGAAGGCGGAGGAGAACCCGGCCACGCGCAGCGCCAGCTCCTCCGGGACGCCGACACCGGTCAGCTCGTCCAGGATCGACTGGTACCACTCCAGGTCCGAGCCGCGCAGCAGCTGCGGCAGCTTCTCCCAGACCTGCTCGACCCGCTCCGCGAAGAACTCGATGGTCTCGCCGATCTGGAGCGGCTGCGGCCGGTTGTTGAGCAGCCAGCGGGTGCCGCGCTCGACGAGCCGGCGCGAGTGCAGACGCATCCGGGTCTGGAACTCGGCGGCCACCTTGTTGTCGAGGTCCTCGACGGCGTCCCAGACCTCGCCCAGGCGGAAGATCGCGCGGGCCGCGGTCTGCGCGCGCACGATCTCCTCGATCGACGCGCCGGTCTCCTCGCGGAGGCGGTGCAGGAAGGTCGAGCCACCGGTGTTGACGGTGTCGTTGACCAGGACCGTCGTGATGATCTCCCGGCGCAGCGGGTGGGTGTCGACGGCCTCGGCGAAGGTGTCGCGCAGCTGCGTCGGGAAGTAGGCGTGCAGCAGCCCGCGCAGGTACGGGTCGTCCGGCAGATCGGTGCCGATCAGCTCGTCGGCCGCGGTGATCTTCGTGTACGCGAGGAGAACGGCCAGCTCCGGCTGGGACAGGCCCCTGGCGTTGTTGAGCAGGTCCCGGATCTGCCGGTCGTTGGGCAGGAACTCCAGCGAGCGGTCGAGCGCCCCGTCGCGGCCGAGCCGGCGCATGAAGCGCTGGTGGGCGTGGAGCAGGGACGGCGACTGGGCGACGGCGTTGGCCAGGGCGGTGTTCTGCGCGTAGTTGTTGCGCAGCACCAGCGCGCCGACCTCGTCCGTCATCTCGGCGAGGATCTTGTTGCGCTGCTTGAGGGTCATGTCGCCCTCGGCGACCAGACCGTTGAGCAGGATCTTGATGTTGACCTCGTGGTCGGAGGTGTCCACGCCGGCGCTGTTGTCGATGGCGTCGGTGTTGATCTTGCCGCCCTCGCCGGCCGGTCCGCCGGAGCGGGCGAACTCGATGCGGCCCAGCTGGGTCGCGCCGAGGTTGCCGCCCTCGCCGACGACCTTGGCGCGCACGTCCTGGCCGTCGACGCGGATGGCGTCGTTGGCCTTGTCGCCGACGTCGGGGTTGGACTCGACGCTCGACTTCACGTACGTGCCGATGCCGCCGTTCCACAGCAGGTCGACGGGCGACTGCAGGATCGACTTCATCAGCTCGGCCGGGGTCAGCTTGGTGATCCCGTCCTCGATGCCGAGGGCGGCCCGCATCTGCGCGTTGACCGGGATGGACTTGGCGGTACGCGGGTGGATGCCGCCGCCGGCGGACAGCAGCTCCGTGTTGTAGTCCGCCCACGAGGAGCGCGGCAGGTCGAAGAGCCGGCGGCGCTCGGCGTACGAGGTGGCCGCGTCCGGGTTCGGGTCGATGAAGATGTGCCGGTGGTCGAAGGCCGCGACGAGGCGGATGTGCTCGGAGAGCAGCATGCCGTTGCCGAAGACGTCGCCGGACATGTCGCCGACGCCGACCACGGTGAAGTCCTCGGTCTGGGTGTCGTGGCCCAGCTCGCGGAAGTGCCGCTTGACCGACTCCCAGGCGCCGCGGGCGGTGATGCCCATGCCCTTGTGGTCGTAGCCGGCGGAGCCGCCGGAGGCGAAGGCGTCGCCCAGCCAGAAGCCGTAGTCCTGGGCCACGCCGTTGGCGATGTCGGAGAAGGTCGCGGTGCCCTTGTCGGCGGCGACGACCAGGTAGGTGTCGTCCTCGTCGTGGCGGACCACGTCCGCCGGGGGCACGACCTCGCCGGCCACCAGGTTGTCGGTGATGTCGAGGAGCGCGGAGATGAAGGTCTTGTACGAGGCGATGCCCTCGGCCAGCCACGCGTCGCGGTCCACGGACGGGTCCGGGAGCTGCTTGGCGACGAAGCCGCCCTTGGCGCCGACCGGCACGATGACGGTGTTCTTCACCATCTGCGCCTTGACCAGGCCGAGGATCTCGGTACGGAAGTCCTCACGGCGGTCGGACCAGCGCAGGCCGCCTCGGGCGACCTTGCCGAAGCGCAGGTGGACGCCCTCGACGCGCGGCGAGTACACCCAGATCTCGAAGGCCGGGCGCGGCGCCGGCAGGTCCGGGATGGCCTGCGGGTCGAACTTCATCGACACGTACGGGTGCGGCCGCCCGTTCTCCGCCTTCTGGCCCCTCTTGTCGCTTCCCTCGCTGACGCTCTGGAAGAAGTTCGTGCGGAGCGTGGCCTTGATGACGGTGAGGAAGGAACGCAGGATGCGGTCCTCGTCCAGGCTCGCGACCTGGTCCAGGGCGCCGTCCAGCTCCTCCAGGAGTCCGTCGATCAGCTCGGTGCCGGCGCGCTGCCGCTCCGGCGCCATCCGGGCCTCGAAGAGGTTGACCAGGAGACGGGTGGTGTGGACGTTGTTACGGAGGGTGTCCTCCATGTAGTCCTGGCTGAAGGTCGAACCGGCCTGGCGCAGGTACTTGGCGTAGGCGCGCAGCACCATCGCCTCGCGCCAGGTCAGCCCGGCGGACAGCACCAGCGAGTTGAAGCCGTCGTTCTCGGCCTCGCCGGTCCAGGTGGCGGCGAAGGCCTCCTGGAAGCGCTCGCGGGCGTCGTCGCCGAGGTAGTCGCCGTTGCCGCTGGGCGTGGGCATCCGCAGGCCGAAGTCGTAGACCCAGGCGTGGGTGCGGTCGGCGCAGCGCAGCTCGTAGGGGCGCTCGTCGGTGACCTCGACGCCGAGCCGGTTGAGCACCGGCAGGACGGCGGACAGGGAGATCTGCTCGCCGGTCTTGTAGATCTTGAAGCGGCGCTCGCCGGAGCCGGACGCGACCGGCTCGTAGAGGGAGAGCGCGAAGTCCTTCTCGCTGTCGGCCAGGGCCTCCAGGTGCTGGAGGTCGGCGACGGCGGCGCGCGGCGAGTGGTCGGCCTTGTAGCCCTCGGGGAAGGCGTTGCCGTAGCGGCGGAGCAGCTCGGCGGCGCGCTCCTCGCCGCACTCGGCGTTGAGCGCCTCGGCGAAGCCGTCGGCCCAGGAGCGGGTGGCGTCGGCGAGCCGGGACTCGATGCGGTCGACGTCGGCCTCGGTGAGCTTGGCGAGGACGGTGCCGGGCTCGACGCGGATGACGAAGTGCAGCCGGGACAGGATCGACTCGGTGTTCCAGGCCGTGAAGTCGACGCTGGTGCCGTTCAGCTCCTCCTTGAGGAGGTCGATGATCCGCAGCCGGACGCGGGTGGTGTAGCGGTCGCGCGGCAGGTAGACGAGGGCCGAGTAGTAGCGGCCGTACTCGTCCTGGCGCAGGTAGAGCCGCAGTCGGCGGCGCTCCTGCAGGTACAGGACGCTGGTGACGATGGAGCGCAGCTCGTCGACCGGGGTCTGGAAGAGCTCGTCGCGCGGGTAGGTCTCCAGGATCTGGAGCAGGTCGCGGCCGTCGTGGCTGCTCGGCGAGAAGCCGGCGCCCTCCAGGACCTCCTGGACCTTGCGCTTGATGACCGGGACGCGGCGCACGGACTCGGTGTACGCGGCCGAGGAGAAGAGGCCGAGGAAGCGGCGCTCGCCGATGACGTTGCCGTCGGCGTCGAACTTCTTCACGCCCACGTAGTCGAGGTACGAGGGGCGGTGCACGGTCGAGCGGCTGTTGGCCTTCGTCAGGATCAGCAGCTTGTGCTCGCGGGCCTTGGCGCGGGCGTCGGCGGGCAGCCGGCTGAAGGACGGGGAGACCGGGTGGGCGTGGTTGTCCTCGCCGCTGTGGTGCGGGTCGGAGCGCAGGATGCCGAGGCCGGTGCCGGGCACGGCGGCCAGGGCGTCGCCGTTGACCAGCTCGTACTCGCGGTAGCCGAGGAAGGTGAAGTGGTCCTCGGAGAGCCAGCGGAGCAGCTCGCGGGCCTCCTCGACCTCGGTCGGGCGCAGGTCGGAGGCGGTGGGCTCGTCGGGCAGGCCGTCGGCGAGCCGCAGCGCGGCCTCGCGCATCTTCTCCCAGTCCTCGACGGCCTCGCGGACGTCGGACAGGACGCGCAGCAGGTCGCTGGTGATCTGCTTGAGGTCGGCCTTGTCGGTCTCGCGGTCGATCTCGACGTGGATCCAGGACTCGACCAGGGCGTCGTGCGGCAGCTCGCGCTTGGCCTTCCCGGCCTTGGACTCGGGCTCCTTGGCGAGCACCTCGATGAGCTTGCCCGTGACATCGCGGCGGACCAGGACCTGCGGGTGGATGACCACGTGGATGCCGCGGCCCACGCGGGACAGCTCGTTGGTCACGGAGTCGACGAGGAAGGGCATGTCGTCGGTGACGACCTCGACGACGGAGTGGCTGGAGGTCCAGCCGTTCTCCTCGACCGTCGGGGTGTGCACGCGGACGTTCGCGGTGCCCTGCGGGCGGTTCTCGGCCAGCCGGTAGTGCGAGAGCGCGGCGCCGAAGACGTCGACGGGGTCGCGGTCCGTCAGGTCCTCGGGCGCGGTGTGCAGGTAGTAGCGCTGGAGGTAGTCGAGCACGGTCGCGTGGTCCGGACGCTTCCCGTCGGGCCCTGTCGGAAGTCGCCCCCCGACCGGGCTGTTCTCAGCTACCCGGGCGGCCCGATCGAGCAGCTCGGCCTTGGCTTCGTCCAGCTTGGTCTGCATGTCCTCTGACTCCTGTCGCGCGCCGTTGCGTGACGTCGGTGGAAGAAAGGGCACAACGCCACGACGCGGTGGTACCGGTCGGAAGAGACGTTATGCCGCGATGAGAGATGTCCGGGCGCTTCTCGGCCACCGGACGGGGGATCTCGGCGAACGCACCGTCGGCCCGGCGCCTGTGGCGAACCGGGCGGATGCCGGGGGCTGCGCTGCCCCCTCGGCGTATCGCGCTGATCACGGGAAAAGCCTATCGCTGTTGACCCCCCGGCCGTCATGAGCCTTATGTGTACAAAAGAGGGGCGCGAAGTTTGACACTGTGGACAGCGACGAATGTTTCGACGGGGCACACACCGACATCAGAGATCTGGACAGACCTGGGAGTCGCCATGGCAAGGATCTTGATCGTGACCGGGGACGCGGCGGAGTCGCTGGAGGTGATGTACCCCTACCAGCGGCTGCTCGAAGAGGGGTACGAGGTCGACATCGCGGCCCCCTCCCGCAAGCAGCTCCGCTTCGTGGTCCACGACTTCGAACCGGGCTACGACACGTACACCGAGAAGCCCGGCTACACCTGGCCCGCCGACCTGGCCTTCTCGGAGGTCGACCCGGGCGACTACGCGGCGGTGGTGATCCCGGGCGGCCGGGCGCCGGAGTACCTGCGCAACGACCCGGAGCTCCGCAAGATCCTCAAGTCCTTCTTCGACGCCGACAAGCCGGTCGCCCAGATCTGCCACGGCCCGCTCCTGACGGCCGCCCTGGGCTCCCTGGAGGGCCGCCGCGTGACGGCGTACCCCGCCCTCGAACTGGACATGCAGGCGGCCGGCGCGAGCTTCCAGGACACGACGGCGGTGGTCGACGGCAAGCTGGTGTCGTCCCGGGCCTGGCCGGACCACCCGACGTGGATGCGGGAGTTCCTGAAGGTGCTGCGGGAGTCGGGGGTGGAGGCCTAGGTGGCGTAGGCCGGGGCTAGACGATCTCGTCGGCGACGGCGACGGCCTCGGTGAGCGAGTCGACGACGGGCACGCCGGCCCGCTCCAGGCTGCGGCGGCTGTGCGAGCCGCCGGTGTAGAGGACCGCCTTGGCGCCCACGTGCAGGGCCGCCACGGCGTCGTCCGCGGCGTCGCCGATGACGACGATCCGCTCGGCCGGCATCTCCAGGGCGGCCAGGTGCCGGACCATGTGCCCGGACTTGCCGTCCGTGGAGCTGCCGACGCGCCCGTCCATCCGTACGAAGTGCTCGGCGATGCCGTGGCGCCGCACGAGCGGGACCAGGTGCTCGTGCGGCGCGAGCGACAGCAGCGACTGCGTGAAGCCGGAGGCCCGGCGCGCCGCGAGCAGCTCCGCGGCGCCCGTGGTGAGCCCGCAGCCCTCGGCGCGCTCCCAGTAGTGCCGGTGGAAGGCGTCGTCCATCAGCGTCCACTCGTCGTCGGTGGGCAGCCGGCCCATGAGCCGCTCGTAGAACTTCGGAACGGGCACCGTGTAGAGCTCGCGGTACCGCTCCAGGGTGATCGGTTCGAGGCCGAGCTCGGCGAAGGCCGCGTTCGTCGCGCCGATGACCGCGCCGATGTCGTCGAGCAGCGTGCCGTTCCAGTCCCAGACCAGATGCCTGCCGTGTGCGCCGTGTGTGCCGTGCTTCCCCATGGGAAGCCACGGTACCGGCCCGGTCAGCCCAGCAGTCCGGGGATTTCCTGCACCCCGTACCAGAGCAGCTCGTGGTCCTCGGCCCCGTCCACGACGAACTGCGCGTCGTCGTCGCCCTGATCGGCCGCTCCGAGCGCGGCCGCCGCGGCGGCGACGTCCGTCTCGGCGTCGTCGGCGTCGGCGTGGACGGCCGCGGCCTTCCCCATGGGCACGGCCCGCGCGATCCGCACCTCCCCGAGCGCCCCGGGGTCGAGGCCCCGGTCCGGGTCCACGACGGCGTCCTTGTCGGCCACGTCCACCGCCACGACCACCCGTCGCCGCGCCGCCTGCGGGTCCCCCGCGATCAGCCGCAACGACGCGGCCGCGGCCCGGCTCAGCGCCGCGTACTCCAGCTCCTCGATGTCATCCGACACGTACCACTCCCGCAGCGCGGGCGTCACCCCGTACGCCACCACGGGCCCGGGCCCCAGCTCACCGCCCTTGTACGCCTGTGCGAGCCCGGAAAGGGTCAGAGGTACGTACACACGCATGGCAGCCGCTTTCATAGTCGGAATCGCCCTCAGGATACGTGCGGGGCGGCGTTCCGGGGGGCGGAGGGCTGCCTTCCGGCCCCCGCCCGGACGCCCGGCACGTCCCCGTTCGGGGGGTCCCCGCATCCACCCGCCCGGGTGATCCGGCCGCGCCCACAGAGGCCCCGCGACGGGCCGCCGGCCGTGCGATACCGGGCCCGTCACCCTGATAGGTGAAGCCCGCCGCGCGGCCACCGATCCACCGGCCACGCTTGCCCGGCGCCCCGCCCGGCCCGTACAAGATCCCCAACGGAAGTTACCGACAGGTATCGGTCGGTGACCCATCGCGACGGACGGGGATCCGCATGACCACCGAGACGGACACGCAGCCACAGCCGCGCCCCCACCCCCGGCAGCGGCCCCGCCCGGCGACCCGGCGGCCGGCCGGACCCGCCGGGACGCGGCCGCGGGGGCGGGCGGGCGCGGGGCCCGTGCTGCGGGTGCCGCCGCACGTGATGTTCGCGGAGCGGCTGCTCGCCGTGCTGAGCGGGGAGCGGCCGGTGCACTGGATGCTCGGGTTCACCGTCGGGGAGGCGTACGAGCAGCTGGTGCGGCTCGCGCCCGCCACGCCGTTGCGGTCGGCGACCGGACCGCGGCCGGTGGTGCGGCGCTGCACCGCCCGGCAGCCGGGGCACCGGGAGGCCGTGGAGGCCTGCGCCACGATCGCGACCGGGGAACGGGTACGGGCCATGGCCTTCCGCCTTGAGCGCGGCCGCGACCTCCGCTGGCGCTGCGCCGCCGTCGAGCTCGACGGACTGGCGTGAACGACCGGCGTGAACGCGTGAACGACCGGCGTGAACGGCCGGCGTGAACGGTCTGCCGCAACAGACGAGAAGGGGCCGGTCGCCCAAGCGGCGACCGGCCCCTCCCCCACGTCACTACTTCTTGCGGCGACGCCCGCCCGCGTTCTTCTGCGCCTTCCGGCGCTCCGCCCGCGTCATGCCGTCGCCCGCGTCCGCCGGCTCGCCGTCGGAGGCGAAGTCGCCCTCGACGACCGACCCGTCACCGTCGACCTTCGGCGCCGAGAAGTGCAGCCGGTCCGGCCGCTGCGGCGCGTCCAGGCCCTTCGCCCGGATCTCCGGACGCCCGGCACCCGCCGCCACCGCGTCCTGCTTCTCCAGGGACGGCGCCGCCTCCTGCACCGGGACCTCCTCGACCTGCTGCTCGACCTGGACCTCCAGGTTGAACAGGTAGCCGACGGACTCCTCCTTGATGCCCTCCATCATCGCGGAGAACATGTCGAAGCCCTCACGCTGGTACTCGACCAGCGGGTCCTTCTGCGCCATCGCGCGCAGGCCGATGCCCTCCTGGAGGTAGTCCATCTCGTAGAGGTGCTCGCGCCACTTGCGGTCCAGGACCGACAGCACGACCCGCCGCTCCAGCTCGCGCATGATGTCCGAGCCGAGCTGCTTCTCGCGCGCGTCGTACTGGTCGTGGATGTCGTCCTTCACGGACTCCGCGATGAACTCCGCGGTGATGCCCGCACGGTCGCCCGCCGCGTCCTCCAGCTCGTCGACCGTGACCTTCGCCGGGTAGAGCTGCTTGAACGCGCCCCACAGCCGGTCCAGGTCCCACTCCTCGGCGAAGCCCTCGGCGGTCTCCTGGCGGATGTAGTCGTCGATCGTGTCGTCCATGAAGTGCTGCACCTGCTCGTGCAGGTCCTCGCCCTCCAGGACGCGGCGGCGCTCGCCGTAGATGACCTCGCGCTGCCGGTTGAGCACCTCGTCGTACTTCAGGACGTTCTTGCGCGTCTCGAAGTTCTGGGACTCGACCTGCGCCTGCGCGGACGCGATCGCGCGCGTCACCATCTTGTTCTCGATCGGCACGTCGTCCGGGACGTTGGCCATGGCCATGACCCGCTCGACCATCTGCGCCTTGAACAGACGCATCAGGTCGTCGCCGAGCGACAGGTAGAAGCGGGACTCGCCCGGGTCGCCCTGACGGCCGGAACGACCGCGCAGCTGGTTGTCGATACGGCGCGACTCGTGGCGCTCGGTGCCGAGGACGTACAGCCCGCCGAGCTCCTTGACCTCCTCGAACTCCGCCTTCACGGCCTTCTCGGCCCGCTCCAGCGCGCCCGGCAGGGCCGCCGCCCACTCCTCGACGTGCTCGACCGGGTCCAGGCCCGCCTGCCGCAGCTCCGCCTCGGCGAGGTCGTCGGGGTTGCCGCCGAGCTTGATGTCCGTACCGCGGCCGGCCATGTTCGTGGCGACCGTGACGGCGCCCTTGCGGCCCGCCTGCGCGACGATGACGGCCTCGCGCTCGTGGTGCTTGGCGTTCAGCACCTCGTGCGGCACGCCGCGCTTGCTGAGCTGCTGCGACAGGTACTCGGACTTCTCGACGGACGTCGTACCGACGAGGACCGGCTGGCCCTTCTCGTACTTCTCCGCGATGTCGTCGACGACGGCGGCGAACTTGGCGACCTCGGTCCGGTAGATCAGGTCCGGCTGGTCCTTGCGCTGCATGGGCTTGTTCGTCGGGATCGGCACGACGCCCAGCTTGTAGATCTGGTGGAACTCGGCCGCCTCGGTCATGGCCGTACCGGTCATGCCGGAGAGCTTGTCGTAGAGGCGGAAGAAGTTCTGGAGGGTGATCGTGGCGAGCGTCTGGTTCTCGTCCTTGATCGGCACGCCCTCCTTGGCCTCGATGGCCTGGTGCATGCCCTCGTTGTAGCGGCGGCCGGCGAGGATACGGCCGGTGTGCTCGTCGACGATCATGACCTCGCCGTCGATGACGACGTAGTCCTTGTCCTTCTTGAACAGTTCCTTGGCCTTGATGGCGTTGTTCAGGTAACCGACGAGCGGGGTGTTCACCGACTCGTACAGGTTGTCGATGCCCAGCCAGTCCTCGACCTTGGCGACACCGGACTCGTGGATGCCGACGGTGCGCTTCTTCTCGTCGACCTCGTAGTCGCCGGTCTCCTCGATGCCCTTGAGCGGGTTGCCGGGCTCGCCCTTGACGAGGCGGGTGACCAGCTTGGCGAAGTCGCCGTACCACTTGGTGGCCTGGTCGGCCGGGCCGGAGATGATCAGCGGCGTACGGGCCTCGTCGACCAGGATCGAGTCGACCTCGTCGACGCACGCGAAGTTGTGGCCGCGCTGCACGAGCTCGTCCTGGGACCACGCCATGTTGTCGCGCAGGTAGTCGAAGCCGAACTCGTTGTTCGTGCCGTACGTGATGTCGCACGCGTACTGCTCGCGGCGCTGCGCCGGGGTCATGTTCGCGAGGATGCAGCCGACGTTCAGACCGAGGAAGCGGTGGACGCGGCCCATCATCTCGGAGTCGCGCTCGGCCAGGTAGTCGTTCACCGTGATCAGGTGGACGCCCTTGCCGGACAGTGCGTTCAGATACGCCGGGAGGGTACCGACGAGGGTCTTGCCCTCACCGGTCTTCATCTCGGCGACGTAACCGAGGTGGAGGGCGGCACCGCCCATGATCTGCACGTCGTAGTGGCGCTGGCCGAGAACGCGCTTGGCGGCCTCACGGACCGTGGCGAACGCCTCCGGAAGCAGGTCGTCCAGGGACTCGCCGTCCTGGTAGCGCTGCTTGTACTCGTCCGTGAGCGCCCGCAGGTCGGCGTCGGAGAGGTTGACGAAGTCCTCTTCGATGGAGTTGACCTGGTCCGCGATGCGGTGCAGTTTGCGCAGGATCTTGCCTTCGCCTGCACGCATGAGCTTGTGGAAGACGGACACTGAGGCTGGTCTCCTTGCCGGTCGGGCCTGGCACTGGGTCTTGTCATGACTCGGGCGCGGGCACGGCAGGTGGTCCCCACCGCAACGGCCATCGTAAGCGAGACCACCCTCACGGAGGGAGGCCCGCAGTGCCGGAGCAGTGGCGGAGCGCTGCGGGACGGGTGCGGGGCCGGTGCCGAGGGGCCCGCTCCCGCCCGTGACACCTCGCTCCCTGACCAACGCACGAGGCCGCCGGAAGGTGCCGCCCGCTGCGAAAAGTGTTCGCACCCGGTCCGGCGGGACACCAGAATTCCGTCATGGAACCCATCACCCTCGCCACGGCCAGACTGCGCCTGCGCCCCTTCACCCCGGACGACGTCGACCCTGTGTACGAGGCCTGTCAGGACCCCGACATCCAGCGCTGGACCCAGGTCCCCTCGCCGTACACCCGCGAGGACGCCGAGTTCTTCGTGACCCGCATCGTCCCGGACGGCTGGCGCGCCGACAGCGACTACGCCTTCGCCGTCGAGCCGCTGGAGGGCGGCCCGCTGGTCGCCGCCATCGGCCTGCACGCGCGCGGGGAGGGCATCCGCGAGGTCGGCTTCTGGACCGCCAGGGAGCACCGCGGCCGCGGTTACGTCACGGAGGCCGTGGGCGCCCTCGCCCACTGGGCCTTCGCCTCGCTCGGCGTCCACCGCCTGCTGTGGCGCGCCGAGGTCGGCAACGCGCCCTCCCGGGCCGTCGCCGAGCGGGCCGGTTTCGTCGTCGAGGGCGTGGAGCGCGCCGGGCTGCTCAACAAGGGCACGGCCCGCGACTGCTGGCTCGGCGCCCTGCTCCCCTCCGACCTGGACCTGCCGTCCCCCGTGCCGTACCTCCCGGCGAAGGCCGCCGCCGGGGCCGGGGCCGAGGCCTCCGCGAGCACCGTCACGCGGGCCTGAGCACTGTCAGTGCCAGGGCCTAGGGTCGGAGCATGACGACCGCCCCGCGCCCCGCTGCCGAACTGTCCGCCGACGAAGCCCGCCGGATCGCCCTGCGGGCCCAGGGGTTCCTCGGCGCCCCGGACCGCCGGGCCGGGGTGCGGGGTGTGCTGCGCCACCTCGGGCAGGTCCAGCTGGACACGATCTCGGTCCTCGCCCGCTCGCACGAGCTGATCGCGTACGCGCGCCTGGGCGCGGTCGGCCGCCGCACCGTCGAGGAGGCGTACTGGACCGACGGCCACGCCTTCGAGTACTGGTCGCACGCCGCCTGCATCCTGCCCATCGAGGAGTGGCCGCACTTCGCCTTCCGCCGCCGCGCCTACCGCGACCGCCCGCACTGGAACCACGAGCTGTCGGACGACGCCTACCAGGCGGTGATCTCCCAGCTGAAGACCGAGGGGCCGCAGACCGCCACCGAGCTGGGCGGCGCCAAGAACAAGGGCGAGTGGTGGGACTGGTCGGACTCGAAGATCGCCGTCGAACGGGCACTGATGTTCGGCGAGGTGGTCGTGACCGAGCGGCGCGGCTGGAAGCGGGTCTACGACCTGGCGGAGCGCGCCGTGCCGGACGCGCTGCTGCACGACGACCTGGACGACAAGGAGTGTCTGCGCCGCCTGGTGCGGCAGGCGGGCGAGGCGCTCGGCGTCGGCACCCGCGCGGACCTCGCCGACTACCACCGGATCAAGGGCGAGGCCTTCGACGCGGTGGTGGCGGACTCGGGTCTGGTGCCGGTGACGGTCGCGGGCTGGGGGAAGCCGGCCTGGGCCGATCCGGCGGCGCTCGCCACCGAGCCGCGCGGCCGGCACCGCACGACGCTGCTCTCGCCCTTCGACTCGCTGATCTGGGAGCGGCCGCGCACCGAGCGCGTCTTCGGCTTCACGCACCGCCTGGAGGCGTATGTGCCGAAGCAGAAGCGGGTGTACGGGTACTTCGCGATGCCGGTCCTGGCCGGCGGCCGTCTGGTGGGCCGGGTGGACCCGGCGCGTGACGGGCGCACGCTGGTCGCCCGGCAGGTCACCCTGGACGGCCCCAAGGCGGTCCCGGCGGTGGCGCAGGCGCTGCGCGAGGCCGCGGAGTGGGTCGGCTGCGACGCGGTGGCGGTGGAGCGGGTCGACGCGCCCGAGCTGGCCCCGGCGCTGGTGAAGGCCCTGGGGTAGGTCTCGAAGCAGTCCTGGGGGCCGTGCCTCAGCGGATCTCGAGGATCTTCTCCCGCATCGCGTAGACCACGGCCTCCATCCGGGAGTGCAGCTGCAGCTTCTCCAGGATGTTGCGGACGTGGTTCTTCACGGTGTTCTCGGAGATGAACAGCTCCTTGGCGATGTCCCGGTTGTTCATCCCGGTGGCGACGAGCTTGAGGACCTCCAGCTCGCGGTCGGTGAGGCGCGGCGCGGGCACGAGCCGGCGCTCGTCGGTGCGCTGGATCATCGACTTGAACTCGGTGAGCAGCTTCGAGGCCATCGAGGGGCTGATCTGCGACTGCCCGTCGGCGACGGCGCGGATCGCGGTGGCGACCTCGTCGGTGGAGATCTCCTTGAGGAGATAGCCGGTGGCGCCCGCCTTGATCGCGTCGTAGAGGTCGGCCTCCTCGTCGCTGATCGTCAGCATGATGATCTTCGCGCTGGGGGCGACCTCCTTGATGGAGGTGCACGCCTCGATTCCGCCGCGCTTGGGCATGCGGACATCCATCAGGACGATGTCGGGCAGGAGATCGGCGGCCTTGTCGACGGCCTCCGCGCCGTCGCCCGCCTCGCCGACGACCTGGATGTCCTCCTCCTGCGCGAGAACGATCTCCAGGCCGCGGCGGAAAAGGGCGTGATCGTCCACGACGAGGACCCGGATCGGCTCGTCGCGTGACGCCCCGTTGGCCGAATCCATTCCCTCCGGGTTCACCGGCTCGTCGAGCGTTCGCCCGCCGTGCACCGGCCCGAAGCTGTCCGCCATCGTTCCTCCCCCATGAAGGCCGTGGCCTGAAGTCGTGTACTGGTTCGCTTTCCGTCCGCCAACCGCTGCCCGGGGAGCACCGGTTGGGGTGCGCCCCATGCTTTCATGCCGCGGCCCCGGTGCGGTGATCCCGTGGGCGCACGCCGGCGCACAGGGGTGCCCCTGGGAGCGCGCGGGGCGCTCCAGGGGCACCGGGGTCATGGTCCGCGGCCGGGGCGCGGCCCGGGGCGATCAGCCGCCGAGCGCGCCGCCCGCGCCGCCGCCCTCGGCGAGCGGGTCGCTCTCGAGGTGGATGACGCCGTAGTCGTAGGCGTGTCGCCGGTAGACGACACTGGGCTGCTTGGTGTCGGAGTCGACGAAGAGATAGAAGTCGTGCCCGACCAGCTCCATCTCGTAGAGCGCCTGGTCGAGGCTCATGGGGGCGGCGCTGTGGGTCTTCTCCCTGACCACCAGCGGCCCTTCGCCCTGGACCTGGATCGAACCCATCATCGTGGTGGGCACGTTCTCGGACTCGTCGGCGACCAGCTCGCCGCTGCCGTTGAGCTGGGCGGCGCCGTGCACCACGTCGCCGACCTCGGCCGCCGACAGCCGGCCGGCGCCGCGGCGGGTGAACCGCTTGTCGTGCTGCTTGCGCAGTCGGGCCTCCAGCTTGTCGCTGGCGAGGTCGAGCGCTGCGTACGGGTCGCCTGCCGCCGCTTCGGCCCGGATCACCGGGCCTCGGGAGTGGAGGGTGATCTCCACGCGGTCCGACCTGTCGGCCTGCCGCGGGTTGTGCTCCTTGGACACCTCGACGTCGAGGCTGATCACCTTGCCGTCGAGCTTCTGGATCTTCTCCAGCTTCAGCTTCTCGGCCACGTGCTTCCGGAACCGCTCGGGCACCTCGGTCTTGCGGCCCTTGACGACGATGTCCACGCAGAACTCCGTTCCCGGATTGCCCGTCCCGGCTCCTTGGCCCGGCGGGCTTCATCCCTTTGCACCAGGCTCCGGCGATTACCGGAACCTCGGACTTGGCGACCTGACCTCCTCCTCCCCAGCCGACAAGCTCCCCACCCCATCAACCAGAGGTTAATTCGCCTTGAACTCCTGTCCTGTAGGCGCACCCGTGCATTCGATGAGGTGTGGCATTCGCCATTCCTCACAACCGAACATAGCTCGTTCGGACGGGTGTCGGCACCCGCTGGAGCCGGTTACCTCCGTTCGGGTGCATTCACCTCTCACCACCTGCAACGATGCAACTTCCCCGTCAGTTCCGGTTTATTTCGAACGAGGACGGAGAAGATGCGACTACCGCCGCCGCGGCCTGTTCGAATTGCCCTTCCACAGGTCCTCCTGCCGCTCCTCCCTTCGGCCTGTCCGGTAATCCCGGAAACATGAACGGACGGTGTACGGAGCGGTGGCCGTGCCCCGCCGCCGCGAGCGCCCGCGCCGCCTCCGCGAGCGAGGCCCCGGTGGTCATCAGGTCGTCCACGAGGACCACCCGCGCGCCCGCCCGCACGGCCTCGCCGAGCGGCCGCACCCCGTGCGCCGCCACCTCCAGCGCCCCGGCCAGGTTCGCTCGCCGCCCGCGCGCGCCGAGCCCGGCCTGGTCGGCCACCTCCCGCCGCTGCCGCAGCACCGGCAGGACCCGCGCCACCCGTCCCGTACGCCGCAGCCGGCCCGCCGCGGCCAGGGCGATCCGCCGCGTCGGATCATGGCCACGCGCCCGCACCGAGCGCCGCGAGGACGGCACCGGTACGAGAAGCAGCGGACCGCCCCCGAGCCCGCCCCGGCCCCCGGCGGCGGCCGTCACGGCCCCGGCCAGCGCCACGCCGAGGGGCCCGGCGAGCGGCAGCGCACCGCGCTCCTTGTGCGCGAGGAGCACGGCCCGTGTCGCGCCCTCGTAGGCGGCCGCCGCGAACACCACCGGCAGCCCCGGCGGCTCCGGCGCCGGCCGCACCCGGTGGGGGGCGCCGCCGGTCAGTTCGGCCTCGCACGGCGGGCACAGCGCCGTACGGGGACTCCCGCAGCCTCCGCAGGAGCCCGGCAGCACCAGCCCGGCAATCTCTCGCCACCACCCCCGCATGGCTCCACTGTCCTCCTGCCCGACGGCTGCGGCCACCCCTGTGGACAACGCCCTGTGGACAACGCGAGAGGAAAGGAGAAAGGGCCCCGTCCGCAGGACGCGGACGGGGCCCGAACGGCCCGGAGGAGTGGGGCCGGACGGCCCCCGGGACGGGACCCGGGACGGGACGGCCCCAGGCCGAGGCCCCCGCGCGGGCGGCCCAGGGGCGGGCGGCCTCAGCCCGGGTAGACCGGGGAGCCGCCCTCCTTCACCACCGGCTGCCAGTTCGCGCCGGGGACCAGCCGCACGATGCCGTCGTTGCCGGAGTCGGCGACCACCGGCGCCTGTTCGCCGTGCGGCGCGGCCACCGCCTCGACGCCGTTCAGGCCCGGCAGGACGGAGGTCGCCGAGGTCGAGCCGTCCGTCTGTACGTACCGCACCTGCTGCACCCCGCCGGCCTCCGTACCGACCACCACGAGCCGGCTCGGCCCGGCCCACGAGACGGAGGTGACCGACTCCAGGCGCGGCGCCGCGTTCTCCAGGTCCGTCACGGCGACCGACTGCACGCCGTCGTCGAAGGTCCGCTCGACCCGCCCGATCTGCAGGGTGGTCCGCTTGTCCTGGGTGACGAGCAGCGCGATGCGCACCCCGTCGGCGGAGATCCGCAGCGACTCGATGCGCGCGCCGTCCCGCAGCCACGGCGTGGCGACCGCGATCCGCTCGCCCCGGCCGCCCGGCACCATCCACAGGCGCGGCCTGAGCGGGTTGCGGTCGGCGACCCACAGGTCGCCCCGGCCGTCCCAGCTCGGCGCCGAGAGACGGTTGTCGGGCTGGGCGGCACTGCTGGTGACGACGGGGGCGGGCAGCTCCTCGTCGGTGGTGAGGGAGCCGACACGCAGTTCGCGCCCGTCCTGGCCGACGCCCGCCGCGTGGCTCTCCTCGCGGTCCACCGCCACCGACTGCAGCGGGACCGTGCCCTTGCCGAAGGGCCCGGTCACCTCGGACGGCTTGTCGGGCCGCTGCCCGCCGACCGACAGCATCATCAGCTTGCCGTGCTCGTCGACGAAGTAGGGGTTCTCGCCGCTGCCGGGATCGCGGACCGGCGAGTACTCGTCGATCGCCTGCCCCTTGCCGAGCAGGCACAGCCGGTTGCCCTCGCTGCCCTGGATCTCCACCTGCTCGACCCGTACCGAGGTCAGGTCGCGCAGCGTGAACAGCAGCTGCGCCGCCATTCCCTTGCAGGCGGCCGCGCCGACATGGTCGGCCTTCTTGTTGAGCGGCACCTTCAGGGTGGACTGGTCGTCCGTGGCCAGGGTGGTGACGCCCTCACGCAGCTGCGTCCCGGACGGGAAGCGGGTGTCGACGGCCGGATCCAGCCAGCCGGTCGGGCCCTCCAGAAGCGCCTTCACGGTCTGCGCCACCGCGTCCATGCGGGTGACCGGATCCTGACGCTGCCGGATGTAGACGGGGTCGGCGACGACCCAGTTCTCACCGGAGGCGAAGTAGTACTTGTTGACCGGGCGGTAGTTACGCAGGAAGTCCGCCTCGCCGAGCACCAGGCCCTTGGGCAGGCTGTCGATGCGCCATTCCCTGGTCTTGCCGTCCGCCGAGGGCTGCTGCACCACGTGGATCGACTGGGTGTACTCGGCCGGCGCCTTCGGCTGGTACGCGTGGCTCGCGTCGACCGTCGCGATCTGCCGCCCGGAGAGCGGGAAGGTCCGGCCCTTGCTCTCGGGGTCGGCGAGCCGCACGGCCGGGTCGCGGCCGGGCGCGTTGGTGAGCACCGCGATGCTCTCCTCCGGCTTCCAGCTGCGCGCGGCCTGCTTCGTCAGGTACTTCCGCGCCGTGGCGAAGCCGGGGTCGTCACTCGTCATGGCCTCCAGGAAGCCGTCGACGATCTCGTCCGGATCGGCGTTCTCACGGGGCGCGACCGCGTACACCCGCACCTGCGAGTCGCCCGGGTTCGAGGCCTTCACGGCCTGGACGTCACCGCTGTCGGGCATGGTCGCGCAGCCGGCCACGAGCAGCGAACCGCACGCCGCCAGGACCGCGCCCCGCACCGGCCTTCCCCGCCCCAGGGTCTCCCGCTTCCCTCGAAGGTCAGCGCCCACCAGTTCCGTCCTCCCGCTCGGCGCGCGTCGACGCCATCGCCTCACCACCGTCGCCGTCCCCGACCCCGGATCCGGGCCCGGTTCCGGCCGCGGCGTCCTCGGCCCCGTCGGCGGACCGGGCCACCACCCGGGCACCACTGCCCGGCAGAGCCGTCGGGTCGGCCGTCGCCCGCGGCACGGCGGGCATCCGCGGCGGTACGGGCAGGGCCGGTCGGTCCCCGGCGGGCTGCACCGGCACCGCCGAGAGCCGCGCCCCGGCAGCCGTACCGGCGCCCGTCCCGGCCGCGGCCCGGTCACCGGACCTCGGGGTAGCGCCCACACCGCCTGTCCCGCCCGCGGCGAGCGCGGCCTGCTCGCGGTTGCGCCGCGAGTCCTCCGGCTCCAGTGGGATCGGGGAGCCGCGCAGCGGCTCGTCCGCGGTGCGCGGCAGGGTGAGCCGGAACTGCGAGCCGCCGCCCGCCTCGCCCCACGCCTGGAGCCAGCCGCCGTGCAGCCGGGCGTCCTCCACCGCGATCGACAGGCCCAGGCCCGTACCGCCGGTGGTACGCGCGCGAGCCGGGTCGGCGCGCCAGAAGCGGTTGAACACGCGGGTGGCCTCGCCCGGCTTGAGGCCCACGCCGTAGTCGCGTACGGCGACGGCGACGGCCCCGCCGGCCGCGGCCAGCTTCACGACGACGTCCTGGCCCTCGCCGTGCTCGACGGCGTTCACGACCAGGTTGCGCAGCACCCGCTCGACCCGGCGGGCGTCCGCCTCGGCCACCACCGGCTGCTCGTCGCCGGTGACGACGATCCGGCAGCCCTTGCGCTCGGCCAGCGGCTCGGCGCCGCCGATGACCCGCCGTACGACCTCGCGCAGATCGATCGGCGCGGCCTCCAGGGCCGCCGCGCCCGCGTCGAAGCGGCTGATCTCCAGGAGGTCGGAGAGCAGCGACTCGAAGCGGTCGAGCTGGTCGCCGAGGAGCTCGGCGGAGCGCGCGGTCACCGGGTCGAAGTCGGCGCGCGCGTCATGGATGACGTCGGCCGCCATCCGTACGGTCGTCAGCGGGGTGCGCAGCTCATGCGACACGTCCGAGACGAAGCGCCGCTGCATCCGGGACAGCTCCTCCAGCTGCTGGATCTTGAGCTGGAGGTTCTGCGCCATCTTGTTGAAGGCCTCGCCGAGGCGCGCGATGTCGTCCTCGCCGGTGACCTTCATACGTTCCTGGAGCTTGCCGACGGACAGCCGCTCGGCGATCCCGGCGGCCATCCGCACCGGCGTGACGACCTGCCGCACCATCAGCCACGAGATGGCGCCGAGCAGCACGACCACGAACAGGCCGGCGGTCGCCAGAGTGCCCTTGACCAGGGCGAGGGAGTCCTCCTCCTGGGTCAGCGGGAAGAGGTAGTACAGCTCGTACGGAGTGCCGTCGGCGTCGTTGAGCCGCTTGCCGATCACCAGGCCGGCCTCGGAGTTCTTGCCGCTGGTGTAGTGGATGCGCGCGAACTTCTGGAAGGTGCTGGTGCCCTGCGCGACGTTGTGCCGCAGGTCGGCGGGGATGCTCGTGGTCGGGTCGACCTCGCCGGAGGCGCGGGCGCCGCGGCTGGCGGTGTTGCCGGTCTCCAGGGACAGCGCGACCACGTTGTAGGCGCTCTGGCCGCCGCTGGCGAGCTGCTCGACGAGCGTCGAGCGCCAGTTCACGGACGCGCCGGCCCGGCCGCCGTCCTGGGCGCCCGGCTGGGAGGGCGTGGTCGCGGCCCGGTCCTGAGCAGCGGAGAACCCCCCGGCCGCCTGGCTCTGCGCCGCCTTCTCCTTGGCGTCGAGCAGCCCGTTGCGCACCTGGCCGATGACGACCAGGCCGAGGAGCAGCACCACTCCGATGGACATGAGCAGGGTGCCCGCGACGACCCGTATCTGCAGATTGCGCCGCCACAGGCGTACGGCGGGCAGCAGCGGACGGCGCACCCAGCGCACGACGAGCCGGAACACCGGCCCGCCGGGGGCCCCGTCCTGGAGCAGACGGCCGAAACGCGAGCCCCCCCGTCCCGGTCCGGCAGCCCGCCCCGTACGGACTCCCGGGTTCCCGGGCTTCGGAGCAGTACTGCCTGCACTCATGTCAGCTCGGTCCTGCCTTGTATCCGACACCGCGGACGGTGACCACGATCTCCGGGCGCTCGGGGTCCTTCTCGACCTTGGAGCGCAGCCGCTGGACATGCACGTTCACCAGACGGGTGTCGGCGGCGTGCCGGTAGCCCCAGACCTGCTCCAGGAGCACCTCACGCGTGAACACCTGCCACGGCTTGCGGGCGAGGGCGACGAGCAGGTCGAACTCCAGCGGCGTCAGGGCGATGGACTGCCCGTCCCGCTTCACGGAGTGACCGGCCACGTCGATCACCAGATCGCCGATGGCCAGCTGCTCGGGCGCCGGCTCCTCCGACCTCCGCAGCCGCGCCCGGATACGGGCGACGAGCTCCTTCGGCTTGAACGGCTTCACGATGTAGTCGTCGGCACCCGACTCGAGCCCGACGACGACGTCGACGGTGTCGCTCTTGGCCGTGAGCATCACGATGGGCACCCCGGACTCGGCGCGGATCAGCCGGCACACCTCGATCCCGTCCCGCCCGGGCAGCATCAGATCGAGCAGCACCAGATCCGGCTTGGCCTCCCGAAAGGCGGCAAGCGCCTTGTCGCCGTCCGCGACGAACGACGGCTCGAACCCTTCACCTCGCAGCACGATGCCGAGCATCTCGGCCAGTGCGGTGTCGTCGTCGACGACGAGAACGCGTCCCTTCATATCGACATCATCCCATTTCCGTATCAGTCTCAAGGCGGCTGGTGAGATACCTCACTGACCTGCGGTGACGTCCGTGAATACCCGCCGTGAACTGCCGGTTTCTGTGGGTGTCGACGTCAGACAGAGATGTCAACCCGTGGCCCCCGTGGTCGCCCTGCACCGTACCTTGTGCCAGGCCGTATGGCCCATGGGCGACCTGGCCTGATCCCGAGCCCCGGCCGCGCTCAGCCGGCAAGAGCCGGGTCGCCGATGAGGTCCCCCTGCTTGCAGTCCCCCGGCTTGTCGCCCACAGCGGTGCGGGCAAGCAGGACGGGCAGGCCCCGGAATTCCCCGAACACATGGACGGGAACGGAGTGGCGCAGGAGGAGGCGCACAGGTGTCGTCCTTGCTGTAGAGGTCATGTCATCGACAAGTCGCGCCAAGCTACACGGCCGGATGCACGCGGCCAGAGCGGCGTGTGGCCCCGTCGCTTTCCGCGAGGAAGGTGCCGGAGTGCGCCCGGGCCCGCCCGCGGGAGGGCCCCGCGTGGCACGATGGCTCCCGGCCCGGCGCCCGGACAGGCGTACGGCCGCAGAGACCGAGCCGGTTCGCCGATCCGGCCCCGCGACCATTCCTCGAGGTGGACGACCGTGAACGACACTCCGGGCTGGACCTCGCCCGGATCTGCTCCCTCCGACGGCCAGGACGGCGCGGGGGTCCCCCGGCCCGCCTCGCCCGGCGACGCGAACGGCTCCGCCCCCCAGTGGTCGAAGGAGCAGCCGCCCGCCGGCCAGTGGCAGTCGCCGACCGCTCCCAGCGCCGGTGCCGACACTCCGCCGCATACCCCAGCCCGCGCCCACAGCGGTGGCGGCCAGGGCACGCCGCCCCCGTACGGACACTGGGGCCCGCCGCCCGCCGCCAAGCCCGGTGTGGTGCCGCTGCGCCCGCTGACCCTCGGCGACATCCTCGACGGCGCCGCGGCGACCATGCGCCGCTACTGGCAGACGGTCCTCGCGATCAGCCTCGGCGTCGCGGTCGTCGCGCAGCTCGCGGACATCCTCAGCGTGCGCTTCCTGGCCCCGGAGCCCGTGGCGATCGACCCGGACGCCACCCCGGCCGAAGCCCTCTCGCAGAGCGTCGCGTCCCTGAAGAACGCGCTGGCCGAGTCCGGCCCCTCGTACATCGTCATGATCGCCGCCGGCCTGATCTGCTCCGCGCTGCTCACCGTCGTCATGAGCCGGGCCGTCCTCGGCCGCCCGGTCACCCTCGGCGAGGCCTGGCGGGACGCCCGCCCACGGCTGCTCCAGCTCCTCGGCATCACGGTCCTGGTGGTCGCCCTCTCCGTCGCGATCATGCTCGTGGGCGTACTGCCCGGACTGCTCCTCGGCGGCAGCGCCGGTGCCGGACTGGCGTTCGTGGGCGGCTTCTGCGCCTTCGTCGCCGTCATCTGGCTGACGATCGCCCTCTCCCTCGCCTCCCCCGCCCTGATGCTGGAACGCCAGGGCGTGATCAAGGCGATGAAGCGGTCCATGAAGCTGGTCCAGGGCTCCTGGTGGCGCATCTTCGGCATCACCCTGCTCACCAACGTCATGGTCGCCGTCTTCACGATGCTGGTCGCCATCCCGTTCGTCATCCTGGCGACGGCCGTCTCCGGCAGCGGCCTCGACTCCTTCATGGAGGGCAGCGTCCCGGAGACCGGCTGGACCTTCCTGATCATCATGGGCATCGGCGGCGTCATCACCAGCGCCCTCACCTACCCGCTGACCTCCGGCGTGACGGTGCTCCTCTACATCGACCAGCGCATCCGCCGCGAGGCCCTCGACATCGAACTGGCCCGCGCCGCCGGACTCCCCGGCTACGGAGGCTGATGGCGTGACCATCACGGGGGGTACGGCCGGTGACATACCGGTCGACATTCCGCGCACCCCCGCCCAGGAGGCGGCGGAGCGCGAACTGTCCAAGCCGATGTACCACGAGAACGATCCCAGCCTGCTCCAGCGCGTCCTCGACCGCTTCTGGGAGTGGGTCGACGACCTCTTCGACGCCGCCTCCGGTGCGACACCGGGCGGCACGGTCGGCCTCGTGACCGTCGTCATCGTCGTACTCGCCCTGATCGCCGCCCTCTGGTGGCGCCTCGGCACCCCCCGCCGCACTCCCACCACCGGCGGCGACTCCCTCTTCGACGACGGCCCCCGCACCGCCGCCGAACACCGGGCCGCCGCCGCACGGCACGCCTCCGCCGGCCAGTGGAACCAGGCCGTCCAGGAACGCATGCGCGCCATCGTCCGGGCCCTCGAGGAACGCACCCTCCTCGACCCGCGACCCGGCCGCACCGCCGACGAGGCCGCCGCCGAGGCCGGCCGCCAACTCCCCGCCCACGCCGACGCCCTGCGCGCCGCCGCCCGTGCCTTCGACGACGTCACATACGGCGGCCGCAGCGCCGACGAACCCGCGTACCGGCGCATCGAACAACTGGACACCGCCCTGGAGCGGGCCAAGCCGGTCCTGGCCACGAGCGCCGCCGGCGGCTTCACGGAGGCGCCCCGATGAGCCGCGCCCCGAAGACCCGGTCCGCCACCTCCACCTCGCTCACCCCCCGTCAGCTGTGGAACCGCGCCCGCGGCGCCCTGCTGCTCCTCGCCCTGGCCCTGATCGGCGGCCTCGTCCTGGCCACCGTCCGCTCCTCCGACCACGGCGGCCGCCTCGACCCACGCTCCGCCGACCCCTACGGCAGCCGCGCCGTCGCCGAACTCCTCAAAGCCCGGGGCGTCACCATCGACGTCTTCGACACTCTCACCGACGCCACCACCGCCACCGGCGACGACACCACCCTGCTCGTCACCACCCCCGACCTGCTGACCCCGGAACAGCAGTCCACGCTGTACGGGGCGATGAGCCGCTCGGCCGGCCGAACCGTCCTGCTGGGCGCGGGCGCCGCGAGCCTCGACACCCTCGCCCCGGGCATCGAAGCCGACCTGAGCGCCGCCGTCGCCACCCGTGGTCCTGGCCCCCGCTGCACCCTGCCGGCCGCCACCCGCGCCGGCACCGCCGACCTCGGCGGCGAGCGCTACCGCACCGGCGTCACCACCGCCGACTCCTGCTACCCCGCCGACGGCCTGCCGACCCTGGTCCGCGTCCCCGGCCCGGGCACCGCCGACACGGTCCTCGTCGGCTCCCCCGAACTCCTCTACAACAAGCGCCTCGCCCAACAGGGCAACGCGTCCCTCGCCCTGCAACTCCTCGGTTCCCGACCGCATCTCGTCTGGTACCTCCCCTCGCTCATCGACGTGCCCGCTGACCCCGAGGCCACCGACGACCCCGGCTCCGCCTTCCTCGACCTGATCCCCTCCGGCTGGCTGTGGGGCACCCTCCAACTCGCCGTCGCCGCCGTACTCGCCGCCGTCTGGCGCGCCCGCCGCCTCGGCCCCCTCGTCCCCGAACGCCTCCCCGTCGCCATCCGCGCCTCCGAGGCCACCGAGGGCCGCGCCCGCCTCTACCGCAAGACCGACGCCCGCGACCGCGCGGCCACCGTCCTGCGCACCGCGACCCGCGGCCGGATCGCCCCGCTCCTCGGCCTCCCCGCCAAGGACGCCCACACCCCCGAACTGCTCCTCCCCGCACTCTCCGCCCGGATCCCCACGACCGCCGGGGCGATCCACCGGGCCCTCCTCTTCGGCCCGGCTCCCGCCGACGACGCCGCCCTCGTCCGCCTCGCGGACCAACTCGACGCCCTCGAAAGAGAGGTACGCACCTCATGAGCGCCCCGACCCCCGAGACCATGACGAGCTCGGACAGCGCCCGCGCCTCCCTGGAGGCCCTGCGCACCGAGATCGGAAAGGCCGTGGTCGGCCAGGACCCGGCCGTCACCGGTCTCGTCGTCGCCCTGCTCTGCAAGGGTCACGTGCTGCTCGAGGGCGTCCCCGGCGTCGCCAAAACCCTCCTGGTGCGGGCCCTCGCCACGTCGCTCGAACTCGACACCAAGCGCGTCCAGTTCACCCCCGACCTCATGCCGAGCGACGTGACCGGCTCCCTCGTCTACGACACCCGGACCGCCGAGTTCTCCTTCCAGCCCGGCCCGGTCTTCACCAATCTGCTGCTCGCCGACGAGATCAACCGGACGCCACCGAAGACCCAGTCCTCGCTCCTGGAGGCCATGGAGGAGCGCCAGGTCACCGTGGACGGAACCCCCCGCCCGCTGCCCGAGCCCTTCCTCGTCGCCGCGACCCAGAACCCCGTCGAGTACGAGGGCACCTATCCGCTGCCGGAGGCCCAACTCGACCGCTTCCTGCTGAAGCTGACGGTCCCGCTGCCCTCACGCGAGGACGAGATCAGCGTCCTCACCCGTCACGCCCAGGGCTTCGACCCGCGCGACCTGAAGGCCGCCGGAGTCCGCCCCGTCGCCGGCCCCGCCGAACTCGCGGCCGCCCGCGACGCGGTCGCCAAGGTCGCAGTCTCCGCCGAGATCGCCGGCTATGTCGTCGATATCTGCCGTGCCACGCGTGAATCCCCCTCGCTCACCCTCGGCGTCTCCCCCCGAGGAGCCACCGCCCTGCTCTCCACGGCCCGGGCCTGGGCCTGGCTCACCGGCCGGGACTACGTCACCCCGGATGATGTGAAGGCCCTGGCGCTGCCGACCCTCCGGCACCGTGTCCAACTGCGGCCCGAGGCCGAGATGGAGGGAGTCACCTCCGACTCCGTCCTCAACTCGATCCTCGCCCACGTCCCCGTACCTCGCTGAGAACGGCACCCCATGGCCCTCACCGGACGAACCGCCCTGCTCGCCGCCATCGGGTCGCTCCCCGTGGGCATCCTCGCGCCCAGCTGGACGGGGATGCTCGCGGTGAACGCGCCACTCACACTCGCAATTCTGTGCGACTACGCGATGGCCGCGCCAGTGCGAAAGCTCCAATTCACCCGAACCGGTGACACAACGGTTCGACTCGGTGACGCGGCCGAGGTCCGACTGACCGTCACGAACCCGTCCCGCCGCCGACTTCGCGCCCAACTCCGCGACGCCTGGCCCCCGAGCGGCGCCCAGAACCCCACGCGCCAGAAGCTGACGGTCCCCGCCGGCGAACGCCGCCGCATCACCACGACCCTGCGCCCCACCCGCCGCGGCGACCGCCGAGCCGAACGCGTCACCGTCCGCTCCTTCGGCCCCCTCGGCCTCGCCGCCCGCCAGGGCAACCACGAGGTCCCCTGGACCGTGCGGGTCCTGCCCCCCTTCACCAGCCGCAAGCACCTCCCCTCGCGCCTGGCCAGGCTGCGCGAACTCGACGGCCGCACCAGCGTCCTCACCCGAGGCGAGGGCACCGAGTTCGACAGCCTCCGCGAGTACGTCCCCGGCGACGACACCCGCTCCATCGACTGGCGGGCCACCGCCCGCCAGACCACCGTCGCCGTCCGCACCTGGCGCCCCGAACGCGACCGCCACATCCTTATCGTCCTCGACACCGGCCGCACCTCCGCCGGCCGCGTCGGCGACGTTCCCCGCCTCGACGCCGCGATGGACGCAGCGCTCCTGCTCACCGCGCTCGCCTCCCGCGCCGGCGACCGCGTCGACCTCCTCGCCTACGACCGCCGCCTCCGCGCCCAGGTCCAGGGCCGCTCCGTGAACGACGTCCTCCCGGCCGTGGTCGACGCCCTGGCCCCGCTCGAACCCGAACTCGTCGAGACCGACGCTCGCGGCCTCGCGGCCACCGCCCTGGCCCGCGCCCCGCGCCGTTCCCTCATCGTCCTCCTCACCGGCCTGGACGCCGCCCCCGTCGAGGAAGGCCTGCTCCCGGTCCTCCCGCAGCTCACGCAGCGCCACACCGTCCTGGTGGCCTCCCCCTCCGACCCGCACGTGGTCCAGATGACCGGTACCCGAGGCACGATCGAGGGCGTCTACGAGGCCGCCGCCGCGACCCAGACCCAGTCCCAGCGCCTCCGTACGGCGGAACAGCTCCAGCGCCACGGCGTCACGGTCGTTGATGCGACCGCGGATGCCCTGGCCCCCGCGCTGGCGGACACCTATCTCGCGCTGAAGGCCGCCGGCAAGCTCTGAGGGCGGGCCGGGCAACAGGCCTCGGCCGGAATCCGGGGGGGGATTCCGGCGGTGAACGCAGAAAAGCCCCGCACCAGAGGTGCGGGGCTTTCCCACAATGATTGTTCGGCGGCGTCCTACTCTCCCACAGGGTCCCCCCTGCAGTACCA
>NZ_JBFAYA010000035.1:0-51620 GCF_040681095.1 Streptomyces sp. NPDC051909 | reverse complement strand
ACGCCCGGTTACATTCCGAACCCGGAAGCTAAGCCTTTCAGCGCCGATGGTACTGCAGGGGGGACCCTGTGGGAGAGTAGGACGCCGCCGAACAACCCGCCCTTTTAGCTCAGTCGGTAGAGCGTCTCCATGGTAAGGAGAAGGTCAACGGTTCGATTCCGTTAAAGGGCTCAGAGAAAAGGCCCCCGCCTGATGGCGGGGGCCTTTTTGCGTTCGAGGAGCCGCGCACGGCCGGCCCCCGGAGGGGCCGGCTTGAATTCCTCATGGCCTGTGCGGCTCCGGGATGCGCAGAGCCAGGATGGCCATGTCGTCGGAGGCGGGCTCCTGGGCGAAGCGCTCGACCGCCCGCAGCACGCGCGAGGTGATCGCGCCGGCCGTCAGGCCCGTACACGACCTGAGGACCTCGGTGAGGCCGTCGTCGCCCAACATGCGGGTGCCCTCACGGCGTTCGGTCACGCCGTCCGTGACGCACAGCAGCACGTCGCCCGGGTCGAGGGTGACCGTCTGCTCGTACAGCTCCAGGTCGTCCATGACGCCGAGCAGCGGCTGCGGGTCGGCGGCCGGGCGGACCGTGCCGTCCTGGCTCAGGCGGAGCGGCAGCGGGTGGCCGGCGCAGACGACCTTCAGGACCGCCGAGCCGTCCTCCTGCGGGCGCAGTTCGCCGTACAGGAGGGTGAGGAAGCGGCTGCGGGCGCCCTCGTCGAGGATGGCCGCGTTGAGGCGCTCCAGGACGGCCGGGCCGCCGAAGCCCTCGCGGGCGAGCAGGCGCAGGGCGTGCCGGGCGAGGCCGGTGACGGCGGCCGCCTCGGGTCCCGTACCGCAGACGTCGCCGATGGCGAAGCCGTAGGAGCCGTCGCGGATGGGGAAGAGGTCGTAGAAGTCGCCGCCGACCTCGTTGCCCTCGCCGGCCGCGCGGTAGATGACGTCGACCTCGACGCCGGGGACGTCGGGGAGGCCGGGCGGCAGCAGGCTGCGCTGGAGGGAGCGGCTGATGGCCATGCGCTCGGAGTAGAGGCGGGCGTTGTCCAGGGCCAGCGCGGCCCGGCGGGAGAGGTCTTCGGCGAGTTCCAGGATCTCCTGGCGGAAGTGGTCGTCGGTGGGCTTGCCCAGGGTGAGCATGCCGATGACGCGGTTGCGGGCGACGAGCGGGAGGACGACGGTCTCGCCGCCGACGGCCGCCGCGGTCGCCAGGACCGTGTTGATGCCGGACGACACCGGGCTGCCCGGGCCGCCGAGTTCGCGCATGGAGGCGCTGAGCGCGGCGCGGTGGGCGGCCTCGCCCGGCGCGCTCCAGACGCGGGCGCCCGGGGTGGGCACCGGGTCGGGCGGCGAGATCGAGACGAGCAGGGCCTTCAGACCGTCGATCAGGTCCTCGTCCTCGTGCAGGACATAGGAGAGGTACGGGTCGGAGGCCTGGTCGGCGATCGTGTAGACGGCGCACCAGGTGGCCAGGGTGGGGACCGTCATCTGGGCCATCAGGGCCAGGGTCTGGTCCCGGTCGAGGGTGCCGGCCAGGAGGTCGGAGGCCTCGACGAGGAAGCTGAGCGAGCCGCGGCGGAGCCGTTCGAGCTCGCCGAGGCGGGCGGACTCGACGGCCAGGGCGATGCGGTCGGCGGCGAACTGGAGGCGCAGGGCCTCCTCGTTGGAGTAGCGGTTGGCGCTCTCGGCGGCGACGCCGAGGGAGCCGGTGAGGCGGCCCTCGACCTTGAGAGGGACCGTCACGACCGAGCGCATGCCGGTGCCTTCGAGCAGCGGGACGGCGCCGGGGACGGCGGCCAGGTCCTCGTGGACGGCGGGCATGCGGGCGGAGCCGTAGCGGCTGGCGCCGGTCTCGACGGGGACGCGGGCGAAGCGCTGGCGGGCGGAGGGCAGGCCCGTGGTGGCCCGTACCTCGAGTTCGGTCTCGTCGTCGGTGGCGAGGAGCAGGAAGGCGGAGTCGCCGTCGAGCATGTCGCGGGCGCGCTCCACGGTGCGCTGGAGGAGGCCGTCGAGGTCGTCGGGGGCGGGGGAGCCGATGAAGACCTCGAAGGGGTCGACGGCGGTGCCGCGGTTCTCGGCGCCGGTCTCGGCGGCGGGGCGCTGCGGGGTCTGCAGCACCGCGCGCTCGTGCTCGCGGACGAGGAGGCAGACGGTGGAGGGTTCGCCCTGGGCGTCGCGGACCCGCAGGTGTGAGGCGTAGACCGGGATCACGCGGCCGTCGGCGCAGCGGATGCCGTAGCTGCCCTCCCAGCGGGAGAGACGGAGGGCCTCGGCGAGGCCGGTGCCGGTGCCGGGGGTGTGGGGCCAGGCGGCCAGGTCGCCGAGGGGCTTGCCGGTGACCTGCTCGGAGCCGTATCCGAAGAGCTCCTCGGCGTCCTCGTTCCAGGCGGTGATGGCGCCGGCGCCGTCGATCTGGACGACGGCGACGCGGACCCGGCTGTCGGTGAGGGGGAGGAGCGGGTCGGGCAGGACGGGGCCCGCGGAGCGGGTGCCGACGGGGCGCTCGGGGAGGTCGAGGTGGAACCAGACGTGTTTGCGGGTGGGGCTGTAGTCGACGCCCCAGCGGGTGGCGAGCGCGGCGCACAGGAGCAGGCCCCGGCCGTTCTCGCGCTCGGGGCTGCTCATGGTGCGGGGCTGCTGGAGGGGGATCTCGCGCTCGGGGTAGCGGTCGGCGACCTCGATGCGGATGCCGTCGTCGCCGCGCAGGCAGAGGACGTCGGCGGCGGTGCCGGCGTGGATGACGGCGTTGGTGACGAGTTCGCTGGTGAGGACGACGGCGTCGTCGACGATCTCGCTGTGTCCCCAGCCCTGGAGGGTGTCCCGGACGAAGGCGCGGGCGGTCGCGACGGACCGCCCGACGGGTTCGAAACTGGCAGCCGCCCGCGCGGTGATCACTGAACTCCTCGTACGCGTCTCGACGCCCGGCTCTGCCATGGTCGGTCTGCCCCTCCCGCTGCCCGGTGCTGCTTCTCGCGCCGTCCGCCCCCGCCGGGCGGACCGGGGCGGTTGGACAGCCGGATGCCAGGTTACTTACCTTCGCTGTCCCAGCGGATGCCGGTCATGCGGATCCGTCCCCCGGACGTGGGGACGTTGTGCGAAGGTGCCGAACTGTTATGGCCTGGTTCGGACCCGGTGAAACACTGGGCAGGTTGTATCTGGGCAGGCTGGTAGCGAGAGACCGAGCGTACGGTCGACCCCTTCGGGAGGGACACGGTGGAGTCTGGCACGACGACGCGGCGCGGTGGCGGTTCGCGGCCGAAGGGCGGAGGCCGGTCCCGGGGCGGGGGCACGGTGCAGGTGGACGCGGCCGCGTTGCAGCGGCTGCTCGCGGCCCTGGTGTCGATGCGGGACGGCAACTTCCGCAAGCGGCTGACGGTCTCGGGCGACGGGGTGATGGCGGAGATCTCCGCCGTCTTCAACGAGGTCGCGGACCGGCAGTCGCATCTGACCGGGGAGTTCACGCGGGTGCGCCGGGTGGTGGGCCGCGAGGGCAAGCTGTCGGAACGCCTTGAGGCAGGCGCGGCGGAGGGTTCCTGGGCGGCGACGATCGAGGCGGCGAACGCCCTGGTCGACGAGCTGGCGCGGCCGGTGTCCGAGGTCGGGCGGGTCCTCTCGGCGGTGGCCGAGGGTGATCTGGGGCAGCGGATGGAGCTGCGCTCGGAGGGCGGCGACGGGTCGACGCGGCCGCTGCGCGGGGAGTTCCTGAAGGTCGCGCGGACCGTGAACAACCTGGTCGACCAGCTGTCGGTGTTCACCGACGAGGTGACCCGGGTGGCCCTGGAGGTGGGCACCGAGGGCAAGCTGGGCGGTCAGGCCCAGGTGCGCGGGATGTCCGGTTCGTGGAAGGACCTCACGGACTCGGTCAACACGATGGCCAACCAGCTGACCGCGCAGGTGCGGGACATCGCGCTGGTCACGACGGCGGTCGCCAACGGTGATCTGTCGCAGAAGGTCACGGCGAACGTGGCCGGCGAGATGCTGGAGCTGAAGAACACCGTCAACACGATGGTGGACCAGCTGTCCTCGTTCTCGTCCGAGGTGACCCGGGTGGCCCGCGAGGTGGGCACCGAGGGTGAGCTGGGCGGACAGGCCGAGGTGGCCGGGGTCGCCGGTGTGTGGAAGGACCTCACCGATTCCGTCAACACGATGGCGGGAAATCTCACCAATCAGGTGAGGGGTATCGCGGAGGTCACCGTGGCGGTGGCCAACGGCGATCTGTCGCAGAAGGTACGGGTGTCGGCGCGCGGCGAGATCGCGCAGCTGGCGGACACCATCAACCAGATGACGGAGACGCTGCGGACCTTCGCGGACGAGGTGACGCGTGTCTCCGGCGAGGTCGGCGCGCAGGGTCTGCTCGGCGGTCAGGCGCAGGTGCCGGGTGCGGCGGGGACGTGGAAGGACCTGACGGACTCCGTCAACACGGTCTTCCGGAACATCACCACGCAGGTGCGGGACATCGCGCAGGTGACGACGGCGGTGGCCAACGGTGATCTGTCGCAGAAGGTCACGGTGGACGTGGCCGGCGAGATGCTGGAGCTGAAGAACACCGTCAACACGATGGTGGACCAGCTGTCGGCCTTCGGTTCCGAGGTGACCCGGGTGGCGCGGGAGGTCGGTGTCGAGGGCCGGCTGGGCGGTCAGGCGCAGGTGCAGGGCGCGGCCGGCACCTGGAAGGACCTCACCGACTCGGTGAACACCGCGTTCCGCAACCTCACCGGTCAGGTGCGGGACATCGCGCAGGTGACGACGGCGGTGGCCAACGGTGATCTGTCGCAGAAGGTCACGGTGGACGTGGCCGGCGAGATGCTGGAGCTGAAGAACACCGTCAACACGATGGTGTCGCAGCTGTCCTCGTTCGCCGACCAGGTGACGCGGATGGCGCGGGACGTGGGCACGGAGGGCCGGCTCGGCGGTCAGGCCCGGGTGGACGGCGTGTCCGGGCGCTGGCGGGAGCTCACCGACTCGGTGAACTTCATGGCCGGCAATCTGACCTCGCAGGTGCGGCAGATCGCCCAGGTGACGACGGCCGTGGCCCGGGGCGACCTGTCGCAGAAGATCGACGTGGACGCGCGCGGCGAGATCCTGGAGCTGAAGAACACCATCAACACGATGGTCGACCAGCTGTCCGCGTTCGCGGACCAGGTGACCCGGGTGGCGCGCGAGGTGGGCACCGACGGGCGGCTCGGCGGTCAGGCCGTGGTGCCGGGCGTCGCCGGTGTGTGGCGGGACCTGACGGACTCGGTGAACGGCATGGCCGGGAACCTGACGGCGCAGGTGCGCAACATCGCGCAGGTCGCCACCGCGGTGGCCCGCGGTGATCTGTCGCAGAAGATCGACGTGGACGCGCGCGGCGAGATCCTGGAGCTGAAGAACACCCTCAACACGATGGTGGACCAGCTCTCGGCGTTCGCGGAGCAGGTGACGAGGGTGGCCCGTGAGGTGGGCACCGACGGCATCCTGGGCGGTCAGGCCGAGGTGCAGGGGGTCTCCGGCACCTGGAAGGACCTCACCCAGTCGGTGAACATGATGGCGAACAACCTGACCTTCCAGGTCCGGAACATCGCCGAGGTCACCACGGCCGTGGCGCGCGGCGACCTGTCGAAGAAGATCACCGTCGACGCCAAGGGCGAGATCCTGGAGCTGGTGACCACCGTCAACACGATGGTGGACCAGCTGTCGAACTTCGCCGACGAGGTGACGAGGGTGGCCCGTGAGGTGGGCACCGAGGGCATCCTCGGCGGCCAGGCCCGGGTGCGCGGTGTGACCGGCATCTGGAAGGACCTCAGCGACAACGTCAACCTGATGGCCAACAACCTGACCAGCCAGGTGCGGAACATCTCCCGGGTGTCCGCGGCGGTCGCCAACGGCGACCTGACGAAGAAGGTCACGGTCGAGGCGCGCGGCGAGGTCGCCGAGCTCGCGGACACCGTGAACACGATGGTGACGACGCTGTCCTCGTTCGCCGACGAGGTGACCCGGGTGGCGCGCGAGGTGGGCACCGACGGCATCCTCGGCGGCCAGGCCCGGGTGCCGGGCGTCTCGGGCACCTGGAAGGACCTCACCGAGTCGGTGAACTCGATGGCCGACAACCTCACCGGCCAGGTGCGGCAGATCGCCGCGGTCGCAACCGCCTTCGCCAAGGGCGACCTCACCAAGAAGATCGACATCGACGCGCGCGGCGAGATCCTGGAGTTGAAGAACACCCTCAACACGATGGTCGACCAGCTGTCGAACTTCGCCGAGGAGGTCACCCGGGTGGCCCGTGAGGTGGGCACCGACGGGCAGCTCGGCGGTCAGGCCCGGGTCCGGGACGTGGAAGGCACCTGGAGCGACCTGACGGAGTCCGTGAACGAGATGGCCGGGAACCTGACCCGGCAGGTGCGCGCCATCGCGGCCGTCGCCACCGCGGTGACCCGCGGCGACCTCAACGTCAAGATCGACGGCGTGGACGCGGCCGGTGAGATCCAGGCGCTCCAGGACAACATCAACACCATGATCGCGAACCTGCGCGACACCACGCTCGCCAACGACGAGCAGGACTGGCTGAAGAGCAACCTGGCCCGTATCTCCGGCCTGATGCAGGGCCGCCGGGATCTGGAGGACGTGGCCTCGCTCATCATGAGCGAGCTGACGCCGGTCGTCTCGGCGCAGCACGGCGCCTTCTTCGTGGCGATGCCGACCGGCTCCGCGCACGGCGAGGCCGAGTCGGTGGGGGAGGGCGAGGGCTCGTACGAGCTGCGGATGCGCGGTAGTTACGGCTACTCCGCCGGGTCCATGCCGACCTCGTTCCGGCCGGGCGAGACGCTGATCGGGACGGCCGCCGAGGAGAAGCGGACCATCCAGGTCAACGTGCCGCCGGGCTATCTGAAGATCTCGTCCGGGCTGGGCGAGGCCGCCCCCGCCCATGTGATCGTGCTGCCCGTGCTGTTCGAGGGCCGGGTCCTCGGGGTGATCGAGCTGGCGTCCTTCCAGCCGTTCACGCAGATCCAGCGGGACTTCCTCAACCAGATCGCCGAGCTGATCGCGACCACCGTCAACACCATCAGCGTCAACACCCGTACCGAGGTGCTGCTCCAGCAGTCGCAGGAGCTCACCGAGCAGCTGCGGGAGCGGTCGGCGGAGCTGGAGCACCGGCAGAAGGAGCTGCAGAACTCCAACGCGGAGCTGGAGGACAAGGCCGAACTCCTGGCCCGGCAGAACCGGGACATCGAGGTGAAGAACACCGAGATCGAGGAGGCCCGGCAGGTCCTGGAGGAGCGCGCCGAACAGCTCGCGGTCTCCATGCGCTACAAGTCCGAGTTCCTGGCGAACATGTCGCACGAGCTGCGCACCCCGCTCAACTCGCTGCTGATCCTCGCCAAGTTGCTCGCCGACAACGCGGACACGAACCTGACGCCCAAGCAGGTCGAGTTCGCCGAGACCATCCACGGGGCCGGCTCCGACCTGCTCCAGCTGATCAACGACATCCTCGACCTGTCGAAGGTCGAGGCGGGCAAGATGGACGTCTCGCCGACCCGGATCGCGCTGGTGCAGCTCGTCGACTACGTGGAGGCCACCTTCCGGCCGCTCACGGCGGAGAAGGGCCTCGACTTCTCCGTACGGGTCTCCCCGGAGCTGCCCGCGACGCTGCACACCGACGAGCAGCGGCTGCTCCAGGTGCTGCGCAACCTCCTTTCGAACGCGGTGAAGTTCACCGACACCGGGGCCGTGGAGCTGGTGATCCGGCCGGCCGGGGCGGAGGTGCCGCAGTCGATCAGGGAACAGCTCCTGGAGGCCGGGACGGTGAGCGACCCGGAGGCCGAGCTGATCGCGTTCTCGGTGACCGACACCGGCATCGGCATCGCCGCCGGCAAGATGCGGGTCATCTTCGAGGCGTTCAAGCAGGCCGACGGCACGACCAGCCGGAAGTACGGCGGTACGGGCCTGGGGCTGTCCATCAGCCGGGAGATCGCGCGGCTGCTCGGTGGCGAGATCTACGCGGCGAGCGAGCCGGGCCGCGGCTCGACCTTCACCCTCTATCTGCCGCTGAGCCCGGCCGCGCCGGCGACGGCGCACGGGGCGGAGCAGCAGGATCCGGACGACCGTCTCGGCGCCGGCGAGGAGATGGGCGACGGGCTCGTGCACTTCGCGCCCGCACCGGTGCACACCGAGGCCCGCTCGGGCGCCGGCGCGCTGTTCCGGCACCGTCGCAAGACGGTGGAGCAGTGGCCGCAGCTGCCGGGCCAGACCGCCAAGGGCGAGCAGCCGGCCACGGAGGACGAGCGCGCGGAGGCCCAGCCGCGCCCGGTGTATACCTTCGCGGGTGAGAAGGTGCTGATCGTCGACGACGACATCCGCAATGTGTTCGCGCTGACCAGCGTCCTGGAGCAGCACGGGCTCGCGGTGCTGTACGCGGAGAACGGGCGCGAGGGCATCGAGGTCCTGGAGCAGCACGAGGACGTCTCCGTGGTCCTGATGGACATCATGATGCCGGAGATGGACGGCTATGCGACGACCACCGCGATCCGGCGGATGCCGCAGTTCGCGGGGCTGCCCATCATCGCGCTGACCGCCAAGGCGATGAAGGGCGACCGGGAGAAGGCCATCGAGTCCGGGGCCTCGGACTACGTGACCAAGCCGGTCGACCCGGACTACCTGTTGTCGGTGATGGAGCAGTGGATGCGCGGGGAGGGACGCTAGGAGTGTTCCTGGAGGGGTGTCCCGGCGGCCAGGCCTGCGGCCGCCACCGGGACACCGTCCGCGGCCGGCCCTCGCCAACCGGGTGTGAGAGCCCGCCGGACGGGGAACCTTCTGGTCTCCCGCCGCGTTCGACGTACGGGCACGGATTGCGTGTTCTGTGACAATGCGGTGACAGGGTGTGGCGACGGGTGGGGTGCGGCTACGATGACCGGCACAAGGACGGACGGCGCATGGGAGTCGTCTTCTGGGGCGGCGCCCGGTGCTTCCCCCGGCACGCAGAGCCGGAGCGAGCCAGTGCCGGGGCGAGGAGGACGGGGCATGGTGCAGAAGGCCAAGATCCTCCTGGTCGATGACCGGCCGGAGAATCTGCTGGCGCTGGAGGCCATTCTCTCCGCGCTCGATCAGACACTGGTGCGGGCATCGTCCGGGGAGGAAGCGCTCAAGGCGCTGCTGACCGACGACTTCGCGGTCATCCTGCTGGACGTCCAGATGCCCGGCATGGACGGATTCGAGACGGCGGCGCACATCAAGCGGCGCGAGCGGACCCGGGACATCCCGATCATCTTCCTCACCGCCATCAACCACGGCCCCCACCACACCTTCCGGGGCTACGCGGCGGGCGCGGTCGACTACATCTCCAAGCCGTTCGACCCGTGGGTGCTGCGCGCGAAGGTCTCGGTCTTCGTCGAGCTGTACATGAAGAACTGCCAGCTCCGCGAGCAGGCCGCGCTGCTCCGGCTCCAGCTGGAGGGCGGCGCCGGCCAGCCCAAGGAGTCCCCGGGACTGCTCGCCGAGCTCTCCGCCCGGCTCGCCGCCGTCGAGGAGCAGGCCGAGGCGCTGTCCAAGCAGCTCGACGACGACTCCGCCGACGCCGCGGCCGTCGCCACCGCCGCGCACCTGGAGCGCAAGCTGACCGGCCTGCGCCGCGCGCTCGACGCGCTCGAGCCCGGCACCGGCGGCGCGCCCACCCTGCCCGCGCAGAACTGACACACGCTCACCGGACCGGGCGCCCGCCGTGAGCGGGCGTCAGTTTCACGCCGCGGCAAGGGCGACACGAACGGGTGAGCGCGGACAGCGCTGTCTCCCCGGCGGGTTGCGCAGGTAACCTCAGCACCATGGCCTCACGTACGTCCGGCAAGGGTTCCCAGGGCACGGCGGGCACCGCGAAACCACGAGCCGCCGGCCGTACGAGCGGTGCCGGTGGTACCGCGAAGAAGACCGCGACCGCCAAGTCGCCCGCCAAGCCCCCCGCGAAGAAGGCACCGGCCAGGAAGGCCGCGCCCGCCAAGCGCGCGCCCGCGCGCAAGACCGCGGCGAAGAAGACCCCCGCGCGCCCGGCACCGTCCCCCACCGGGGGCGTGTACCGGCTCGTGCGCGGGCTCTGGCTCGGACTCGCGCACGCCGTGGGGGCGATGTTCCGGGGGATAGGGCGGGGCGCCAAGGGCCTCGACCCGGCCCACCGCAAGGACGGCCTCGCCCTGCTGCTGCTCGGCGTCGCCCTGATCGTCGCCGCCGGAACCTGGTCGAATCTGCGCGGCCCGGTCGGCGATCTGGTCGAGATGCTGGTCACCGGCTCCTTCGGCCGGCTCGACCTGCTCGTGCCCCTGCTGCTCGGCGCCATCGGCGTACGGCTGATCCTCTATCCGGAGAAGCCGGAGGCCAACGGCCGGATCGTGATCGGCCTGTCCGCGCTGGTCATCGGCGTGCTCGGACAGGTGCACATCGCCTGCGGCTCGCCCGGCCGCGGTGACGGCACCAAGGCCATGCAGGACGCCGGCGGGCTCATCGGCTGGGCCGCCTCCAAGCCGCTGATCTTCATGATGGGCGAGGTCCTGGCGGTGCCGCTGCTCGTCCTGCTCACGATCTTCGGGCTGCTCGTCGTCACCGCCACCCCCGTCAACGCCATCCCGCAGCGGCTGCGCGCGCTCGGCGCCCGGCTCGGCCTGGTCGAGCCGGAGTACGGGCCCGAGGAGGCCGGCGGGGCGCAGGACTACGACGACGAGTGGCGCGAGGACGCGCCGCGCACCGCCCGGCCCGTGCGCCGGCGCGCCCCCGGTGCGGGCCCGGACTACGACCCCGACCGGGCCGAGGCCGCCGCCCTGGAGCGGCGCGGCCGGCGGGGCCGTACCACCCCGTCCGCGTCCTCCTTCGACACCACCGGACTCGACCCGGTCGACGTGGCCGCCGCCGCGGCCGCCGCGCTCGACGGCGCCGTCCTCAACGGCATGCCGCCGTCCCCGCTGGTCGCCGACCTCACCCGGGACGTCACCGCCGAGCGGGCCGCCGCCGTGGCCGCCTCGGCCGCCGACGCGCAGCCCGAGGCCCCGGAGGCGGCGTCCGTGCCCACCGCCCGCGGCGCCGCCCGCGACCGGTCCGGCGGCGGCGTGCCCGACCTCACCAAGCCGGCGCCCGAGCCGACCGACCTGCCGCCGCGGGCCGAACAGCTCCAGCTCTCCGGCGACATCACGTACTCCCTGCCCTCCATGGACCTCCTGGAGCGCGGCGGCCCCGGCAAGACCCGCAGCGCCGCCAACGACGCCATCGTCGAGTCGCTCACCAACGTCTTCGCCGAGTTCAAGGTCGACGCGGCCGTCACCGGCTTCACCCGCGGCCCGACGGTCACCCGCTACGAGGTCGAGCTCGGCCCGGCCGTCAAGGTCGAGAAGATCACCGCGCTCACCAAGAACATCGCGTACGCCGTGGCCAGCCCCGACGTGCGGATCATCTCGCCGATCCCCGGCAAGTCCGCGGTCGGCATCGAGATCCCCAACACCGACCGCGAGATGGTCAACCTCGGCGACGTGCTGCGTCTGGCCGAGGCCGCCGAGGACGACCACCCGATGCTGGTGGCGCTCGGCAAGGACGTCGAGGGCGGCTACGTGATGGCCAACCTGGCGAAGATGCCGCACATCCTGGTGGCCGGCGCGACCGGCTCCGGCAAGTCGTCCTGCATCAACTGCCTGATCACCTCGGTGATGATAAGAGCGACCCCGGAGGACGTCCGGATGGTGCTCGTCGACCCCAAGCGGGTCGAGCTCACCGCCTACGAGGGCATCCCGCACCTGATCACCCCGATCATCACCAACCCCAAGCGGGCCGCCGAGGCCCTGCAGTGGGTGGTGCGCGAGATGGACCTGCGCTACGACGACCTGGCCGCCTTCGGCTTCCGGCACATCGACGACTTCAACCAGGCCATCCGGGACGGCAAGGTCCAGCTCCCGCCGGGCAGCGAGCGCGAGCTCAAGACCTATCCGTACCTCCTGGTGATCGTCGACGAGCTCGCCGACCTGATGATGGTCGCGCCGAGGGACGTCGAGGACGCCATCGTGCGCATCACCCAGCTGGCCCGCGCGGCCGGCATCCACCTGGTGCTCGCCACCCAGCGGCCCTCGGTGGACGTCGTCACCGGTCTGATCAAGGCGAACGTGCCGTCCCGGCTCGCCTTCGCCACCTCCTCGCTCGCCGACAGCCGGGTCATCCTCGACCAGCCCGGCGCCGAGAAGCTGATCGGCAAGGGCGACGGACTGTTCCTGCCGATGGGCGCCAACAAGCCGGTCCGCATGCAGGGCGCCTTCGTCACCGAGCACGAGGTCGCCACCGTCGTCCAGCACTGCAAGGACCAGATGGCGCCGGTCTTCCGGGACGACGTCACCGTCGGCACCAAGCAGAAGAAGGAGATCGACGAGGAGATCGGCGACGACCTCGACCTGCTGTGCCAGGCCGCGGAACTCGTCGTCTCCACCCAGTTCGGCTCCACCTCGATGCTCCAGCGCAAGCTGCGCGTCGGCTTCGCCAAGGCCGGCCGGCTGATGGACCTGATGGAGTCGCGCAACATCGTGGGGCCGAGCGAGGGCTCCAAGGCCCGCGACGTACTGGTCAAGCCGGACGAGCTGGACGAGGTGCTCGACCGGATCCGGGGCGGGGAGTAGCGCGGTGCACCGGTATCGAGACCTGGCCGAGACTCACTCGTAAGGGAAAGTGGGCAACCGTTTCCTCTGGGCGTACGTCAAGTTGGAGGGAAGGACAGGACCCTGTCCCAGCCTCATGGCGTACAAACACGCCCGCCCGGTTGCCCCACCCTTTCGTACCACCCATAGACTGAACATCCAGCAGGTGGCTACACGCTCGAAAGGCGCTCTCGTGTCCATCGGCAACTCCCCCGAATCCCCCGAGGACGACCGGAACTTCCCGGCAGATGACCGGGATTCGATCGGTCGTGCCTTGCAGCAGGCCCGTGTCGCCGCCGGTCTCACCGTCGAAGAGGTCAGCGCCTCCACCCGCGTGCGCGTCCCGATCGTGCACGCGATCGAGGAGGACGACTTCTCGCGCTGCGGCGGCGACGTCTACGCCCGCGGGCACATCCGCACGCTCGCGCGCGCCGTGGGGCTCGATCCGGCTCCGCTGATCGAGCAGTACGACGCCGAGCACGGCGGACGCCCGTCGCCCACCCCGGCCGCCCCGCTGTTCGAGGCGGAGCGGATCCGCCCCGAGCCCCGCCGTCCCAACTGGACCGCCGCCATGGTCGCGGCGATCGTCGCCGTCGTCGGCTTCGTCGGCTTCACCATGTTCAACGGGAACGACGGAGCCGGCCAGGCGGGCGCGGCGGCGGAGGGCCCGGCCCCCGCGACCAAGACCACCGCCCCGACCAAGCCCAAGCCGGTCAAGCCCGCCCCCAAGCCCGCGCCCTCCGAGTCCGCCATCGCGGCGGCCCCGCTGGACAAGGTCACCGTCAAGCTGACCGCGACCGACGACAAGAGCTGGATCTCCGCCAAGGCCCACGACGGCAAGCTGCTCTTCGACGGGCTCCTCCTCGCGGGCGAGTCCAAGACCTTCCAGGACGACGAGCGGATCGATCTCATCCTCGGCAACGCCGGGCCGATCGAGCTCTACGTCAACGGCAAGAAGGTCGAGGACTCCTTCGAGTCCGGTCAGGTCGAGCGCCTGTCGTACACCAAGGGCGACCCGCAGGCCGGCTGACCCCCGGCCGGTCTCCCGCCGGCCTCCGCCACCGTGTGTGACGGCCGTCGCGCAGGTGAACCCTGCGCGACGGAGGTACGGCCGGGACGAAGTAGTCTTGAGTCCATGCCCGAACGCCGTACCGTCGCCCTTGTCACTCTTGGCTGCGCCCGTAACGAGGTGGACTCGGAGGAGCTCGCAGGCCGCTTGGCAGCGGACGGCTGGGAGCTCGTCGAGAACGCCGAGGACGCGGATGTCGCCGTCGTCAACACCTGTGGATTCGTCGAGGCCGCCAAGAAGGACTCCGTCGACGCCCTCCTCGAAGCCAATGATCTGAAGGACCACGGCAAGACCCAGGCCGTCGTCGCCGTCGGCTGCATGGCCGAGCGCTACGGCAAGGAGCTCGCCGACGCGCTGCCCGAGGCCGACGGAGTGCTCGGCTTCGACGACTACGCGGACATCTCCAGCCGCCTCCAGACCATCCTCAGCGGCGGCAGCGTCGAGGCGCACGCCCCCCGCGACCGGCGCAAGCTGCTGCCGCTGTCGCCGGTGGAGCGCCAGCAGGCCGCCGCGTCCGTGGCCCTGCCCGGACACGGCGACGGCGCCGAGGCGCCCGCGGCCGCCGAGGAGGCGGCCGCCGACCTGACGGATCTGCCCGAGGGCCTCGCCCCCGCCTCCGGGCCGCGCGCGCCGCTGCGCCGCCGCCTGGACACCAGCCCGGTCGCCTCCGTGAAGCTGGCCTCCGGCTGCGACCGCCGCTGCTCCTTCTGCGCCATCCCGTCCTTCCGCGGCTCCTTCGTCTCGCGCCGCCCCTCGGACGTGCTGAACGAGACCCGCTGGCTCGCCGAGCAGGGCGTCAAGGAGATCATGCTGGTCTCCGAGAACAACACCTCCTACGGCAAGGACCTGGGCGACATCCGTCTCCTGGAGAGCCTGCTGCCCGAGCTCGCGGCCGTCGACGGCATCGAGCGGGTCCGGGTCAGCTACCTCCAGCCCGCCGAGATGCGCCCCGGCCTGATCGACGTGCTGACCTCGACCGAGAAGGTCGTGCCGTACTTCGACCTGTCCTTCCAGCACAGCGCGCCGGACGTGCTGCGGGCGATGCGCCGCTTCGGCGACACCGACCGCTTCCTGGAGCTGCTGGACACCATCCGCTCCAAGGCGCCGCAGGCCGGTGCCCGGTCCAACTTCATCGTCGGCTTCCCCGGCGAGACCGAGGCGGACTTCAAGGAGCTGGAACGCTTCGTCACGCACGCCCGGCTCGACGCCATCGGCGTCTTCGGCTACTCCGACGAGGACGGCACCGAGGCCGCCACGTACGAGCACAAGCTCGACCAGGACGTCGTCGACGAGCGGCTCGCCCACCTGTCCCGGCTCGCCGAGGAGCTCACCGCCCAGCGCGCGGAGGAGCGGATCGGCGAGACCCTGGAAGTACTGGTCGAATCCTTCGACGAGGAGGACGGCTGGATCGGCCGCGCGGCGCACCAGGCGCCGGAGACGGACGGCCAGGTGATCCTCACCATGGACTCGGCCGACGACGCCGACCTGGCCCTGGGACGTATGGTCAGGGCCGAGGTCGTCGCCACCGAGGGCGTCGACCTGGTGGCGGAGTGCCTTATCGAGGAGGCGGGCAGATGACCGGAGTCCCGGCATCCGCGACGGGCGGGACCGGTGGCAGGCCGGCGCCCCGCGGCAAGCTGGGGGCTGCGGCCGTCAACCAGGCCAGTCTCTGGAACATCGCGAACATCCTCACCATGGTCCGCCTGGTCCTCGTGCCCGGCTTCGTGGTGCTGCTCTTCCAGGACGGCGGCCACGACCCGGCCTGGCGCGCCTGGGCGTGGGCGGCCTTCGCCGTCGCCATGATCACCGACGTCTTCGACGGTCACCTGGCCCGCACGTACAACCTGGTCACCGACTTCGGGAAGATCGCCGACCCGATCGCCGACAAGGCGATCATGGCGGCCGGTCTCATCTCGCTGTCCTATCTCGGCGACCTGCCGTGGTGGGTGACGGCGGTGATCCTCGCCCGGGAGCTCGGCATCACCCTGATGCGGTTCTGGGTGATCCGGCACGGGGTCATCCCGGCCAGCCGCGGCGGGAAGATGAAGACCCTCGCGCAGGGCACGGCGGTCGGCATGTACGTGCTCGCGCTCGTCGGTCCACTCGCCACCCTGCGCTGGTGGGTGATGGCGGTCGCCGTCGTGCTGACGGTCGTCACCGGTCTGGATTACGTTCGACAGGCGGTGGTCCTGCGCCGCAGGGGGCTCGCCGAGGAACGGGCCGCGAAGGCCGCCGAGGCGGCCGCGACGACGGGCGCGGGGACCGAGTCACGATGAGCGGCGCCGCCCGGGTGCTCGAACTGCTCGCGCTGCGTGGTCACACGCTGGCCGTCGCCGAGTCCCTCACGGGCGGTCTGGTGGCCGCGGAGCTCACCGGCGTCCCCGGCGCCTCGAAGTCCTTCCGCGGCTCCGTCACGGCCTACGCCACGCCCCTGAAGGAGCAGCTCCTCGGGGTGGACGGCACCCTTCTGGCCGAGCGCGGGGCGGTCGACCCCGAGGTCGCGCTGCAGATGGCGGCCGGTGTGCGGGCCCGGCTCGGCGCCGACTGGGGCATCGCGACCACCGGTGTCGCGGGTCCGGAACCGCAGGACGGGCAGCCGGTGGGCACGGTGTACGTGGCCGTCGCCGGTCCCGGGCGCGAGGCCACGGGGGCGGCCCGGGCGGGGAAGGTGGCCGCGTTGCGGTTGAACGGCGACCGAGCGGAAATCCGTAGAGAGAGTGTACGGAGCGTGCTCGAATTGCTGTGTGAACTGCTTCGCGACGAACACTCGGAAAATGCGCGGGCACAGGATACGGAACAGAACGGGGGAGATTGATGTTTGCAGCCATGAGTGAACACGACATCGCTCCCCGCACGGCCGCGGCGCGAGGCGGTACGGTGGGGCGTGAAGGATGCGGCTACGCGGTCCGAGGAGGGAGCCACCGATGATTCTGCTCCGTCGCCTGCTGGGTGACGTGCTGCGTCGGCAGCGCCAGCGCCAGGGCCGTACTCTGCGCGAAGTCTCCTCGTCCGCCCGAGTCTCACTCGGCTATCTCTCCGAGGTGGAGCGGGGGCAGAAGGAGGCTTCCTCCGAGCTGCTCTCCGCGATCTGCGACGCGCTGGACGTACGGATGTCCGAGCTCATGCGTGAAGTGAGCGACGAGCTGTCGCTGGCCGAACTGGCCGAGTCGGCAGCGGCGAGCGAACCGGTGCCGGCGCCGGTGCGGCCGATGCTCAATTCGGTGTCGGTGACGTCGGTGGCCGGTGTGCCCACCGAGCGGGTGACCATCAAGGCGCCCGCCGAGGCGGTCGACGTCGTCGCGGCCTGAGCCGAGCGGCAGCACGAAGCGCAGCACGAAACGCGGTACGCAAGGAAGTACGCAAGGAAGTGTGGGGCGAAGCCCCGGTCGGTACCCCGCGGGGCGCCGGCCGGGGCTTTTCCCTTGTCCCTCTGGATGCGGCCCCGGCCCGTACGGGTGAGACTGGCGCCGGGGCCGTGCGTGTCCCGTGCGCCGGGTCTGCCTCCTGTGCGCCCTCCCGCAGGGTGATCCTGCGGGACTAGCGTCGACCGGAGGAGGCGGCCATGGTACGGCGACGGGTTCCGCTGGTGACGCTCATGCTGGTCGCGGCCGGACTGGTGGCCGGTGGGCTCTGGTGGTGGGCGGTGGTGCGCCTGCTGCTGGTGCCGGGGGAGGCAGGGCCGGTCGAGGGGGCGGTGGCCGCGGGCGGCTGGGGGCTGAGCCTGTTGCCGGTGCACGTGGCCGCCTCGTCACGGCGCCGCGGGGGCGCCAGGGCACGGCTCACCAGGGCATCGCGACGCCGCCGTTGGGGCGCAGGATCTGACCCGTCGTGAACGACGAGGCGTCGCACGCCAGATGGAGCACCGCGTGGGCGACGTCGGCCGGCTCGCCGACCCGGCCCAGCGGGGACACCCGGACCATCGCCGCCTCGGCCTGCTCCTGGGCGGCCGGCTCGTGGCGGTCCGTCATCGGGGTGCGCACCCAGCCCGGGGCGACCGCGTTCACCCGGATGCCGTGCCGGCCGACCTCGGCCGCCAGGGTCTTGGTCAGCTGCACCACGGCCGCCTTGGCGACGCTGTAGCAGAGCAGCCCCGGGCTCGCGGTGTCCATGGCGCCGGAGGCCATGGTGACGATCGAGCCCGGTATCCGGTGCTCGATCATCGAGCGGGCGGCCTCCTGGCAGGCGTACAGGACGCCCTTGAAGTTCACCGAGAGGATCCGGTCGAGGTCCTCGTCACGGGTCTCCAGGACGCTGCCGGTGTGCATGATCCCGGCGACCGCGGCCATCACGTGCACCGGACCCGCGGCGCGTACGGCGGCGGCGAGGGTGGCCCGGTCCGCGACGTCGAGCGGGTGGAGGTGCGCGGTGCCGCCCTGCCGGGCGATCAGCGCCGCCGTCTCCTTCAGGCCCGGTTCGTCGCGGTCGGCGCAGTGCACGCTCGCCCCCGCCTCGGCGAGGAGCACGGCGGTCGCGCGGCCGATGCCGCTCGCCGCGCCGGTGACGAACGCGGTGCGGCCGGTGAGGTCATACGCCGTGCGGGCTGTGAGAGTCATGCCTGGACCGTACGACCGGATCTGACGGGTCGTCAATTAGCGTGAAGGGTCCTTGCCGTCCGGGCCGCGCTGGCACCCCGGGCACCAGTACGTGACGCGGTCGCCCAGCTCCGCGCGCCGCACCGGACCGCCGCAGCGCGGGCAGGGGCGGCCCTCCCGGCCGTACACGTACAGGCGCTCCCCGGTCCGGCCGGTCGTGGTCGTGCGGTGGCCCGGGCGGTCCTTGTTCGCCTCCAGAAGGCGGTGCGCCGTCGCGACGAGGCGCTCGGGCACGCCCTCGGCGAGCTCACCGACCGGCAGCCACGGGGTGACCCCGGCCAGGAACGCCAGCTCCGACTTGTAGACATTGCCGATACCCGCGAGATTGCGCTGGTCGAGCAGGGCCTCGCCGAGGCTGCGGGCCGGGTCGGCGGACAGCCGGCGCACCGCCTCCGCCGGGTCCCAGTCCGGGCCGAGCAGATCAGGGCCGAGATGCCCGACCGCCTTCGCCTCCTCCGCCGTGCGGATCAGCTCCAGGACCGGCAGCCGGTAGCCGTACGCGGTGAACTCGGCGTTGCCGAGGATCGCCCGGATCTGGTGGGCCGGGCCGCCCCGGGGCCGCTCCCCGGTGGGGAGGATCCGCCAGGCGCCGTCCATCCGCAGATGGGAGTGGAGCGTCAGACCGCCCTCGATCCGGGCGAGCAGATGCTTGCCGCGCGGGGTGACGTCGAGGACCTCGCGGCCGGTCAGGTCGGCGGTCGCGAAGCGGGGTACGCGCAGGTCGGAGCGGGTCAGCACCCGACCGGCGAGGGCCTCGTCGAGCCGGCGGGCCGCGAACCAGACGCTGTCTCCTTCGGGCATGGGTTCATGATGCCGCGCCACGGGCGGGCGGCGGGTGCACGGCTGTGCGGGACCGCCCGGGCGCGGTGCGCGGTGCCGGCCAGGGGTGCGCGGGTCCGGGGGGTCCGGGCGGGTCCGGGCGGGGGCTCGGGCGCCGGCAGGGCGTCGCGGGTCTGGGCGGGGGTGCGCGCGTCCGGGCGGTACGGCTCGGGTGCCGCCCGGAGCCCGGGCGGGCCGGCCCGGGACTGCGCCCACGGTCGGGCGTGGGTCGGCGCGCTCAGGCGCGCAGCCGCAGGCCGCGCGGGGTGGCGTGGAAGCCTGCCGCCTCCAGGGGGCGGGAGAGCGGGGAGGTCAGGGCGGTCGCCCCGTTGATCCGCTCCACCGTCACCGTGCCCAGCGAGCCGGCCGAGGCCGCGGCCGCCAGCGCCTCCGCGGCGGCTCGAAGCGCCGGGGAGTCCGGCTCGGCGGGCCAGGAGAGCAGCGTCTTGCCGCCGCGCTCCATGTAGAGCGTCAGCTCGCCGTCGACCAGGACCACCATCGCGCCCGCCTTGCGGCCCGGCTTGTGGCCGGCACCGGTGGGCGGCTCGGGCCAGGACAGGGCCGCCCCGTACGCGTTCGCCGGGTCGGCCGCCGCCAGGACCGCCGCCTTCGGGCCCGCGCCCTCCTCGGCGCCCCGGTCCCGGGCGTTCGCCGCGGCCCGCAGCCGGTCCACCGCCCCGTCCATGGCGAACTGGGCCGCGCCCAGGCCCTCCACCACATAGCCGCGGCGGGCCTGCCCGCTGTCCTCGAACGCCGACAGGATCCGGTACGTGGCGGAGAAGCCGCCCTCCACGCCCTCGGCGGCCACCGCGCCCCGGGTGACCACGCCGTGCCGGTCGAGGAGGGTACGGGCCAGGGCATGCGCCCGGTGGGTCGGCTCCGGCTCCGGTGGCGGCAGCAGCGACCAGCGGCCGCTCACCGTCGGCGGGCCCGTGCGGGAGGCCGGGCGGGCGGCGGCGCTCAGCGTCCCGTACCGGCCGCGCGGGACCGTGCGCCGGGCGCGGTGCGCCGTGGAGCCGGCCGTGCGGCCCGAGCCGAGCAGCGACCGCAGCGGGGCCAGGGTGTCGTTGGTGAGCCGCCCGGACCAGGCCAGGTCCCAGAGCACGTCGGCGAGCTGCGGGTCGGTGGCGTCCGGGTGCGTGGTGGCCCGGACCTGGTCGGCGATCTGGCGGAAGAACAGGCCGTAGCCCCCGGAGAGGACGCCCAGGACGGACTCGTGCAGCCCGGTGAGCTCCAGCGGGTGCGGCGGCGGCAGGAGCAGCGGCGCCGCGTCCGCGAGATAGAGGGAGATCCAGCCGTCCTTGCCGGGCAGGGACCCGGCGCCCGCCCACAGCACCTCGCCTGTGGTGGTCAGCTCGTCGAGCAGCGCGGGGGAGTAGTCCCGCACCCGGGACGGCAGGATCAGCTTCTCCAGGGCCGAGGCCGGTACGGGCGCGCCCTGCAGCTGCTCGATGGCCCGGGCCAGGCCGTCGATACCGCGCAGGCTGTTGCTCCCCAGGTGCTGCCACTGGGGCAGGAAGGTGGCGAGCGCGGCCGGCGGGACCGGCTCCAGCTCGTGCCGCAGAGCGGCCAGGGAGCGGCGGCGCAGTCGGCGCAGGACGGCGGCGTCGCACCACTCCTGGCCGATGCCCGAGGGGTGGAACTCGCCCTGGACCACCCGGCCGGCGGCGGCGAGCCGCTGGAGCGCGCCGTCGGTGACCGCCGGGCCGAGGCCGAAGCGGGCGGCGGCCTCGGAGGAGGTGAACGGGCCGTGGGTGCGGGCGTGCCGGGCGAGCAGATCGCCCAGCGGGTCCTTCACCGGCTCCGTGAACGCCTCCGGCACGCCCACCGGCAGCGCCGTGCCCAGCGCGTCCCGCAGCCGGCCCGCGTCCTCGATCGCCGCCCAGTGGTCGGCGCCCGAGATCCGCACCCGGATCGCGCGCCGGGCCCGGGACAGCTCCTCGGCCCAGCCTGCCTCGGCGCCCCGCTCGGCCAGCTCGGCCGCGGTCAGCGGGCCGAGCACGCGCAGCGCGTCGGCGACGCCCTCCACGTCCTTGATCCGCCGGTCCTCGGTCAGCCACTGGAGCTCCCGCTCGAGCTCGGCCAGGACGTCCGCGTCGAGCAGCTCCCGCAGCTCGGCCTGCCCCAGCAGCTCGGCGAGCAACCGGGAGTCCAGGGACAGGGCCGCGGCCCGGCGCTCGGCGAGCGGCGAGTCGCCCTCGTACAGGAACTGGGCGACATAGCCGAAGAGCAGGGAGCGGGCGAACGGGGACGGCTCCGGGGTGGTGACCTCCACCAGGCGCACCCGGCGGGACTCGATGTCACCCATCAGCTCGCGCAGGCCGGGGACGTCGAAGACGTCCTGGAGGCACTCGCGGACCGCCTCCAGGACGATCGGGAAGGAGCCGAACTCGCTCGCCACCTGCAGCAGTTGCGCCGCGCGCTGGCGCTGCTGCCACAGCGGGGTGCGCTTGCCCGGATTGCGCTTGGGCAGCAGCAGGGCGCGTGCCGCGCACTCCCGGAAGCGGGAGGCGAACAGCGCGGAGCCGCCGACCTGGTCGGTGACGATCTGCTCGACCTCACCCTGGTCGAAGGCGACGTCGGCGGCGCCCACCGGCGCCTGGTCGGCGTCGAAGACGGTGTCGGCGAGCCGGCTCGGATCCACCGGCTCCTGGTCGAGCAGGTCGAGACCCATCAGGTCCGCGTCCGGCAGCCGCAGCACGATGCCGTCGTCGGCGTGCATCACCTGCGCGTCCATCCCGTACCGCTCGGCCAGCCGGGCGCCGAGGGCCAGCGCCCACGGGGCGTGCACCTGCGCGCCGAACGGGGAGTGCACCACGACCCGCCAGTCGCCCAGCTCGTCACGGAACCGCTCCACCAGGATCGTCCGGTCGTCCGGCACATGCCCGCAGGCCTCGCGCTGCTCCGCGAGATACGCGATGACGTTGTCCGCCGCCCAGGCGTCGAGCCCGGCGGCGAGCAGCCGCAGCCGGGCGTCGTCCGGCGCGAGGGCCCCCACCTCGCGCAGGAACGCGCCGAGCGCCCGGCCCAGTTCGAGCGGACGGCCCAGCTGGTCGCCCTTCCAGAACGGCAGCCGCCCCGGAACGCCCGGCGCGGGCGACACCAGGACCCGGTCACGGGTGATGTCCTCGATCCGCCAGGACGTGGTGCCCAGCGTGAACACGTCGCCGACCCGCGACTCGTACACCATCTCCTCGTCGAGCTCGCCGACCCGTCCGCCGCCCTTCTTCGGGTCGGCGCCCGCCAGGAACACCCCGAACAGGCCCCGGTCGGGGATCGTGCCGCCCGAGGTGACCGCGAGCCGCTGCGCGCCCGGCCGTCCGGTGACCGTGCCCGCGACCCGGTCCCACACCACGCGCGGGCGCAGCTCGGCGAAGGCGTCCGAGGGATAGCGCCCGGCCAGCATGTCCAGGACCGCCGTGAACGCCGACTCGGGCAGCGCCGCGAACGGCGCCGCCCGGCGCACCGTCGCCAGCAGGTCGTCCACCTGCCAGGAGTCCAGCGCGACCATCGCCACCAGCTGCTGGGCGAGCACGTCCAGCGGGTTCGCCGGGATCCGCAGCGACTCGATGGAGCCGGACCGCATCCGCTCGGTGACCACCGCCGACTGCACCAGGTCGCCCCGGTACTTCGGGAAGACCACGCCCGTCGACACCGCGCCCACCTGGTGTCCCGCGCGGCCCACCCGCTGGAGCCCGGAGGCGACCGAGGGCGGCGACTCGACCTGCACCACCAGGTCCACCGCGCCCATGTCGATGCCCAGCTCCAGGCTGGACGTCGCCACCACCGCCGGCAGCCGGCCCGCCTTCAGGTCCTCCTCGACCTGGGCGCGCTGCTCCTTGGACACCGAGCCGTGGTGCGCCCGGGCCAGCAGCGGCGGCGCCCCCTGGGCCGCGCCCGACTGGGCCATGATCTCGGCCGGCGGCTTGTCGTCGGGCAGGGCCTCGCCGGTGGCCCGCTCGTACGCGATCTCGTTCAGCCGGTTGCACAGGCGCTCCGCCAGACGGCGCGAGTTGGCGAAGACGATGGTCGAGCGGTGCGCCTGCACCAGGTCGGCGATCCGCTCCTCCACATGCGGCCAGATCGAGGGCTTGTCGCCGCCGTCGGTCCCCTCCGAGGCCGGCGAGCCGCCCAGCTCGCCCATGTCCTCGACCGGCACGACCACCGACAGGTCGAACTCCTTGCCGGACGGCGGCTGGACGATCTCCACCTTGCGCTGCGGCGACAGATAGCGGGCCACCTCCTCCACCGGCCGCACCGTCGCCGACAGCCCGATCCGGCGGGCCGGGCGCGGCAGCAGCTCGTCGAGCCGCTCCAGGGAGAGCGCGAGATGCGCGCCGCGCTTGGTGCCGGCGACCGCGTGGACCTCGTCGAGGATCACCGTCTCCACGCCCGCGAGGGCGTCCCGGGTGGCCGAGGTCAGCATCAGGAACAGCGACTCGGGCGTGGTGATGAGGATGTCCGGCGGCCGGGTCGCCAGCGCCCGGCGCTCGGCGGGCGGGGTGTCGCCGGACCGGATGCCCACCTTCACGTCCGGCTCGGGCAGCCCGAGCCGGACCGACTCCTGCCGGATGCCGGTCAGCGGCGAGCGCAGATTGCGCTCCACGTCGACGGCGAGCGCCTTCAGCGGCGACACGTACAGCACCCGGCAGCGCTTCTTCGCGTCGGCGGGCGGCGGCACCGCCGCCAGCCGGTCGAGTGAGGCCAGGAACGCGGCGAGGGTCTTGCCCGAACCGGTCGGCGCCACGACGAGCACGTCCGAGCCCGCGCCGATGGCCTTCCAGGCGCCCTCCTGTGCGGCGGTGGGCGCGTGGAAGGCCCCGGTGAACCAGCCCCGGGTCGCGGGCGAGAACGAGTCGAGTGCGGACCTGACCATGTCCCCCATCGTGCACCCCGCCACTGACAACCGCCCGGACCTGGGAAAACCCGGCCGAGGCGGGTTGCGGATGTGGCGCAGAATGGAGGAATGGCAGGTGGCACGGCGGCGAACCGGGACGAGGACCGGAGGACTCCGGCCTCGGGGCCCCGCGGCCGCGGCCGTGTCGGCGGTCCGCGTGGGCACGCCGTCGCCGAGGGCGACCGCAGCGGGGCTCCCGCCGGCGGCTCCGGTCGGGCCGGGGAGCGGGCGCGCTACTGGCGGCCGGCCGGGCTGCCCGGGGTGGACCTGCTGCACGCGCACTACGTACGGAAGACCTTCTCCCGGCACACCCACGAGAGCTTCGTCTTCGCGGCCATCACCGAGGGCGTCGAGGCCTTCCACTACGGCAGCGACCTCGTGCACGCGGCGCCCGGCCAGATCGCGCTGGTCAACCCCGACACCCCGCACACCGGGCACGCGGGCGTGCCCGAGGGCTGGACCTACCGCACGATCTACCCCGACGCCGAACTGATCCGGGCCATCGCCGCCGACACCCTCGCGCTGCGCGGCGACGCCGGCTTCACCCAGCCCGTCGTGGACGACCCGTACGCCGCCCGGCTCGTCCTCGGCGTGCACCGGGCCGCCGAGGAGGGCAACGCGCTGGCCGCCGACAGCCTGCTGCGGCTGGTCACCGCGCGGATGCTGCGCAGCCACGGCGGCCGGGTCACCCCGCTTGCACCACTCGCCGCCGGGGCGCGGGACGCGGCACGCGCGCGTGCCGCCCTGGAGGAGCGGATGGCCGACCCGCCGACCCTGGAACGGCTCGCCGCCGAGCTCGGCACCAGCCCCTTCGCGCTGCTGCGGGCCTTCCGCGCCGCGTACGGGATGCCGCCGCACACCTGGCTCACCGACGCCCGGGTCCGGCGGGCCCGCCGCCTCCTGGACACGGGCACGCCCCCGGCGGAGGCCGCCGTCGCCGTCGGCTTCACTGACCAGCCGCACCTCAACCGCCACTTCACCCGCAGCGTCGGGGTGCCCCCGGGGGCCTACCAGCGGGCCCGCGGCCTGCGCTGAGACCGCAAGAACGTACAAGACCGGCCGCCGCACCGCCCCGTACGGTCGCTGACGTGGCAGAACAGACAGCAACCCCACCAGCGGCGACCCTCGCGGCAGCAGCCGACGCGACGGCCGACCGGAAGAGCGACGGCGCCGTCGTCCGGGACGCGCTCGGGGTCGGGATCGCCGTCGGGCTCTCCGGCTTCGCCTTCGGCGTGACCTCGGCGGGTGCCGGGCTCAGCCTGCTCCAGACCTGCGCGCTCAGCCTGCTGGTCTTCACCGGCGCCTCGCAGTTCGCGCTGGTGGGAGCACTCGCCGCAGGGGGCAACCCGTTCACGGCCGCCGCCGGGGCCTTCTTCCTCGGCACCCGCAACGCCTTTTACGGGCTGCGTCTGTCCCAGCTGCTCGCCCTGCGCCGGTTCGTCCGCCCGTTCGCCGCCCAGTGGGTGATCGACGAGACCACCGCCGTCGCCCTCGCCCAGCCGGACCGCCGCACCGCGCGGATCGGCTTCACCGTCACCGGCCTCACCCTCTACGTGCTGTGGAACGTCACCACACTGCTCGGCGCGCTCGGCGCCGAGGCCATCGGCGACACCGATGCCTGGGGTCTGGACGCGGCCGGGCCCGCCGTGTTCCTCGCACTGCTCGCACCGATGCTGAAGAGCACCACCGAGCGGGCCACCGCCGCCCTCGCCGTACTCCTCGGCCTCGGACTGCTCCCGGTCCTCCCGGCCGGCGTGCCCGTGCTCGCCGCCGCCCTCGCCGCCCCCGCCGTGCTCGTCTTCCGCGGCCGGTCGAAGGACTCGCAGCAGGAGGAGGACGCCCGATGAACGTCTGGATCGCCATCGCGCTGACCGCCGGCGGCTGCTACCTGGTGAAGCTGCTCGGCCTGCTCGTGCCCGTCGGCACCCTGGAGCGCCCCCTCGTACGGCGGCTCGCGGCACTCGTCCCGGTCGCCCTGCTCGCCGCGCTCACCGCTCAGCAGACCTTCAGCAGCCAGGGCGCGCCGACCGTCGACGCGCGCGCCGCCGGACTCGCCGCGGCGGCCGTCGCCCTCGTCCTGCGCGCCCCTTTCCTGGTGGTCGTCGGCGCGGCCGTCGTGGTCACGGCCGGCGTCCGGGCCCTGGCCGGCTGACCCGGAGGGCCCGTGACGGGCGGCCTCAGCCGATGGCCCGCCCGTGCGCGCGGAGCGTGCGCAGCGCTTCCACGGTGACCATCGGCCGGGCCTCCAGGGCGGAGCCCGGGGCCCACTGCCGCCAGTTGACCGGCCAGCCGCCGTCCTCCTGCTGCGCCGCCGCGAGGTGGTCGAGGGAGCGGGACATCTCCTCGTCGGTGAACCAGCGGCGGGCCAGGGAGTCCGGCACGCGCGCGTAGTCGTACGCGTAGTGGTGCTCGTCCGGCGCGTAGCCCTCGGCCACCGGGTAGTCCTCGGGGCGGTCCGGGTCGAGCACCACCAGGCCCCGCTCGCGCACCAGCCGTCCGAGACGGTCGCTCGCCGCCTGGGCCCTGGCCCGGTCGGGGACCCCGTCGAGGAAGGCGACGGCGGCCTCGATCTCGTACGGATGCGACTTCTCCAGCGCGTCCACGGCCGCCCAGCAGAACTCGGTGGCCCGGAACAGCCAGGCGTGCCAGACCTGGTTGCGGTGCAGCAGGCCGACCACCGGCCCGGTGGTGAGCAGCTCGCTCGGCGGGTCGTCGACGACCGGCACGAACGGGGCCGTCGGATAGCCGCGCTGGGAGGGGTGGACGGCGGGCAGGGCGCCGTCGTGCGTGGACACCTCGGTGAGATAGCGGCAGATCCGCTCGACCCGCAGCCCGCCGCAGCGGCCGATGGAGTCGAGCACGCGCAGCGCGTGGGCGGTGTGCAGCGGCTGGCTGACCGGTCCGCGCAGATCGGGTTCGAGGGCGTGGCCGTAGCCGCCGTCCTCGTTGAGGTACGCGCTGAGCGCGGTCTCGACGGGGTCCGCGCCGCCGCGCAGGAAGTGGTAGGCGAACCTGCGCTGTTCGAGCACGCGGGCAGTCAGCCAGACGAACTGCTCGGCCCGCGCCAGGGCGGACGGCTGCGAGGCGGACGGAGCGGGGATTTCTGGAGGATTTCCGGCCATGTTCCGACGGTAGGAGGAAAAGCGTCGCTGACAAGGCCTTCGGACCGGGCTGCACTCGTCGGGCGGGATACTGGGGTCATGCGGTTGACGATTTTCTGGGAACGGATGACCGAACACTTCGGTTCGTCCTACGTGGAGTCCTTCGCCCGGGACCATGTGATGACGGAACTGGGCGGGCGCACCGTGCACCAGGCGCTCGACGCGGGCTGGGAGGCGAAGGACGTCTGGAGGGCGGTCTGCGCGGCCGTCGGCGTGCCTGCCGAGAACAGATGATGTGACGGCTCCGGGACGGAATGTCCGCGCGGTGCGCGAGACTGGCTGGGTGGCCCCGACTGACGTGAACGCCGAGACCGAGAAGACCGGCACACCCGACAAGCCCGACGACATCGACGAGACCGACGAGCTCACCGGCACCGATACCGGCACGGGCGCCGACACCCCCGGCAGCGACCCGGGTGTCCCAGCCGCCTCCGCGGCCGACCGCGCGGCGCCCGCCGGCGGTCCGGCGTCGCGGATGCCCCGCTGGCTGCCCCGCGCCCTGGTGCTCGCGCTGGCCCTCTACGCCTGCTTCCAGCTCGGCAGCTGGGCCTTCCACCAGCTCGTCGGGCTGCTCGTCAACATCCTGCTGGCCTTCTTCCTGGCGCTCGCCATCGAGCCGGCGGTCGGGCGGATGGCGGCGCGCGGGATGCGCCGCGGGCTCGCCACCTTCATCGTCTTCTTCGGCGTCCTGGTGGCCGGCGTCGGCTTCGTCGTGCTCCTCGGCTCGATGCTCGCGGGCCAGATCGTCGACATGGTCGAGAACTTCCCGAAGTACCTCGACTCGCTGATCAACTGGGCCAACCAGCACTTCCACACCGAGCTGTCCCGGCTCGAGGTGCAGGACAGCGTGCTGCGCTCCGGCTGGCTGCAGAAGTACGTGCAGAACAGCGCCTCCGGTGTGCTCGACGTCTCCGCGACCCTCCTCGGCGGGCTCTTCAAACTGCTGACGATCTTCCTCTTCGCCTTCTACTTCGCCGCCGACGGGCCCCGGCTGCGCCGTGCCCTGTGCTCGGTGCTCCCGCCGGCCAAGCAGACCGAGGTGCTGCGCGCCTGGGAGATCGCCGTCGACAAGACCGGCGGCTACCTCTACTCGCGCGGACTGATGGCGCTGATCTCCGGCGTCGCGCACTTCGTTCTGTTCGAGATCCTGGGTGTGCCCTACGCGCCCGCCCTGGCCGTCTGGGTGGGTCTGGTCTCGCAGTTCATCCCGACCATCGGCACCTATCTGGCGGGCGCCCTGCCGATGCTGATCGCCTTCACCGTGGACCCCTGGTACGCGCTGTGGGTGCTGGTCTTCGTCGTGGTCTACCAGCAGTTCGAGAACTACATGCTGCAGCCCAAGCTGACCTCGAAGACCGTGGACATCCATCCGGCCGTGGCCTTCGGCTCGGTGATCGCGGGCACCGCCCTGCTCGGCGCGGTCGGCGCGCTGATCGCCATCCCCGCCGTCGCCACCCTGCAGGCCTTCCTCGGCGCCTATGTGAAGCGGTACGACGTCACCGACGACCCCCGCGTCCACGGCCACCGGCGCTATGGAGAGGCGGTCGTCGCCCGGCTCCAGAAGGCGCTGCACGCCAAGAAGGAGCAGTCGGAACCGGACACCGGGCCGCCGCCGGGCACGGAGGGCGCTCAGAAGTAGGAGGGCGCTCAGAAATAGGACGGGCCGGTCACCCGGTGTCCGAAGAGACGCCGGATCCAGGCCTGGACACCCAGCATCGGCACCGTGACGGCGAGCAGCACCGGGACGAGCAGCCGCAGGGTGGCCGGGCCGGCGGTGTGGGAGCCCGGGGCCAGGGCGCTCCCCGCCGCGAGCGGCAGCCCGGCGAGCAGCACGGCCGTGAGCGCGAAGGGATGCCAGGGGCGCCCCACCCGGCCGACGAGCCGCCGGGCCCGCTCGTACGGCACTCCCGTCAGGCGCAGAGTGGCGAAGCCCAGGCCGTGCGCGGCGAACAGCGCGGCCACGGCGAGGGCGCTGAGCACGGCGACGGGCCCGCCGGCCGGCTCGTACGGGCGGCCGGTGAGCAGCGCCGCGAGCAGCCAGCCGGTGGCAAGGGCCAGACCCCAACTGCCGGCCGTGACGGCTCCGTCGCACAGCGCCCGCCAGCGCGGACCGGGGCCGCGCTGGCGGGTCCACAGGCCGAGGTCCCGGACGATCAGGGCGGCGAGCAGCGCGACGAGCGCCGGGAGCCGGCCGGTGAGCAGCCGGCCCTCAAGGTCGGGGAAGCAGCCGGCGAGGACGCCCGCGAGGGCGACCAGCCACACCTCGTTCGCCAGGAAGAACGGCGCGAACGCGGCGATCACGAGGTGTCTCTCCCGGGCGTCACGGCCCAGGTACGGGGTGAGCATGCCGGTGCCGATGTCCGCGCCGCCCAGCACGAACCAGCCGGCGGCGAAGAGGGCGAGCAGGGCGAGGGCGAGGGTGTCCATGGGCGGCGGCTCCTTTCAGGGGCGGAGGAGTCAGTAGCGGGCGGCGGGCAGTGCGTCGGCGGGGTCCGGCGCGTCCCCGTCGGCCCGCTCGTCATGGCCGAGCCCGGCGTCGACGGGGCCGCGCCGCGCGTGCCGGGCGAGCAGCCAGGCGTTGAGGACGGCGAGCAGCACGAAGAGCGTGGTGAACACGGTGAGCGAGAGGCGCATCGCGCCGGGGGAGAGCCCGGAGACCGCGTCCTCGGTCTTCAGCAGGCCGTACACCACCCAGGGCTGACGGCCCGCTTCGCGGAACACCCAGCCGCTGATCATCGCGACGTACGGCAGCGGCACGGCGGCCATCAGAGCGAGGTGCCAGAGCCGGAAACGGAAGACGGCTCTTCTGAAGCAGGCGAGGATCAAACCCGCGAACGTGAAGTACATCATCAGGGCGAAGCAGATGAGCATGATCAGCCCGGCGCCGCGGGTCAAGGCGGCCGAGGGCACGTAGTCCCCGGGGCCGAAGCGGGCGACCAGGTCCGCCTGGAGCCGCGCGATCTCCGCGGTCCGCTGCCCGAACACCGCCGACTTCATCGGCTGGAAGGTGCTGAGCGCGGAGAACTGCAGCCCGCCGAAGACGGCCGTCACCATCAGCGCCGGGAACGACACGAACACCCCGATGCGCAGGCTGCGCCCGAAGAACTCCCACTCCGGGGAGCGCCGGAAGAGGTGGTACGCGCTCACGCCCGCCATGAAGAAGCCCGCCGTGAGCAGCGCCCCGGCCACCACGTGCCCGAAGGCGAGCAGGGCGGACGGGTTGGTGAGCACGGCCACGGGATCGTCCAGGACGAGCACCCCGTCCACCGTGCAGTGACCGACGGGGTGGTTGAGGAAGCCGTTGGAGACCAGGATCCAGTAGGCGGAGAGATACGCGGTGAGCGCCACGATCCAGATCGCGGCCAGATGCACCCAGCGGTTCAGCCGGTGCCAGCCGAAGATCCACAGGCCGAGGAAGGTCGACTCGGCGAAGAAGGCCACGATCGTCTCCACCGCGAGCGAGGCGCCGAAGACGTTCCCCGCGTAGTGGGTGAGCCCGCTCCAGCTCATGCCGAACTGGAACTCCATCACGATGCCGGTGACGATCCCGACCGCGTAGTTGATCACGTACAGCTGACCCCAGAAGCGCACCAGACGCGCGTCCAGCGGTCTGCCGGAGAAGGTCGCCCGGGTCTGGAGCACCGCGACGACCGTCGCGAGCCCCAGGGTGAGGGCGACGAAGAGGAAGTGTCCGCCCGCGGTGAGGGCGAACTGCAGCCGCGCGAGATCGAGTACGTCCGGGTTCACGCGTCCAGCGTCGGCGTACGGCCATGGGCGCCGCGTCGCCCGCCGGTGGACACCGGTCCTACCCCGCGGGTCGCGGCCCCGCCCGGGCGCGTACCCCAGGGGTTGCGGCCGCCTGGTCGCGACCCCTAGGGGACCGTCAGGCCAGCCAGCCGGGGGTGATCATCCCCGACTCGTACGCCAGGATCACCAGCTGCGCCCGGTCCCGCACGTCCAGCTTGGTCATGATCCGGCTGACATGGGTCTTGGCCGTCGCGGGGGAGAGCACGAGGCGCCGGGCGATCTCGTCGTTGGAGAGCCCGGCCCCGACCAGGCCCATGACCTCCCGCTCCCGCTCGGTCAGCGCGTTGAGCCGGGGGCTCGGGTCCGGGCGGGGCGCGCGGCCCGCGAACTCGGCGATCAGCCGACGGGTCACCGCCGGGGCGAGCAGCGCGTCGCCGCGCGCCACCACCCGCACCCCGTGCAGCAGCTCCTCCGGCTCGGTGTCCTTCACCAGGAAGCCGCTCGCGCCGGCGCGCAGCGCCCCGTACACGTAGTCGTCGACGTCGAACGTGGTGAGGATGACCACCCGCACCCCTTCGAGGACGGGGTCCGCCGTGATCCGGCGGGTGGCCTCCAGGCCGTCCAGGACCGGCATCCGGACATCCATCAGGACCACGTCCGGGCGCAGCTCGCGGGCGAGCGCCACCGCCCGCTCGCCGTCCGCGGCCTCCCCGACCACCTCGATGTCGTCCTCGTCGGCCAGGATCGAGCGGAAGCCGGCCCGGACCAGGGTCTGGTCGTCGGCGAGCACGACACGGATCATGCGGGGTCCCCCTCGGGAGCGGGTTCGGGCGCGGGCGCGGACGTGGGCGCGGACGGTGGGAACGGGAGCCGGGCGTCGACCCGGAAGCCGCCGGGAATGTTACGGGCCGTCAGCTCGCCGCCGAAGGCGCGGGCCCGCTCGGCCATGCCCCGGATGCCGCTGCCCGGCGGCCGGTCGCCGGGCGCGCCTCCGCCGTCGTCCTCGACGCGCAGCCGGAGCGCGTCCGCATCCCAGTCGAGCGCCACGAGCACCGAGCGGGCGTCCGCGTGCCGGGTGACGTTGGTCAGCGACTCCTGCACGATCCGGTACGCGGCGAGGTCGAGCGGCGGTGGCAGCGGCACCGGCGTCCCCCCGACCCGGGTGCGCACCTCCAGGCCGGCGCTCGCGGCCCGCTCCACCAGCTCCGGCAGCAGCGCGAGCCCGGAGGCCGGCGCGGTCGGCGCCGCCTCGCCGGCCCGGCGCAGCACCCCGAGCGTGGCGCGCAGCTCGCGCAGGGCCTCCTTGCTGGTGTCCCGCACGGCCCGCAGCGCCTCCTCGGCGGTGGCCAGGCCCTGTGCGGCGGCGGGCTTCTTGCCGAGCCGGTGCAGCGCGGCGCCGGACTGCACGTTGATCAGCGAGATGCTGTGGCCGAGGATGTCGTGCACCTCGCGGGCGATCCGCAGCCGCTCCTCGGTGGCACTCTGCCGGGCCCGGGCCTCCTGCTCCCGTTCGGCGGCGAGGGCGCGCTGCTCCACCTCGCGCAGATAGGCGACCCGGTTGCGCTGGGCGCGGCCGACCGCGACCAGGCTGATCAGCCAGCCGGCCATCATCGCGAGCGAGGTGTCGTCGATCTGCCGGTGCCCCGGCCGCTGCCGGATCTCGCCGAGGCCGACCGCGAGCAGCGTCACGGCCGCCAGCGCGACGGCGGCGGCGAACCGGCCCTCGGCGGCGGTGGTGTAGAGGGCGACCGCGAAGGCGATGAGGAGCGGACCGTCCTGGGCGGACAGCGGGTAGTAGACGGCGCACGCAAGGAGCGTGACCACGGCGACCGCCACGGGCCGGCGGCGGCGCAGCGCCAGCGCGCCGCAGCCGGTCACGATCAGTGCCCAGCCGAGTGCGGTGCGCCCGGCCGGCTCCGGTTCGTAGTGCGCCACGACCAGGGTCCAGACCGCCGTGACGAGGAACACGGCGAGCGCCACGAGAGCGTCGCGGAGGTCGCGCGACCGGAGGCCGATGGGCATGTTCCGAAGCATAGGCACGGGCTCGGCGCCCTTGCGGGACACCGGCGTGGTGCGCTTGACACAAAAATCGAACATCCATTCTCATGGAAGTGCAGGGCCTTGGGAACACGGGGTTGTCGCCGGGTTTTCCACAGGCTGGAAGGGACGTCGGGGCCCGTTGTCAGTGGCAGGGGTTAGCGTCTTTCCCATGAAGCGATCGACTCAAGCAAACCGGGTGGAACCCATGGCAGGAACCGACCGCGAGAAGGCGCTCGACGCCGCGCTCGCACAGATTGAACGGCAATTCGGCAAGGGTGCCGTCATGCGCATGGGCGAGCGCTCGCGGGAGCCGATCGAGGTCATTCCGACCGGGTCGACCGCCCTCGACGTCGCCCTCGGCGTCGGCGGCCTGCCGCGCGGCCGTGTCGTCGAGATCTACGGCCCGGAGTCCTCCGGCAAGACGACCCTGACCCTGCACGCCGTGGCCAACGCGCAGAAGGCCGGCGGCCAGGTGGCCTTCGTGGACGCCGAGCACGCCCTCGACCCGGAGTACGCCCGCAAGCTGGGCGTCGACGTCGACAACCTCATCCTGTCCCAGCCGGACAACGGTGAGCAGGCCCTCGAGATCGTCGACATGCTGGTCCGTTCCGGCGCCCTCGACCTCATCGTCATCGACTCCGTCGCCGCGCTCGTCCCGCGCGCGGAGATCGAGGGCGAGATGGGCGACTCGCACGTCGGCCTCCAGGCCCGACTGATGAGCCAGGCGCTCCGGAAGATCACCAGCGCGCTCAACCAGTCCAAGACCACCGCCATCTTCATCAACCAGCTCCGCGAGAAGATCGGCGTCATGTTCGGCTCGCCGGAGACCACGACCGGTGGCCGCGCCCTGAAGTTCTACGCCTCGGTGCGCATCGACATCCGCCGCATCGAGACCCTGAAGGACGGCACCGAGGCGGTCGGCAACCGCACCCGCTGCAAGGTCGTCAAGAACAAGGTCGCGCCGCCGTTCAAGCAGGCCGAGTTCGACATCCTCTACGGCCAGGGCATCAGCCGCGAGGGCGGCCTGATCGACATGGGCGTCGAGCACGGCTTCGTCCGCAAGGCCGGTGCCTGGTACACCTACGAGGGCGACCAGCTCGGCCAGGGCAAGGAGAACGCCCGCAACTTCCTGAAGGACAACCCCGACCTCGCCAACGAGATCGAGAAGAAGATCAAGGAGAAGCTGGGCGTCGGCGTCCGGCCCGAGGAGCCCTCGGCCGAGCCGGGCGCGGACGCGGCGGGCGGCACCGACGCCGCGGGCGCCGACGACGCGGCCAAGGCCGTCCCGGCTCCGGCGAAGGCCGCCAAGGCGACCAAGGCCACCGCGGCCAAGAGCTGACCCGGTGACCGGTCGCACCGAATGGCCGGACGACAGCCCCGCCTCGTCGAGGGCCGAGAAGGAGCTGTCGTCCCAGGATCCGGCTGAGCGGGCGCGGGCGATCTGCCTGCGCCTGCTCACCGGGACCCCCCGCACCCGCAAGCAGCTCGCCGACGCCCTGCGCAAGCGGGAGGTGCCCGACGAGATAGCCGACGAGGTGCTCTCCCGGTTCGAGGACGTCGGACTCATCGACGACGCCGCCTTCGCCGGGGCCTGGGTCGAGTCCCGGCACCACGGCCGGGGCCTCGCCCGCCGCGCGCTCGCCCGGGAGCTGCGCACCAAGGGCGTCGACCCCACCCTGATCCAGGAGGCGGTCGAGCAGCTCGACTCCGACCAGGAGGAGGTCCGCGCCCGCGAGCTGGTCGACCGCAAGCTGCGGGCCACCCGAGGTCTGGAGCGCGACCGGCGACTGCGGCGCCTCGCCGGCATGCTGGCCCGCAAGGGCTACCCGGAGGGCATGGCCCTACGGGTGGTCCGCCAGGCCCTGGAGGCCGAGGGCGAGGACACCGACGGCCTGGACGAGACCTTCTAGCGGGCATGGGCGAGGCGGGGCCGCCGCCTGCCGCCCCCGGCGTCAGTGGGTCGGGTCCACAGGCCCCTCCTCCGGGCGGGGCGTGGGGAGGAGGACCGGGAGGCCCGCCGCCTTCCAGGCCTGGAAGCCGCCGATGACGTCCGTCGCGCGGTGGAGGCCGAGCCGACGGAGTGACTCGGCGGCGAGGGAGGAGGCGTAGCCCTCGTTGCAGAGGACCACGATCCGCAGGTCGTGGCTGTCCGCCTCAGGGGCGCGGTGGCTGCCCAGGGGGTCGAGCCGCCACTCCAGCTCGTTGCGCTCCACCACCAGCGCGCCCGGGACCAGACCGTCGCGCTCGCGCAGGGCCGCGTAGCGGGTGTCGACGAGCAGGGCGTCGCCCGCCCGCCAGGCCGCGTGGGCGGTGCGGGGATCGAGCCGGTCGAGCCCGGCCCGTACACGCTCCAACAGGGCGTCGATGCCGATGCTCACTGCCAGTCCTCCGGACGCTCGACCTGCTCCAGGCGCAGCACCGGGCCGGTGCGGCTGAAGCGGCGGATCAGGGGCAGCGGCGGGTAGTAGGCGTGCACCGAGACCGCGTGCTCGACGGGGGACTCGTTGAGCACCTCGTGCACGTGGTGGTGGCCGAAGGCACGGCCCCGGCCGGCCGGGAGGGCCCGGCTGCGATCCACGTCGTCGGTGAGTTCGAGGGTCTTCCAGCCGCCCGCCGGGAGGCGCACGGCCAGCGAGTTCTCCCGCAGGACGCCGCGCGCGGTGGCGAAGGCGCCCAGCGACTCGGCGTGGTCGTGCCAGCCGGTCCCGGTGCCCGGGGGCCAGCCGATCAGCCAGGCCTCGCTGCCGCCCGGACCGTCGAGCCGCACCCAGGTGCGGCCCTCCGGATCCAGCGGGAGCGAGAGGACGAGGGCGGCGTCGGCGGCGGTGCGCCGGACGAAGTCGAGGAGTTCGGCCTCGGTCGGAGCCGAGGAGGAGACCGGGGCGGAGGAGGAAACGGGCGCGGAGGCGTGCTGTGTCTGAGGCACGGGGGACCGTCCTGGGGTTCGCGAGAACGCGCGGGCCCGGCCGGGGCGCGCGCGAAAGCCGTCAGAGGGGAGGCGAATTCAGCAGGACGGACGACACACGCAGCCCGCGTAGCGGATCAGGTCCATATGGACCCTCCGCCACAGGCGCACATCGGTGTCGGTCACGCTCCGGAGTACACCACGCACCCCGGTCGGGGTCAATTGACGTCCGCGGTACGGGCGGTGTCGGCCGGCGTGTCCGCCGCGGCGTCCGCCGGGTCCGGCTCCCCGCCCCGTACCGCGTCGGCGGCCGCGTGCAGCTCCTCCGGGCGCACCCCGGCGAAGGCGGCGGCCAGGTGCCCGTCCGGGCGGACCAGGAGCACCGCGTGGGCCGGGGCGCCCGGGTAGGCCTCGGTGACCAGGAGCTCGGCCGGGGCGGGCAGGGCGTCCACGGCCTCGGCGAGCCTGGGCATCACGCCCGCGCTCACCCAGTGCCGCCGGTCCCACACCCCGGTGCCGGGGGCGACCAGGAGGACGAGGAGCCGGCCCTGTCCGAGGCGGTCGCGGAGCCGTACCGTGGTGCCGTCGGGAGCGGTCACCCGGACGTCCTCGACCGGACCGCCGTCCGGGGTGCCCACCGGGATCCGGCCCTCGGTCGGCTCGGGCGCAAGCGGCGAGTGCGGGTAGGCGGGCAGTGCGCCCAGCGGGCCGCGGCCCAGATGCCCGTCGGTGAGCAGGATGTCGTGGCTCCGGCCGCCGCCGGGCAGGATCGTGCGCAGCCCCCCGCCGCCCCGTAGCACCGGAAGGGCCTGGTCGGCCGCGCGCAGCAGACCGGCGACGGCCGCCCGGCGCTCGCTCTGGTAGCTGTCCAGCAGCACCGGCGAGGCATCCCGGTGGTGCCAGGCGTACGCCAGCTTCCAGGCCAGGTTGTCGACGTCCCGCAGCCCCTCGTCGAGGCCCTGGGTGCCGACCGCGCCGAGCAGGTGCGCCGCGTCGCCGGCGAGGAAGACCCGGTCCGCCCGCCAGCGCCGGGCGAGCCGGTGGTGCACGGTGTAGACGCCGGTGTCGATCAGGTCGTACGGCGGGGTGACGCCCTCGCACCAGCCGGCCAGGGTGTCGCGGATGCGGGTGACGAGCGCGTCGGGGGTGACCAGTTCGCCGCGCGGCGGCAGCAGCCAGTCGATCCGCCACACCCCGTCGGGCAGCGGCCGGGCGCTGATCTCGTCGCCGGCACCCCGCCACGGCGGCTGACGGTGCAGCAGGGCCTCGCCGGCCCAGGGGAGTTCGGTGCGCAGCGCGGCGACCGCGTGCCGTTCCACGGCGGTCCGCCCGGGGAAGCGGATGCCGAGCAGCTTGCGCACGGTGGAGCGGGCGCCGTCGCAGCCGACCAGATGGCTGCCGCGCCACCAGGTGCCGTCCGGGCCGCGGGTGTGGGCGCTGACGCCGTGCGCGTCCTGCTCGATCGTGTCGACCCGGGACTCGGCGACCAGGGTGATCAGGTCCTGGCGGGCGATGGCGTCGCGCAGCCCGCGGGCCAGGGCGTGCTGGGTGACGTGCAGCGGGGCGGCCGGTCCCGCGGACTCGCCGCCCGGGCCGTCGGGGCCGTCCGCGTCGGCGCCGCCGGTGCCCAGGCCCAGGTCGAGCCGCACGTGCCGGGTCTCCTGGCGGCGGCGCATCGAGCGCCAGCCGACCCAGCGCACCCCCTCGTCACGCAGGGTGGCGCAGCCCAGGCGTTCGAGGAGGGCGGCCATGTCGGCCCGGAGCACCACGGTGCGGGCGGGCCGCGGGTCCTCCTTGCCGGCGCTCTCGTCGAGGACGACGCTGGGCACGTCCTGGGCGGCCAGGGCGAGGGAGAGCGCGAGGCCGACGGGCCCCGCGCCCACGATGATCACCGGGTCCACGGCGCGGCTCCTGAAGGCTTGCGAGGCCGTACGGTCATGCGGGTTGCACAGCGGCGCGAGGCGCTGGCCCGGAGCTTGATCACAGAACGTATGCAACCCACTGGGGGTGCCCGCGTCAAGTGAGCGGGGGCAGCGGCGTCGCCACTGCCCCCGGATGATGTCACATGCCGTCAGTTCTTCGTGATGCCAGGGCCGTCGGCGGGTCCCGCGGCCGGTCCGGCGACCGCCCCGTCGGCGAGGCCCGCGGTCTCCGCCGCCGCCGCGGTGGCCTGGGCGGGCAGGACCGCCGTCACGACCGGGTCGGCGACCTTGATGCCGGTCTTCGCCCGGCTGCCGCGCCGCTCGATCCAGGTGGCGAGCGCCGAGAGCGCGAGGCACAGCGCGATGTAGATGGTGCCGAAGACCACGATCACGGAGACGTACGGGTACTGGCCGTTGACCAGGGTGTTGGAGGCGATCAGCCGGGCCGAGTAGAGCAGCTCGGGGTAGAGGATCATGTAGCCGAGCGAGGTGTCCTTGAGGGTCACCACCAGCTGGCTGATGATCGTCGGCAGCATCGACCGGACCGCCTGCGGCAGCAGGACGCTGGTCATCACCTGGGTCTTGGTCATGCCGAGCGCGTAGGCCGCCTCGCGCTGGCCGCGCGGCACCGCGTTGACGCCGGCGCGCAGCACCTCGGCCTGCACGCAGCCGTTGTAGACCGACAGGCCGAGGGCGAGCGCCCACATCGGGTAGTCGGTGAGGAAGGCGACCCAGACCGCGAAGATCGTGATGAGCAGCGGGATGGAGCGGAAGACCTCGATGAAGGCGGTGGCGACCCAGCGCACCGGGGCGTGGTCGGACATCCGGGCGACGGCGAGCAGCACACCGAGGACGAGGGAGCCGACGGCCGCCAGACCGAAGGCCTTCAGGGTGGCCAGCAGGGCGTCGGCGATGTTCTGCCGGATGCCCGCGTAGTTGAAGATGTCCCACATCTCGGGGGCGAGATGCCCCTTGTCGCTCAGCCGCATCACGCTGACCGCGAGCAGGGCGAGGATCGCGAGGCCGCCGACGACCGCGTAGATCCGGTTGCGGACCCTGGCCTTGGGGCCGGGTGCGTCGAAGAGAACGCTGGCGCTCATCGGGCGACCTCCATGTTGCGCTCCAGGAGACGGAAGAGACCGCTGATCGCGAAGGTGATGACGAGGTAGGCGGCGGCCACCCAGAGGAAGATCGGGATGATCGCGTAGCCCTGCTCGCTCATCAGCGTCTGCCAGCCGAAGAGTTCGGTGACGCTGAAGGCGCCCGCGATGGCCGAGTTCTTGGTCAGCGCGATGAAGATCGAGCTCAGCGGCGGCAGCACCGTGCGGGTGGCCTGCGGCAGCACGATCAGGCGCAGCGTCTGGGAGAAGGTCAGACCGAGCGAGCGGGCGGCCTCGGCCTGGCCCAGCGGCACGGTGCTGATGCCGGAGCGGACGGCCTCGCACACGAAGGACGAGGTGTAGAAGCCGAGCGCCAGCGAGGCGAGCAGGAAGGAGCTCATGCCCGGGAAGAGGATCTCCGGGACCACGAAGACGAAGACCAGGAAGAGCAGCGTCAGCGGGGTGTTGCGCAGCAGCGTCACCCACGCGGTGCCGAAGGCGCGCAGCGGGGGGACGGGGGAGACCCGGAAGCCGGCCACGACGATGCCGAGGACCAGCGCGATCACCGAGCTGACGGCGGTGATCTCCACGGTTCCGATGAATCCGTTGCGGAACTCCGCGAAATGGTCGAGCAGTACGTTCATGAGGACTCCGCGTCGGCAGTCGGCGGCGGGCTTGCGTGCGGCAGCCGTACGGCAGGGCGTACGGCAGGGCCTGGGCGTACGGGCAGGGGGGCGGGGCGCCCCGCAGCCCCGAGGGGAGGGGGCGGGGCTACGGGGCGCTCACGCCGGATCAGCGGATCGCGTGGATCAGTAGCGGACGAGCGCCGGCGGCTCGGTGTAGGCCGAGCCCGAGAGGCCGAGGGTGGCCTCGTAGATCTTCTTGTAGGTGCCGTCCTTCTGGTGCGTCTCCAGGATGTCGCTCACCTTGTCGCGCAGGACCTTGTCGTCCTTGTTCATGCCGATGCCGTACGGCTCCTTGGTGAACGGCTTGCCGATGACCTTGAGCTTGCCGGCGTTGGCGGCCGCGTAGCCCTTGAGGATCGAGTCGTCGGTGGTGACGGCGTCGACCTGCTTGGTGAGCAGCTGCTGCACGCAGTCGGAGTACTTGCCGAGCTCGACGGTCTCCGCGCCGTACTGCGGCTTCTTGATCTCCTGGAGCGGGGTCGAGCCCGTGATCGAGCAGACCTTCTTGCCCTTCAGGGTCTCCGGTCCGGTGATCGCGGTCTCGTCCTTGCGGACCAGGAGGTCGGCGCCGGCCTGGTAGTACGGGCCCGCGAAGCCGACCTGCGCCTTGCGCTTGTCGTTGATCGTGTAGGTGCCGACGTAGTAGTCGACCTGGCCGGTGGAGATGGCGGTCTCGCGGAGCTTGGAGTCGACCGTCTTCCACTCGATCTGGTCCTCGGAGAAGCCCAGGTCGGCGGCGATCATCTTGGCGATCTCGATGTCGAAGCCGGAGCGCTTCTTCGTCGCCTGGTCCTCGAAGCCGAGGTACGGCTGGTCGGCCTTGGAGCCGATGATCAGCTTGCCGCGCTCCTTGGCCTTCTTGAAGGTCGCCGAGTCCAGGGTCACGCCGCTCGCCACGGTGTACGTGGGGAGCTTGGGGGCGCCGGCGTCACCGGGCTTGGTGGCGGGCTTGTCGCCGGCCGAGCCCTCCTTGCCGCCACAGGCGGTCGCGGTCAGTGCGAGCACGGCGACGGCCACGGCCGCGGTCTTGCGGAGCTTCATCGTGAACATCCCTCAGGTCGTGGTTGGTTGATCGTCAGTGTGCAGCAAGTTGCTCGCTGTCACTAAGGAGTTCCGGGCGCCGTGGCGATCCGGGCGTCGCGCCTCAGTGGTGCAGGATCTTCGAGAGGAAGTCCTTGGCGCGGTCGCTGCGCGGGTTGCTGAAGAACTCGTCGGGGCTGGCCTGTTCCACGATCCTGCCGTCGGCCATGAACACCACGCGGTTGGCGGCGGAGCGGGCGAAGCCCATCTCGTGCGTGACGACGACCATCGTCATGCCTTCCTGGGCCAGCTGCTGCATGACCTCCAGGACCTCGTTGATCATCTCCGGGTCGAGCGCCGAGGTCGGCTCGTCGAACAGGATGACCTTCGGGTCCATGGCGAGCGCGCGGGCGATCGCCACGCGCTGCTGCTGACCGCCGGAGAGCTGCGCCGGGTACTTGTCGGCCTGGGTGCCGACGCCGACCCGGTCGAGCAGTGCGCGGGCCTTGGCCTCCGCCGCCTTCTCCTCCGTCCGGCGGACCTTGACCTGGCCCAGCATCACGTTCTCGAGCACCGTCTTGTGCGCGAAGAGGTTGAAGGACTGGAAGACCATGCCGACGTCGGACCGCAGCCGTGCCAGCTCCCTGCCCTCCTGGGGCAGCGGCCGGCCGTCGATGGTGATGCTGCCGGAGTCGATCGTCTCCAGCCGGTTGATCGTGCGGCACAGCGTGGACTTGCCGGACCCGGACGGCCCGATGACCACCACGACCTCGCCCCGGTGGATCGTCAGGTCGATGTCCTGCAGCACGTGCAGCGCGCCGAAGTGCTTGTTCACGTCGGACAGCACGACCAGGTCGTCCGTGGCCGGTACGGCGTTCTCCGAACCCTTGGTCACTGACACTCCGCTCATCGGCTCCTGCTCCGTCCTGCTCGGTTGGGGAGGACACTAGAGATCGGGGCGACGGGGAGTCACCACATCTGAGCGAAGTTTGAGCATAACGATACGGTCGCTTCCGGACACTCTGCGTGAACGGGATGGCCCTGCTGTTCACGCCCTGGTACACAGATAGTCATCACCTACGGCGTCGCTCACGACGTCACGCACCGCATCGCCACCCCGCGAGCCCGCCACCCCGCGAGCCCGCGCGCCCGTACGAGACCACGAAGGAGGGCCCCCGTGAGACTGCTGCTCGTCGAGGACGACGACCACGTCGCCGCCGCGCTCTCCGCGATCCTCGCCCGGCACGGCTTCGCCGTCACCCACGCCCGCAACGGCGAGGAGGCGCTGCAGGCCGTGCTGCCCGCCGCGCACGGCGAGCGTCCCTCGTACGGGGTGATCCTGCTCGACCTGGGCCTGCCCGACCAGGACGGCTACCAGGTCTGCGGACGCATCCGGAAGCTCACCAGCACCCCGGTGATCATGGTCACCGCGCGGGCCGACGTGCGCTCCCGGATCCACGGTCTCAATCTCGGCGCCGACGACTACGTGGTCAAGCCCTACGACACCGGCGAGCTCCTGGCCCGCATCCACGCCGTCAGCCGGCGCAGCTCCGGCGGTGACGAGGCGGGCGGCACCGGCGAGGACAGCACCCTGCGGCTCGGCACCGTCACCATCGAGCTGCCCACCCGCCGGGTCAGCGTCGACGACGAGGTCGTCCCGCTCACCCGCAAGGAGTTCGACCTGCTCGCCCTGCTCGCCCAGCGGCCCGGTGTGGTCTTCCGGCGCGAGCAGATCATCAGCGAGGTCTGGCAGACCAACTGGGAGGGCACCGGCCGCACCCTGGAGGTCCATGTCGCCTCCCTGCGCTCGAAGTTGCGCATGCCCGCCCTGATCGAGACCGTGCGGGGCGTCGGCTACCGGCTCGTCGCACCCGCCGCGTAGGCACCGGCCGTCCCACCCGTGCGCACCCGACTCCTCCCGCTCCTCATCGTGCTGATGGCCGGCGTCCTGCTGGCCCTCGGCTTCCCGCTGGCCGCCAGCACCGCCGCCTCCGAGCAGCAGCGGGTGGTCGTCGACCGGCTCGACGACGAGGCACGGTTCGCCGCGCTCGCCCAGTTCGTCAATTCCGAGAGCCGCTTCGCCCCCGACGAGCGGCGCGCCACGCTGAGCGGCGAACTCGCCAGCTACCACGAGGTGTACGACATCCGGGCCGGCATCTTCTACCGCGACAACCGGGCGATGGCCGTCGCACCGGACGACTGGGTCGTCCCGTACGACGGCGAGGCCAGGCGCGCCTTCAACGAGGCGCTGCTCGGCCGCCGAAGCCACGACCCCTCCCAGGTCTGGCCCTGGCAGGGCGACGCGCGGCTGATCGTCGCCTCCCCGGTCGTCCAGGACGGGGACGTCATCGCCGTCGTCGTCACCGACTCGCCCACCGGCGACCTGCGCTCCCGGATCCTGCACGGCTGGCTGCTGATCTTCGCCGGCGAGGCCGCCGCCATGCTGCTCGCGGTCGGCGCCGCCTTCCGGCTCACCGGCTGGGTGCTCCGGCCGGTCCGCGTCCTCGACGCCGTCACCCACGACATCGCCACCGGCCAAATGAACTCCCGCGTCGCCGCGACCGGCGGACCGCCCGAACTGCGTCGCCTGGCCCGCTCGTTCAACGAGATGGCCGACCACGTCGAAGACGTCCTCGACCAGCAGCGGGCCTTCGTCGCCGACGCCTCGCACCAGCTGCGCAACCCGCTCGCCGCGCTGCTCCTGCGGATCGAGCTGCTCGCCCTGGAGCTGCCCGAGGGCAACGAGGAGATCGCCTCGGTGCGCACCGAGGGCAAGCGGCTCGCGCAGGTCCTCGACGACCTGCTCGACCTCGCCCTCGCCGAGCACACCGCCGCCGATCTGCGGCTCACCGACATCGGCGCGCTGACCGACGAGCGGGTCATGTCCTGGCGGCCGGTCGCCGACGACAAGGGCGTCACGCTGAGCGCCTCGACCTGCCCCGTCACCGCCTGGGCCGACCCGGTGGCGCTGTCCAGCGCGCTCGACGCGGTGATCGACAACGCCCTGAAGTTCACCCCGGCCGGCGAGGACGTCACCGTCGAGGTCCGGCACGCCCCGGGCCGCTCGGCCGTCGAGATCGAGGTCGCCGACCGCGGCCCCGGACTCACCGACGAGGAGCTGGAGCGCGTCGGCGACCGCTTCTGGCGCTCCGGGCGGCACCAGAACATCAAGGGCTCCGGCCTCGGCCTGTCCATCTCGCGCGTGCTGCTCGCGGCGGGCGGCGGCACCATCGCGTACGCCCGGAACGCACCGCACGGGCTGCGGGTGACGGTGGGCGTACCGCGCGAGGACCCGCGGACGGGCCGGGACACGGACACCCCCTAGCGGGAGGGTGCTCTACGGCTTCACGGAGCGGTAGTAGCGGCGGGCGCCCTCGTGCAGCGGCAGCGGCTCGGTGTAGATCGCCGTCCGCAGGTCCACCAGCTGCGCCGGGTGCACCTGGCTGCCGATGCCGTCGCGGCTGTCGATCACCGTGCGGGTGAGGCCCTCCACCAGGTCGGGGTCGGCGTCCTCGGTGGTGACCAGGATGTTCGCCACCGCCACCGTGTCCACCGGGTTGCCGCTCTGGGCCAGGCTGTAAGCGTCGCCCGGGATGTTCGCCGAGCGGTAGAAGCGGGTGGAGCCGCCCACGTCGTGCAGGCTGTCCACCAGGTCGGGGTCCAGCGGCACGAGCCGGACCGGCAGCCGCTCGGACAGCTTCTGGACGGCCTCGGTGGGCAGTCCGCCGGACCAGAAGAAGGCGTCCAGCTTCCGCTCCTCCATCAGCTTCGGCATGGTGTCGATGCCGGCCGAGACCGGCACGACGTCGACGTCCGGGGTGACCCCGGCCGCCGCGAGCACCCGGTCGGCGATCAGCCGCACGCCCGAGCCCGGCTGCCCGACGCCGACCCGCAGCCCGCGCAGATCGGCCACGGTCCCCACCGGTGAGCCCTTGGGGACGATCACCTGGACGTAGTCGTCGTAGAGCCGGGCGCAGCCGCGCAGCTTCTCGAAGCCGGGCTTGCGGTCCCGCAGGTACTGGCCCACGGCGTCCGCCGTCGCCACCGTGATGTCGGCCTCGCCGGAGGCGAGCCGGGCGAGGTTCTGCTGGGAGCCCTCGCTGTCCTTCAGCGTTATCGAGACCTCGGGCAGATCGCGGCCGAGGGCCTGCCGCAGCAGCTCTCCGTACTGCTGGTACACGCCCGACGACACCCCGGTGCTGAAGGTCACGTGCCCGCTCGGCGTCTTCGCACCGAACGGAACCAGCCACCAGACGAGCACCCCCGCGAGGACCAGCAACGCCGCCGAGACCTGGAGCAGGCGACGGCGGGCGGCACGGGACAGAACGGTGGGCATGCCGCGATCCTGCCAGCTCGCTCCCCGTCCTGGCCAGGACGGACGTCACGTTCCCGGCCGGGAACGCCCGTGCCGCTCGGCCGACCGCTCAGCCTGGGACCGGGCTGCCTGGGATCGAGTCACCTGGGTCCGGGCTACCTGGGTCCGGGCTGCCTGGGATCGGGCCGCCGGGCGGGATCAGGTCGGCCGCCTGCTCGCGCAGCCAGCCGAGCAGCGTGGCGAGCCGGGGATCGCGCTCCGGCGGGCGCGGGGTGAGCAGCCCGTAGCCCGTCCCGTCCGCGACGAACCCGTACGGGGCCGCCAACTGGCCCCGCACGAGGTCGTCGTGGACGAGCGCGTACGGGCCGACGGCGACGCCCACGCCGGCCACGGCCGCCTGGAGCGCGAGGTAGAAGTGCTCGAAGGTCTGCTCGCCGCCGACCGTGGACGTCTCGCCGGTCAGGCGGTGCCAGTCGGCCCAGGCGGACGGCCGGGTGCCGGTGTGCAGCAGGGTGACGGGCTCGCCCGCCCGGAGCCGTTCGGCCGGCTCCGGCCGGCACACCGGGCCGATCCATTCCTCGAACAGCGGCACCCGGCTCACCCCTTCCGGTACGGGGAAGTCGTCCCGGCGCACGGCCGCGTCGACCGGGTCCCGGGCGAAGTCCACCGGCCCGCCGCCCGCCGACAGATGCACGGTCAGACCGGGATGCCGTGCCGTGAGGTCCGGCAGCCGCGGGATGAGCCAGCGCATCAGCAGCGTCGGCTCGCAGGACAGGGCGAGCGGACCGCCGCCCCGTTCCCGGCCGCCCGAGATCTCCCGCGCGGCCTCCTCGACCAGATCGAGCGCGTCCCGCACGGCGGTGGCGAGCCGACGGGCCTGCGGGGTGGGCCGCAGCGAGCGCGGACCGCGCTCGAACAGCTCGGTGCCGAGCGCCTTCTCCAGGTTCCGCACCTGCCGGCTGACCGCGCCGTGCGTGACATGGAGCTCCTGCGCGGCCCGGGTCATGCTCGCGTGGCGGACGGCGGCCTCGAAGGGGAGCAGGGTGGTCAGCGGGGGCAGGTCCGGCCGGGTCATGCGTGAAATCTAGTCACAGGACGTGTGAGAAGGAATCGCTTGTCCTGCGGCTTCGTGCGGAGCGAGGGTTGATCCCGTCACAGCGGTCGACGGTTGTCCGCCGTCCGCTCACGCACCCACCCGCCCACCCGAGGGGTCCACCCAGCGATGCCGCCCTCCTCCGTCGTCGTCCTCGCCGACGACCTCACCAGCGCCGCCGACGGCGCCGCCCCCTTCCGCCGGACCGGCCACCGCGCCCTGGTCCTCTTCGAACCGTCCACCGCCCTCGGGGACGGCGTCACGGCCGTCGACCTCGGCACCCGGATCACCGCCGCGACCGAGGCCGCCGCCCGGACGCGGCGCGCGGCCGGCGCGTACGCCGGCGCCGACATCCTGATCAAGACGGTCGACTCGACTCTGCGCGGCCATGTCGCCGCCGAGCTGCGCGCCGCGCTCGCCGGCTCCGGTCGCCGCGCCGCGATCCTCGCCCCCGCCTTTCCCGCCGAGGGCCGTACGACGGCGGCGGGCGTGCAGTACGTGCGGGGTGCACGGGTCGACGCGAGCGAGTTCGCCCGCGACCCCGCGCACCCGGTCCGCACGGCGGACCTCGCCCGGCTCCTCCCGGAGGCCGTACTCCTCGAACCCGATGCGCTCTCCGAGCTGCCCCGACTGGTCGCGGAGGGCGGGGTGTTCGTCTGCTCGGCCCGCACCGACGCCGACCTCGACGCGGTCGTGGCCGCGGTGCCACGCCCCGAGGAGGTGCTGTGGGTCGGCTCTCCGGGCCTCGCCGACGCACTGGCCCGGCACCGCACCCGTACCCCTGCCGCACCCCGCCCCGAACTCCCGCCCGTACACCGCCCCCTGGCCGTCGTCGGCAGCGCCAACCCCGCCAGCCGCCGGCAGCTCGCCGCCCTGCGCGCCGTGGCGGGCGCCGCCGTCCACACCCCCGAGGAACGCGGCACCGAGCCCGCCTCGTTGCTGCGCGAGCTCGTCGAGGAGACCCGGCGCGCGGTCACCGAGGGGCGGGCCGACGGCCTCGTCCTGACCGGAGGGGAGACCGCCGCGGCCGTCCTCGGCGCGCTCGGTGCCACCGGCATCGAGCTGTACGACGAACCGGAACCGGGCATCGCCCGCGGCACGCTGTACGGCGTGCGGGCCGGGGCCGCGGACGGCCGACCGGACGGTGAGGCGCCCGACACCTCCGGCCACCCCGACACCTCCGGCCACCCGGACGCCGCCGGTCTCCCCGTCCTCGTCAAGGCGGGCGGCTTCGGCGACGACGACACCCTGGTCCGCCTCACCACGCTCCTCGCGGGAGGCACCCGTTGACCGGACCCGGCACCCGTCCCATCGCCGTCACCATGGGCGACCCGCACGGCATCGGCCCGGAGATCACCGTCAGAGCCTGCGCCGACCCCCGGCTGCCCGCCCCCGTGCTCGTCATCGGCGACCCCGGCGCCCTCACGCGCGCGTGCCGCACCACCGGGGTGGCCCTCAGGGTCCGCCCCGTACGGGACACGACGGACGCCGGCCGTACGCCCGGCGTCCTGGACGTGCTGCCCACCGGGCCCGGCCTGCCCGCCGACCTCGCCCTCGGCACGGTCGCGGCGACCGCGGGCGCGGCCTCCTACGCGTACGTGCACAAGGGCGTCGCCCTCGCCCTCGCCGGCCAGGTGCGCGCCCTCACCACCGCGCCGATCAACAAGGAGGCCCTGCGCCTCGCGGGCGTCCCGCACCCCGGCCACACCGAGATCCTGGCCGAGCTCACCGGCACCGAGCGCTACGCGATGATGATGGCCGACGACCGCCTGCGGGTCGTCCTCGTCACCGTCCACCAGTCCCTGCGCACGGCGATCGACGCGCTCACCGTGGAACGGGAACTGGACATCATCCGGCTCACCCACCAAAGCCTCGGCGGCAGGCCCAGGATCGCCGTCGCCGGACTGAACCCGCACGCGGGCGAGAACGGTCTCTTCGGCCGCGAGGACCTCGACGTCATCGCCCCGGCCGTGCGGGCCGCCCGCGCGGAGGGCATCGACGCGAGCGGCCCGTGGCCCGCCGACACCGTCTTCCTGCGGGCCCGCGAGGGGGAGTTCGACGCGGTCGTCGCCCAGTACCACGACCAGGGTCTGATCCCGGTGAAGTACCTGGGCCTGGAACACGGCGTCAACATCACCCTCGGCCTGCCGTTCGTGCGCACCAGCGTCGACCACGGCACCGCCTTCGACCTCGCGGGCACCGGCACCGCCGACCACACGAGCCTGCTCACCGCCCTGCGCCACGCCACCGAACTCACTCCCGAGGAACCCGAGGATTAGGCCTCCATGGACTTCGTCTTCATGCTCACCCGCGACGACCGGACCGTCACCGACTGCCTGCACGTCCTCGACTCCGTCCGCGAACTCGGCATCACCCACATCGGCTTCAAGGACGTCGGCGTGGATCCCACCACCCTGCGCCGGCTCCACACGCAGATCCGGGACCTCGGCGCCACCAGTTACCTGGAGGTCGTGTCGACCACCCGCGAGCAGGCCCTCGACTCCGTCCGGGCCGCGGCCGACCTCGGGGTCGACCAGCTGATGGGCGGCACCTGGGTCGACGAGACCCTCGCCCTGCTCTCCGGTACGCCGATCCGCTACCTCCCCTTCGTCGGCGAACCGCTCGGCCACCCCACCCGCCTGGCCGGCGACCCGGCCCGGATCGCCGCCGACTGCCGCCGCGCCGAGGCGGCCGGCTGCGCGGGCGTCGACCTCCTCGCCCACCGCGCCACCGAGGCCGACCCGCTCGACCTGGTGCGGGCCGCCCGGGCGGCGACCACCGGACGCCTCGTCGTCGCGGGGGCGATCACCACGGACGCGCAGATCCACGCCCTGGCCGAGGCGGGCGCCGACGCCTTCACGGTCGGTTCGGCGGCCTTCGCGGGAACCGTCCGGCCCGCCGCCGGCGGACTCGCCGCGCAGCTCACGGCGGTGCTCGCGGCCGCCGGCCGGCCGGCCCGGCGCCACGGTCCGTCCGGGGCCCGCCCGGGGCCGTGGGGCGAGCGGGCGGGGCAGCTCCGCGACCCCCTTACCCTTGAGGGATGACCAGCAGCAGCGACCGGACCGGAGCAGTGGACGAAGTGGGCGAAGCACGAACCTACGAAGTGCGCACCTACGGGTGCCAGATGAACGTCCACGACTCCGAGCGGCTCTCCGGCCTCCTTGAGGACGCTGGTTACGTCCGTGCCCCCGAAGGCTCCAACGGCGACGCCGACGTCGTGGTCTTCAACACCTGCGCGGTCCGTGAGAACGCCGACAACAAGCTGTACGGCAACCTCGGCCACCTCGCCCCGATGAAGGCCGCCCGGCCCGGCATGCAGATCGCCGTCGGCGGCTGCCTGGCGCAGAAGGACCGCGACACCATCGTCAAGCGGGCCCCCTGGGTCGACGTCGTCTTCGGCACCCACAACATCGGCAAGCTGCCGGTGCTCCTGGAGCGCGCCCGGATCCAGGAGGAGGCGCAGGTCGAGATCGCGGAGTCCCTGGAGGCGTTCCCGTCGACGCTGCCGACCCGCCGCGAGTCCGCGTACGCCGCCTGGGTCTCGATCTCCGTCGGCTGCAACAACACCTGCACCTTCTGCATCGTCCCGGCGCTGCGCGGCAAGGAGGAGGACCGCCGGCCCGGCGACATCCTCGCCGAGATCGAGGCGCTGGTCGGCGAGGGCGTCTCCGAGATCACCCTGCTCGGCCAGAACGTCAACGCGTACGGCTCCGACCTCGGCGACCGCGAGGCCTTCAGCAAGCTGCTGCGGGCCTGCGGCGAGATCGAGGGCCTGGAGCGGGTCCGCTTCACCTCCCCGCACCCGCGCGACTTCACGGACGACGTCATCGCGGCGATGGCCGAGACCCCGAACGTGATGCCGCAGCTGCACATGCCGCTGCAGTCCGGCTCGGACACCGTCCTGAAGGCGATGCGCCGCTCGTACCGGCAGGAGCGCTTCCTCGGGATCATCGAGAAGGTGCGCGCCGCCATCCCGCACGCCGCCATCTCCACCGACATCATCGTGGGCTTCCCCGGCGAGACCGAGGAGGACTTCGAGCAGACCATGCACGTGGTCCGCGAGGCCCGCTTCGCGAACGCCTTCACCTTCCAGTACTCCAAGCGCCCCGGGACCCCCGCGGCGACCATGGAGGGCCAGATCCCCAAGGAGGTCGTGCAGGCGCGTTACGAGCGCCTCGTCGCCCTCCAGGAGGAGATCTCCTGGGAGGAGAACAAGAAGCAGGTCGGCCGGACCCTGGACGTCATGGTCGCCGAGGGCGAGGGCCGCAAGGACGGCGAGACCCACCGCCTCTCCGGCCGCGCCCCCGACAACCGGCTCGTCCACTTCACCAAGCCGGACGAGGACGTGCGCCCCGGCGACGTCGTGACCGTCGAGATCACCTACGCCGCCCCGCACCACCTCCTCGCCGAGGGCCCGACCACCGCCGTCCGCCGCACCCGCGCGGGCGACGCCTGGGAGAAGCGCACGGCCGCCGAGGCGGCGAAGCCGGCGGGCGTGCTGCTCGGCCTGCCGAAGATCGGCGTGCCGGAGCCGCTGCCGGTCGCGGACGCGCCGGCCTGCGGCAGCCACTGACACGCTGACGCCCGGCCGGGCGTCGGCGCCCCGCACCACTGCGCGCCCGCCCGGCGGCCGCCCTTCCGGGCCGCGCCCGGCGGGGTGCCGTGGCGGTGCCCCGCGCGCCTGGCGTGTCCGGCCTGCCCGGCCCGGTACGGGCCACCGGTGGTCGCCACCTGCCGTCCTGCTGTGCCTGCCGGGGCTCCGAGGCCGTGCCGTACCGTCGTCGCCGCGCCGCGGGCGCCCCGCGCAGTAGGCTGCGGATCATGCTTGTCGCCGCCGCCGTCTGTCCCTGCCCCCCGCTGCTCGTGCCCGCCGTCGCGGCCGGGGCCGCGTCCGAGCTCGCCGAGGCCCGTACGGCCTGCTCCGACGTGCTCGGTGTGCTGGCCGCGTCCCGGCCCGACCGGCTGGTCGTGATCGGGCCCGCCGGCGAGGGGGAGCGGGGGGTGTTCCCGGCCGGGTCGGCCGGGTCCTTCGCCGGGTTCGGTGTCGACGTGACCGTACGGCTCGGGGCGGGGCCCGGCGGCGACCGGCCGCTGCCGGCCTCCCTGGCCGTGGCCGGGTGGCTGCTGGAGCACACGGACTGGGCCGACGCGCCGGTCGAGGGCCTGGGCGTCGGTGAGGCGCTGGAGGCCGCGCGCTGCGCCGCGACCGGCCGGGAGATCGCCGCGTCGGCGGAGCGGGTCGCGCTGCTCGTCATGGGCGACGGCAGTGCCTGCCGCACGGTGAAGGCCCCCGGCTATCTCGACGAGCGGGCCGAGCCCTTCGACGCGGCCGTGGGCCGGGCGCTGGGCGCGGCGGACCCGGCGGCGCTGCTCGCGCTCGACGCGGAGCTCGCGTACGAGCTGAAGGCGGCCGGCCGGGCGCCCTGGCAGGTGCTCGCGGGCGCCGCCGAGGGCGCGGACCTCGCGGGCCGGCTGCTCTACGAGGATGCCCCGTACGGCGTCGGCTACTTCGTCGCCGCCTGGAGTTAGGCGCCCTCGGGCGATCCACACGGCGGCGGGGGCGGCCGGGCGGGCCGGGGGCCCGGCCCCGCGCCGCCGGGGGGCGTGCGGGGGGGCCGGTGGCGCGGCGGGGGGGGGGGGGGCGGGCGG
>NZ_JBFAYA010000034.1:0-51817 GCF_040681095.1 Streptomyces sp. NPDC051909 | reverse complement strand
CCATCGAGGGCAACCGCATGAAAGCCATACCCGGTGTCTCTGGGCCTCTGGACCTTACGACGGCCCGTCCAACCCACGAACAAGGTAGGACCGCATGAGCGCGGTCGGCAGCACCTCCCGGTGGACCACGTCGAGCCGGGACACCGCACGGGTCAGCACCACACGGTCACCCCTCACACGTCTTCACCCGTCCTCGGTCAGAAGATGTCCATGCTCCACGGTCGCCGCGAGGTGCGCAGCAGCAGGTCCGCCCGCGCCGCCGCGCCCGCCGCCGACTCCTCGATCCGGCCGAGCGCGGCCAGCCGTACCGCCGACTCGTCGCCGAGCGCCAGCGTCGCCAACTCGGCCACGTCCAGGACCAGATCGGGTGCGGCGCCGGTCGGGGCGCACGCGCCGCCCTCCGGAGAGGCGTCGAGCCGGAAGCGCCCGTTCGCGTAACCGGCCGCGTCCCTCACCTCCAGGACGAGGGAGCCCTCCGTCGCGTACGTCCGCGGCTCGAACACCTTCGGCACGTCCAGGATCCGCAGCCACAGCATGTCGGCGTGGGTGAGGACCTGCGCGGCGCGCGGGTCCGGGAGGAGCAGCGGAAGGACGTCGTCCGGCGCGCGGTGGCCCGTACGCACCTTGGTGATCCAGTCGACGGAGCAGACGAAGCGCCACAGGGCGCGCTCGGCGGCCGGCGTGACCGCGATCAGATCGCGCACGCTCGCCGTGTTGCCCGGCTGCTTCTGGTCGCTCCACTGGTCGTCGGAGGTGTACGCGACATAGCCCTCGACCTCGCCGGCGGCGGACCGGTAGATCGCGTAGAACGGCTCGGTCCACGGGTGCGCGTGGTACGCGTTACCGGTACCGACGTCCCAGCCGCGCGCCGTGCGGTCGGTGATCCCGGCGCGCTGCGCGGCGAGCCGGCGGTGCAGCTCCGGGCCCTCCTTGCGGATCTCGGCGCCGTCGGAGAGGTCGATGCGCCCGCCGCCGTCCTCCTCCCCCGGCCCGGACCAGCGGCCGTCGAGGCCGGAACGGGTCACGTCGACCAGCCACTCGGTGGTCCAGCTGGCGACGCCGTAGCCGAACCGTCCGTAGATCGGGTACTCGGCCGCGATCAGCGTCGCGCACGCGTCGCCCCGCTCCTTCGCGAGCGCCAGGTCGTCCGCCATCATCCGGCTGAGCAGGCCGCGCCTGCGGTGGGTCGGGGAGACGGTGACCCCGCTGACCGCGTTCGCGGCGAGGTCCGCGCCGCCGACCGTGGACAGCCGCTGATCGAAGGACAGGAAGGTGGCGACCATCCGGCCCCGGTCGAAGGCACCGTAGGTACGGGAGAGGTCGGTGTGCGGCAGCCGGTCGGCGACCTCCTCGTCCGCGACCACCGGCGGGTTGAGGAAGCCGACCCGCCTGGCCACCAGCCACGCGTGGAACTCGGAACCGTCGATCGCGCGCACCTCAAGGCTCATCCTTCGAGGCTATGCGGGCGCGCCCGACCGCCGCACGCGAGTTTCCGTACGCGAGAGTCCGCACGCGTGAGTCCGCACGCGGATTCCTGTACGCGAGTTCCCGTACGCGAGTTCCACGCGCGCGTGCGTCAGGGCAGCACGGCTCACGCCAGCAGGTCGTCGACCTGCGCCTCACCCTCCCGGTAGCGGCGGGCGATCTCCGCGCTGCAGTCGTCGGCGGTCCGCTGGAGCTGCTGCCGGCGGCGCGAGACCTGCTGCTCGTAGCCCGCGAGCCGCCCCATCGCCAGGTGCAGCTCCTCGTCCGTGCGCGCCGTGAGGTCCGACAGCTCGACCTCCGACAGCATCTCGGACGCCAGCCGCCGGTACTCCTCGCTGCGCGGCGTCGACAGCGTCACGTGCCGCGCCGAGCGCGCCACCGCCCCGGGCCGGGACGGCGTGTCCGCGAGGATCTCCGACAGCCGGTCGACGACCGGTGTCTCCGGGTCGGTACGCCGCGCAAGCTCCGCCCGCAAGATGTCGATCCGGCCTTGCAGCATCCGCCGTACGTAGCTGAGGTCGGCCTCGTCACCCTGCGCGTCGCGGCGCAGCGCGCGCAGCTCGGGCAGCCGAAGCCCCCCGAGATCCGGCTGCGGCCCGTCCGGCAGCTCCGGCTCGGCGGTCCGCTGCACGGGCGGTCGCCCGACGGCGCCACCCGGTCCAGGGCCGGGTCCGGGTCCGGTTCCGGGGCCGGAGATGCCTGAGCGGGTGGTGGTCAGCGGTACGGGACCGGACGGCGTGTGCCCGGTGCCAGGTGCACTCATGTGAATCGTCCCCTCGACCGGTGCGGTCGGCCGCACCGCCTGACACGCATGGTGCCACTGCGGACCGGGCGGACGCAGGCGCTCTGCACCCGTTCGGCCCTCCCCGTGTCGGCCGCCGGGCGGATCGGTAGGTTGGTCGGTATGCGAGCAGTGGTGCAGAGGGTCGACGGCGCGAGCGTCGTCGTCGCAGGGGAGACCGTCGGAGAGATCGTCGGCGAGGGGCTGTGCGTCCTGGTCGGGGTGACCCATGACGACACCCCCGAGAAGGCGGCGCAATTGGCCAGAAAACTCTGGTCCGTCCGGGTACTGGACGGCGAGAAGTCCTGCTCCGACGTGAACGCGCCGCTGCTCGTCATCTCGCAGTTCACCCTCTACGGGGACGCCCGCAAGGGTCGCCGCCCCACCTGGAACGCGGCCGCGCCCGGCCCGGTCGCCGAACCCCTCGTCGACGAGGTGGTGGCGCAGCTGCGGCAGCTGGGCGCGCACGTGGAGACGGGCCGGTTCGGAGCGGACATGCGCGTCTCGCTCACGAATCACGGCCCGTTCACGGTGCTGGTGGAGGTGTAGCCGTACGGCTACGGCTCGACGACCGTCTCCTGCGCGGCGGCCGTCGTCCCGGCGATCAGCTCGGCGTCCACCGGCACGTTCCGCTTCACCAGGGCGAGGGCGATCGGCCCGAGCTCGTGGTGCCGGGCCGAGCTGGTGACGAAGCCCAGCTGGCGGCCCTCCTCGCCGTCCGCGGCGAGCCGCACCGGCGTGCCGGGCCCGGGCAGCAGCACCTCGCTGCCGTCCAGGTGCAGGAAGACCAGGCGGCGCGGCGGCTTGCCCAGGTTCTGCACCCGGGCGACCGTCTCCTGGCCGCGGTAGCAGCCCTTCTGCAGGTGCACGGCGCTGCCGATCAGACCGATCTCGTGCGGGATGGTCCGATGGTCGGTCTCGAAGCCGAGCCGCGGCCGGTGCGCCTCGACCCGCAGCGCCTCGTACGCGAGGACACCGGCCGCCGGCCCGTGCGTACCGGCGAAGGCCTCCAGGTCTCCGCGCGGCAGGAACAGGTCGCGGCCGTACGCCGTCTCCCGTACGACCACGCCGTCCGGCACCTCGGCGATCGAACCGGCCGGGAGGTGGACGACGGCGAAGTCCTCGGTTCGGTCGGCGACCTCCACCCGGTAGTAGAACTTCATCGACTCCAGGTACGCGAGAAGCGCGTCCTGCGTGCCCGGCTCGACGTGCGCCCAGACCGTCTCGCCGTCGTCGACGAGGTACAGGGCGTGCTCGATGTGCCCGTTCGCGGAGAGGATCAGCGCCTCGGTGGCCTGACCGGCCGGCAGGTCGCTGACGTGCTGGGTGAGCAGCAGGTGCAGCCAGCCGAGCCGGTCGGAGCCGGTGACGGTGAGGACACCGCGGTGCGAGAGATCGACGAAACCGGTGCCGTCGGCGAGGGTCCGCTGCTCGCGGAACAGGTCGCCGTAGTGCGCGGCGACGCCTTCGTCACGGCCTTCGGCGGGGACGGCGCCGGGCAGGGACAGCAAGGGGCTCTTCATGGGAAAAGCCTACGACTCCGTGGCCGTGGCCTTCTGTACGCACTCCTGGCACCGGCCGAAGATCGCGAAGTGCTTCATGTCGGTCTCGAAACCGAAGGTCTCGCGGAGCTTGCCGGTGAACTCGGCGGCCACCTCCACATCCGCCTCGATGACCTCCGAGCAGTCCCGGCAGACGAGGTGGATGTGGTGGTGCCGGTCGGCGAGGTGGTAGGTCGGCGCGCCGTGCCCCAGATGGGCATGGCTGACGAGCCCGAGCTCCTCCAGGAGCTCCAGGGTCCGGTAGACGGTGGAGATGTTCACGCCGGACGCCGTCTTGCGGACCTCGACGAGGATCTCGTCCGGGGTCGCGTGCTCCAGCGTGTCCACGGCCTCCAGGACAAGCTGACGCTGAGGCGTCAGCCGGTAGCCGCGCTGCCGCAGATCGCTCTTCCAGTCGGTGCTCACCACGCCCCCAGTTTGACATCCTCCGCCCGTGCGCGGGACGGACTCCCTTCTCAGGCCGCGTGCGGCCTGAAGGGTGGTTGACGCTTCGCAGACCGGGTGTCCCCGAGGTCTCCACGTCCTGACACCGCCTGCCCGGCGGCGTGATCGATGTTGCGCCCTGCGTTGGTGTCCGCGTTGGCCTCGAACCCGCACCCGGGGTTCTTGCACACGAAGCGGGCCTGGGTCTCCCGGCTGCCCGGCGTGATGCAGCCGCAGGCCCAGCAGCGGCGGGAGGTGTTCGGGGCGGGGACCCCCTGACCACGACGCCACCACGTTCGGCGGCCTTGTACTCCAGCATCGTCACCGTCCTCCCCCAGGCTTCCGCAGTGATCGCCCGGTTGAGCCCTGCCTTCTGACGGACGTGGGTGCCAGGGGCTTCCACGGTTCCCCGGGCGGACTTGACCATGTGGAGGACGGCCAGGTCTTCCACCCCGATACGCGAGAAGCCCTCGGCGATGCCGGTAGTGGTCTTGTGCTGCCAGTCGACCGCTCGGCGCTTGGCTGTCGCACGGAGCTTGGCGATCTGGTCATACGCACGCGTCAGCCGACGCGAGTTCCGCTCACTGGATGTGCGGGCCCGGCGCCTGCGCTCCGTGGCCTTCTCCAGCCTGCGCAGCCTCTTGGCCTCACCCGCGGTGAGCCAGGGGCCGTGTTCGCGGAAAGTGCCGTCCGACAAAGCGAGGGGCCTGGCGATGCCGCGGTCGATGCCCACGGTCGGACCGCTGTGCGCGGCCGGTTCGGGTACCTCTCGCTGGACGCGGAAGACGACGTACCAGCCGTCGGCCTCCTTCACCAGCCGGGCCCCGGTGAGCCTGTCGCCCTTGCCTGCGTGCCTGCCGACGGGGAGGTCCTTGGTCCAGCGGAACAGTACGTGGCCGATCTTCGGCGCCCACATACGCCCCCAGCGCCTGTTCAACCTGACGACCTGGAGGTCACGGCCCTGCGGGATATCGATGGCCATGCGCGAGCGGAAACGGCCCTTGAAGGCAGGGGCCTTGGCACGGCCCGCCCAGCAGTTCCTCCATGCCTGGAAGTACGTCTTCAGCACGGCCTGCGCCGCCTGAGCAGGCAGGACGCCGAGCCAGGGAAGGTCCTTGCGTCCCTGCCGGATCACCGCATCGGCGGCGGCCAGGCTACGGCGTTCCTTGGAAAGCATCGTCCACCAGTCATGCACGAGATTCCACAGCGCACGGGCCGCATGCCCCTGCGCCTCGGCCGCCGATGCCTGAGCCGGGGTGAGGCAGAGCCGGGCCTTGTGACCACGCTGGCGCTTCATCACCCCTCCCGATCCCACCTTGTGCCCCATCCCGACGAATCGGCGACCGGGCATGCCCGGCTCAACCGCGCCGTGACACTATCCGCCGATTTGGATCGCGGAGCCTCGATGGCAGAGCTCTTCGCATACTGGCTGCAATGCGCATATTCATGCGCATTTCTGTCATCAGTTCGGCAACGAGTGATTGTCGAAACAGCGTTCCACCACCACAGGCGGGCGCATGGAGGGCTTCTCGTGCGGGTACGCCCGAGGGCCCGCCGGCAATGGCCGGCGGGCCCTCGGGAAGAGCGCTTGTCCTACTTGAAGAAGGCGATGCCGTCGTCGGGCATGTCGGGGAGGTTGCGCGCCATCTCGGCGACCTCCTCCGGGGTGACGACCTTCTTGAGCTGCGCCGACATGTAGGGGCGGAGCGGCACCTCGGGGGTGGCCTTCTCGCCGACCCACATCAGGTCGCCCTTGACGTAGCCGTACAGGCGCTTGCCACCGCTGTACGGGCCGGAGGCCGCGGTACGGGCGACGGCGTCGGTCGCGATGTCGATCTGCGGCTTCTGGTCGGCGAGCTCGCCGTACCAGACCTCGACGACGCCCTGGTCGCGGACCATGACGATCTCGACCTGGCGCTCCTTGTCGATGCGCCAGTAGCCGCTCTCGCTCTCCAGCGGGCGGACCTGCTTGCCTTCGGCGTCGAGCACCCAGGTGTGGGAGTGGTACTCGATGAAGTCCCGGCCGTCGTGGCTGAACGTCACGGTCTGGCCGAAGTTGCACTTCTCGGCGCCGGGGAAGTCGGAGACGCCCGCGCCCTCCCACGTGCCCAGCAGGAACGCGAGGGGGACGAGGTCCGGGTTGAGGTCGGACGGGATCTGGATCATGAGCAGCTCAGGCGATCTGTTCTCGTTCGGTTGTCTGCGCTCGGTTTTTTAGCGCTGGCCCTGGTACAGCTTCTTCACGGCGAGACCGGCGAAGGCGAGAACCGCGACGCAGACGAGCGCCAGCAGGGTTTCGAAGAAGACGATCACTTGGTGCTCCTCGGTGAGCGGTGAAGGCGGTACGGGCCGGCCCCCAGCTTAGTGGGCGGGGACCGGCCCCTCTCGGTGAGGTGGGTCTCGTACGCGATCGTTTACGGACCGTGTACGGGATCCCGCACGGGACCCCGTACGGGATCTCAGCCGAGGAGCTGGTTCTGCAGGGTCACCGTCTGCTGGAACGGTACGGCCAGGGCCTCGCCCTTACGGGACTGGACGACGAGCGCGAGCGTGTCGCCGGCCTGGATGTAGGCCCAGCGGGTCTGCTCGGGGCCGTAGGGCTTCTTCTCGGCCGTCGCGTACTGCACCGTGTCCGGCACCCGGGCGTCGTTCCCGAGCGCTTCGGTCCCGACGGACTGTATTCCTTCCAGGGGCGTGGTGGCGGTGGTACCGGCGTTCACCGCATCGTCCTTGAAGTGCTCCGAGAAGCCGACGGACTTGAAGCGCAGCAGGTAGACGGCGCTCTTCGTGCCGTCCGGCATGGTCCACGCCCGGGCGGTGATCTGCCGCAGCGCGGAGTCGTCGATCACCTGCTTCAGCTCGGGGCGCTCGTCCTTGGCATAGAGGGAGACGTACTGGTCGACGCTCACCCACGCGCCGTCGAGCTTCGGGTCGACGGTGGCCCCGGCCGGCGCGGGCAGCAGCAGGGCGCGCAGGTCGGCGTGGTGCACCTCGCCCTCGTTGCCGACGGTGAAGGGGCGCGGGGAGCCCTCGGGCAGCGGCGGCAGGCTCAGCTTCGGGTACGCCCAGCGGCCGTCGCTCTCGGTCGCCAGACCGGGGACGTCGGTGCGCTCCATCGAGGTGATCGCGGCGGCCGTCCCGGCCCCGAGCCCGCCGCACACGACGACGGCGGCGGCCCAGCGCAGCACGCTGCCGAGCACCTTGCGGGAGCGCTTCGGGGTCTCCTGGGCGGTTGCGGCGTCCTGTACGGGGGCGCTTTCCGGCGTGGCGTCCGGAGCGGCCTCCGGCGTGGCGTCCGGAGCGACGTCCGTCGGCTCGGTCACGGTCATACGTACTCCCCCGGGGACTTGATGTGGTCGAGCTGCTTCTTCACGAGCTCGGCGACGGCGGACTTGTCGAAGGGCCGGCTGCCGAAGGCCGTGACGGTCACCGAGTACTCGGAGTCGTACGCGGAACAGACCATCCCGTCGAGGCTCTCCTCCGCGTCCTCGCCCTTCGGCTTCGGCATCGCCCAGCAGACGGCGTTCTTGTGGTCGGCGATCTTCGGCCCCTTGGGGAACTTCAGGAACCCGGCGACCTCGCCGCGCATCTTGTGCATCTCGGCGCCGAACCGCTTGTCCTTCATCCGCACGACCTGCACCTCGACGACGAGGTTGGCGTCGTCGGAGGCGTAGGAGCGGACCGCGATGCCCTGGATGCCGAGCTTCTCGATCCGCTTGTCGAATTCGCGGCGCTTCTTGCCGGACAGGCCCTTGCCGGCCTGCTTGACCAGGGCGACGGCGTCCTTGGCGCTGACCTCGCCGTCGTTGCCGAACTCCTCGACGTCGGGGCCGAGGCCGTACCCCTGGGGCACGGGCAGGAGCAGCTTGCTCAGCGGGGTCGAGGCGCGCCCGTCGGCGGCGTTCGCGGCCGGGTCCTTGGGCGGGGCGGGCGGCTCCTCCCAGGCGATGGTGGGCGCGCTGCGGTCGGCGCCCGCGACGGTGACGCCGGTGAAGGTCGCGCCGGCGCCGACGCCGAGGACGAGGACGCCGGTGAGGACGTACGGGAAGAGGCGGCGCGGCGCGCGGGGCGCGGGCGTCTCCGCCGCAGGCTGGTCCTCCGGCACGGTCCGGGTCGCGGCCTCCGGCGCCTCTTCCGACGCGTTCTGGTTCTGCTGTTCCACGGTGGTGGTCTCCTCGCTCACAGGCGCCCCAGCTGCCGCTCGGCCAGCGAGGTGATCTCCTTCTGGCTGACCTTCTTGGTGTCCGTCACGAAGATCTGGACCATGACGTCGCCCCGGTGGAAGAGAGCGCGGGCCTCGTAGAGGTCGAGGTAGCCCTCCTCCTTCTCCACCGGGAGGAGGTAGGTGCGGCCCTCGGCGCTGCCCTTGATCGGCTGGCCGTAGCCGGAGTCCTCATCCATGTAATCCCGCTGCTCTGCCGCGTGGTCGGCGGCCCCCAGGCGGTCGTTGGAGCGGAACTGCACCAGGTTGATCTGGACGGTCTTGTACTCGCCGACCTGCCAGGCGGTGCTGGCGACCCGGCGGATGCCGCCGTCCATGAGGTACTCGAAGGCGCCGGCGGGCGAATCGAAGTCCCCCGCGTACGAGCTGACGCTCAGCCACCGGTCCTCGGGCGCGAACGGCACGTCCTTCGCGCCGGCCGGCTTGGGCAGCAGCAGCTTGCGCAGGTCGCCCTCGGTCTTGAGTCCGCGGTCGTCGGCGACGGCGAGCGCGGGCGGCTCCTGGCCCTTGGCGGCGGGCTTGGCCGGGTAGGCGAGGCCGACCTGGTTGAGCGGCGGCAGCGGGGTGGGCTCGCGCTCGGCCTGGACGCCGTAGCCGACGGCGACACCGCCGACGATGCCGAGTACGGCGGCGGCCGCGAGCAGAGCGAGCGTGCGCCCGCCGCGGCGGCGACGCGGCGGTGTGTCGTCGGCCGGAACCGGCACGATTGCGGGTTCTGCGGATGCGACGACCGGGCCGGGGGCAGGTGTCGGCTCGGCCTCCGGAGCGTTTCGAGCGGATTCCACCGCTTCTGTGGCTTCCAAAAGAGTCCCCCCACGAGACTAGAAGCGCGGGTTCCGTTACCCGTGCGCCTAGCTGACACGTGAGTGATGCATGAGGTTGCCGGGAACCGCATTACAGTTCGGTATATGGCGAAGAAGCTCGTGATCAAGGTGACCGCCGGGGCGGATGCCCCCGAACGCTGCTCCCAGGCCTTCACCGTGGCCGCCGTCGCCGTCGCGAGCGGCGTCGAGGTCTCCCTCTGGCTGACCGGTGAGTCCTCCTGGTTCGCCCTCCCGGGTCGTGCGGCCGAGTTCGAGCTCCCGCACGCGGCGCCGCTCCCCGACCTGATCGACTCGATCCTGGCGGCCGGCCGCATCACCCTCTGCACCCAGTGCGCCGCCCGCCGCGAGATCACCGAGGACGCCGTCCTGAAGGGCGTCCGCATCGCCGGCGCCCAGGTCTTCGTCCAGGAGGCGATGTCGGACGACACCCAGGCCCTCGTGTACTAGTTCTCGACGCGCCGGACTCCGTCCGCCGAGCGTGGTCGGCCGGGGCCGGACCGCCCCCTCACCGGCCCCGCTTGCCCTTGCCGTCGAGCTCGTCCCACCACTCATCGGACTGCTTGTCGCCCGTCGGGTCGTCCCACCAGCGGTCCTCCGGGCCGCGCCGGTTCGCGATCATCGCGGCGACCGGTGGGATGACCATGGCGACCACGCACATGGCGATGGCGGCGGGGACCGAAAAGAGCCGCACGACGGCCCAGGCGCCCACGAAAAGCACCAGGCAGACGCCCATCATCCAGAAGTAGACGCGCCGTCGCCGTGCGTACACACCTTCAGCGTACGACCGGGACCCGCCCCCGGACAGCGCGCGGCCGCTACTCCGGCGGCCGACGCCGAACTCCGCACACAGCTCGTCGAGGAGGTGCGCGCCCAATGGCCGGACCCCGGCGAAGACCTGGGCGAGCGCGGTGTCGAGCAGATGGTGGCGTTCCTCGCCACCAGCGCGCGTATGGCCGAGCCCCTGACCCCGTCGCTGCGGGTGGACGCGTTCTGGCATCGCTTCCTTCTGCACACCGTTCCGTACGCCAGGTTCTGTGGCGCCCTCGGCGTGACGTTCATCCACCACGGACCCGAGCCCGCCACGAAGGCGGACCCGGCGGGGGGCCGGGCGGCCATGGAGCGGACGAAGGCGGCCATCCGAGTGCTCCTGAGAGAGCCCGGGCGTCCCACGGCCCCGGGCCGACCACGTCGCCGGACGGAGTCCGGCGCAGCGCCTCGAAGCCCGTGAGGCGCCCCGGCGCCGAGCGGTGCGAGGGGCGCGTCGGGAAATGAGACCGAAGGGCCGTGCCTCAAGTCCCGGAAAGCGTCCAACCCCCAGGAGGCACGGCCCTTCGGCCGGTCAAGCGTGCGGCATCACACCGCGATGGCGACCTCGGCCAGGCCGCCGTGCTGGGCCACGACCTGGCGGTCGGCGGTGCCGCCGGGGACCAGGGCGCGGACGGTCCAGGTGCCCTCCGCCGCGTAGAAGCGGAACTGGCCGGTGGCGGAGGTCGGGACCTCGGCCGTGAACTCGCCGGTCGAGTCCAGGAGGCGGACGTAACCGGTGACGGGCTGGCCGTCCTTGGTCACGTAGCCCTGGATGGTGGTCTCACCGGGCTTGATGGTCGAGGCGTCGGGGCCGCCGGGCTGCGCTCCGCACATGTCAGGAATCCTTACGGTCGAAGAGGACGGGCCCTGGGGACCCGGGGAGGTCTTACTTGTTGGCGCCGAGCTCGATCGGCACGCCGACGAGGGAGCCGTACTCGGTCCAGGAGCCGTCGTAGTTCTTGACGTTCTCGACACCGAGCAGCTCGTGCAGGACGAACCAGGTGAGCGCGGAGCGCTCGCCGATGCGGCAGTAGGCGATGGAGTCCTTCGCCAGGTCGACCTGCTCGTCGGCGTAGAGGGCCTTCAGCTCCTCGTCCGACTTGAAGGTGCCGTCGTCGTTGGCGTTCTTCGACCACGGGATGTTGCGGGCGCTCGGCACGTGGCCCGGGCGCTGCGACTGCTCCTGCGGGAGGTGGGCCGGCGCGAGGAGCTTGCCGGAGAACTCGTCGGGCGAGCGCACGTCGACGAGGTTCTGGGTGCCGATCGCGGCCACGACGTCGTCGCGGAAGGCACGGATGGAGGTGTCCTGGGCCTGGGCCTTGTACTCGGTGGCCGGGCGGTTCGGGACCTCGGAGCCGTCGACCAGGTCGCGGGAGTCGAGCTCCCACTTCTTGCGGCCGCCGTCGAGGAGCTTCACGTCCTGGTGGCCGTACAGCTTGAAGTACCAGTAGGCGTACGAGGCGAACCAGTTGTTGTTGCCGCCGTAGAGGACGACGGTCGTGTCGTTGCCGATGCCCTTGGCCGAGAGGAGCTTCTCGAAGCCCTCCTGGTCGATGAAGTCACGGCGGACCGGGTCCTGGAGGTCCTTCGTCCAGTCGATCCGGATGGCGTTCTTGATGTGGTTCTTCTCGTAGGCGGACGTGTCCTCGTCCACCTCGACGAGGGCGACCTGCGGGTTGTCGAGGTTGGCCTCGACCCAGTCGGCATCGACCAGGACGTCGCTGCGAGCCATGCTGTTTCTCCTCCGGGGCAGTGTGCGGCGGTTCGTGCAGGGTGGTGCGGGTACGCGTCGGCTCGCGGTGCGGACGACGGCGTACGGCTGCGCAGGGGTGGCCCCGACATCACGTCGTGGGGCCTGAGGGAAAACGGGAGATGTGCGTCCCGCTCAGACTGAGCGACAGAGCATGGCGGCGACGCGGCACAGGTCTACTGCCCGCCGCTTCGTGAGTTCCGCCTGTCGCTTCATGCCCTCGATCGTAGGGACGGACGGGCGGCCGTGTCACCGGTGTGTCGTATTCTGAGACGCGATCATCCGGAATGCGAGATCCGGAGCGGGTGCGGATCATCCCCGGACGCCCGCCGAGCGCCCGCGCCCCTTCACTTTCTACGGATCGGACGCCGTCGTCTCAGAATGTGATCAGGAGGTGTCCAGCGAGCCAAGAACGAGGGGCTCAGCCGGCGCCGAGCGACACGTCCCGGCCGGTCACCGTCACCACGAGACCGTTCTCCCGGGCCTCGACCCTCGTCAGGCGCATGCCCTTCGGCAGGCCCTCGATCCGGCGGTCGAAGTCGGTGCGGGACCGCACCATGCCCTCCAGGCCCGGGATGCCCTCGCCGGGCACCTCGTCCGCGCGCACCCGGATGGTGTCGCCGTTCACCAGGGTCACCGTGGACAGCACGCTCCTGGTCAGCGTCCGGCCGAGGATCCGCACCCCGCCCGTCACCTTCAGCTTGCCGTCGCCGCCGTACGCCACCTCCGCGTCCCGGCCCGAGGCCGCGGCCAGGTCGGGGTAGGCGATCAGCGCGGTGCCGTCGGCGCTGCCCGCCCGCTCGATCGCGTAGGCGTCGGTCAGCGTCACGTCGTGCAGCGTGGCGGTCATCTCGCCGATCCGCACCGGACGGCCCCCGGCCATCACCTGGACGCCGGTGAAGCGCACGTCGACCTCGTCGAAGCCGCGGCCGGCGGCCTGCGTGAGGAACGGGAAGCCCTTGATGTCGACGTCCGCGGACTCGGGGCGCACCGCGCCGACCCGCACCGCGCCGGCGGCCTCGGACTCCGCGTAGGAGGCGGCGATCCGGTCGGCCCCGACCAGGAGCCCGGCGAGCACCACGGCCACGATCAGCACCATCCGCAGTGCCCGCATGCGTTCCAGCCCCCTGTACGTACCGCCTGAACCGACCTGACCGAACGAGTCCGGCCCCCCGACACAAGATCGACGTGTCGGGGGGCCGGACGGTTCCCCGGAGTCTCGGACTCCGGCCGGTGCGGACGTTACGCGAGCGCCCTGCCGAGCAGATAGACCGCGGGCACGGCGGCGGTCAGCGGCAGCGCCACACCGGCCGTCATGTGCACGAACCGCGAGGGGTAGTCGTAGCTCGCCACCCGCAGTCCGACCAGCGCGCAGACACCGGCGCCCAGGCCGAGCAGCGCGCCGGAGCCGCCGAGACCGGTCAGCCCGCCGGCGGCGATGCCGCCGCCCGCCGCCGCGAGCAGCGCGACGACCACGGAGGCCGGGCCGGGCAGCGGGAGGGCGCGGGCCAGGACGGTGGCGGCCACGGCGACCGCGCCGACGACCACCGCGTCCGGCTCGGCGCCGAGCTGTCCGGCGGCCAGGATCGCCAGGGCCGCCGAGGCGACCGTCGCCATCAGGCCGTACATCCGCTCGTCCGGGTCGGCGTGGCTGCGCAGCTGGAGCACCAGCGTGAGCAGTACCCACACGCCGAGCGTGCCGATGACGGCGGCCGGGGCGTTCTCCCGGCCGGTGATCAGCAGCACCGCGTCGGCGACGATCCCGCCGAGGAAGGCGAGCGCGATGCCCTGCCGGGCCGGCCACATGCCGTTGAGCCGGAACCAGCCGGCCGCGGTGAGGCCCTGGAGCAGCAGCAGCGGGACAAGGAGCGCGTACGGGCCGACGGCCGCGCCGACCGCGAGCAGCACGCCGAGACCGGCGGTGAGCGCGGCCGGCTGCATGCCGGGCTCGATGATCGGCGACCGGCCCTCGGCGCGGGCGCGCTGGGCGTCGGTGATCCGGGAGTTCCCGGAGAGGGTCGGCGGGGAGTAGGCGGGGCCCGGCTCCTCGACCGCCACGGGTGCCTCGGAGGCCGGTGCCGGTGCCTCGTACGACACCGAGGCCTGGGCCTGGGCCGCAGCCTGAGCCTGGGCCGGGGCCTGGCTCTCGTACCCGTACGGCATCTCCGGGGGCAGCGGGTGGCCGCCCGTGGCGGACTGCTGCCCGTACCCCTGCGGCGGGAAATACGGCGTCTCGTACGACACAGACGCCTGAGGCTGGTGCTGGTGCTGGGGCTGGGGCTGGGGCTGGGCCTGCGGCTGCACCACCGGCTGGTACTGCGTGTCCCAGGTCTGGCCCTCCCACGTCTGGGTCACGCTCGGGTCGTACGGTTGACCGCCCTGCGGAGTCCCCTGCGGGTCGTACGGGTACTGCTGATCACTGCTCATGGTGTGCGGTTCACCCTCCTGCGAACGGGGGGAGCACCTCGACCGTGCCGCCCTCGGCCAGCCGTACGGTCTCATGCGCGCGGGTCCCGACCGGGTCGCCGTCGATGAGGAACGAGCAGCGCTGGAGGACCCGGGTCAGCTCGCCGGGGTGCCGCTCGCGGGCGCCGTCCAGCGCCTCCGCGAGGGTCTCGGCGGCGTACGGCTCCTCGGCGACCCCCGCGGCCGCCTTCGCCGCGGCCCAGTAGCGGATGGTTCCCGCTGCCATCACTCTCCTCCAGATTTACTGGTAGCTTGCCATCGCCCCTGCGGGGGTCGGTTCGGGCTGGACCGCAACCTTCGGGTTGGAAGCCCACCACTTCGGCGGTAGGCGGAGTCACAGCGGCACTCCCTTCGTGTGAGTGTGCCGTCGTCCATGATGGGCCATACGCGCGTCAACTTGTGGCGCGCGTTAGCCACTCCCCCAGGCGGTCGAGCAGCTCGTCGCCCGCCGCGTTCTCGGCGTGGCCCATGCCCCGCTCCAGCCACAGTTCGGCCGGGCTGCCGGCCGCCTCGGCGGCCTCGGCGAGCATCCGGGGGTGGTCGAGCGGGAAGTACGGGTCGCGGTCGCCGTGCACGACGAGCAGCGGGGTCGGCGCGATCAGCGGCACCGCCTCGAACGGCGCGAGCGGCACCGGGTCCCACTCCCTGCGGTCGATCCGCGTCCCGAGGCCGTAGCGCCCGACCAGCCGGCCCACCGGCCGGGTGACCACCCAGTGGACGCGCCGCATCGACGGCGTCCCCCGGTAGTACCAGCGGGCCGGGGCACTCACGGCGGCGACCGCGTCCGTGTGCGCGCTGGTGCCGCGCTCCAGTGCGGCGTGCCGCAGCACGACCGAGCCGCCCATGGAGAAGCCGACCGTCGCCACGCGCGCGTGGCCGAGCTCGCGTGCCCAGCGGACGGCGGCGGACAGGTCCAGGACCTCGCGGTCGCCGACGGTGGAACGGCCGCCGGAGCGCCCGTGACCGCGGAAGGAGAACGAGACGACGGCGGCGTGCCGGCGGAAGGCCTGCGCGGCGCGCCTGACCGCGGGCCGGTCGGCCGAGCCGGTGAACCCGTGTGCGACGACGACGGCCGTGCCGCCCCGCGTTACAACCTCCGTATCGGTGACACTGGCGGTGGAGGGTTCGTAAACCGCCTCGATCCGGACACCGTCATCCGTACGCAACACCGTCCGCACGGTGGCGCGGCGAGGGACGGAAGTGAGCGAGGAAACATCCACCATGTGAAATCGGCCCTCTGCCTCGGAACTCATGTGAGCTATTGTGCTTGGCAGAGGATCCGGGCAATGCAGCCCCCGGGTCCTTTTGTGTTTTCCGACCGTTGTTACGGACAGGTGAACAAAAGCTCTCGGGGCGCGAGGGCCGAGGAGGAACCGACGTCATGGACGATCGACCACGTACGAAGCACAACCGACCGACGAACCTGGTAGGTGGCGCGCGATGAGTTCTCTGCTGCTCCTCACCAACGCCCTGCAGCCGTCGACCGAAGTGCTGCCCGCTCTCGGCCTGCTGCTCCACAACGTGCGGGTGGCTCCCGCCGAGGGCCCGGCGCTGGTGGACACCCCCGGTGCCGACGTGATCCTCGTGGACGGGCGCCGCGACCTGCCGCAGGTGCGCTCGCTCTGTCAGCTGCTGCGCTCCACGGGGCCCGGCTGTCCGCTGATCCTGGTCGTCACGGAGGGCGGTCTCGCAGCCGTCACCGCCGACTGGGGCATCGACGACGTGCTGCTCGACACCGCCGGTCCGGCCGAGGTCGAGGCGCGGCTGCGCCTGGCCATGGGCCGGCAGCAGATCGGCGTGGACGACTCCCCCATGGAGATCCGCAACGGCGACCTGTCGGTCGACGAGGCCACCTACAGCGCCAAGCTGAAGGGCCGGGTCCTGGACCTGACCTTCAAGGAGTTCGAGCTCCTGAAGTACCTCGCCCAGCATCCGGGGCGGGTCTTCACCCGGGCGCAGCTCCTCCAGGAGGTGTGGGGGTACGACTACTTCGGCGGCACCCGAACGGTCGATGTGCACGTACGGCGTCTGCGGGCGAAGCTCGGCCCCGAGCACGAGTCGCTGATCGGCACCGTCCGCAACGTCGGCTACCGCTTCGTGACCCCCGAGAAGGCCGACCGTTCGGCGGACCGTCCGGCGGACCGTCCGGCCGACCGTTCGGCGGACCGTCCGGAGGGGCGGCCGGAGGGGCGGCCCGAAGGGCGTGCGGAAGGGCGTGCGGAGGCGCGCGTCAAGGCGGACACGCGGGAACTCACTCCGGTGGAGGACCGTTAACGTGGCGTATGCCACAGGGTGACCTGCCGGTAGGTAGGTCACCCCGCGTAGACTTCCGCGCGTGGCCAAGGTGACGCGGGATGACGTTGCGCGACTTGCGGGTACTTCTACCGCGGTCGTGAGTTACGTGATCAACAACGGACCCCGGCCGGTCGCCCCGGCCACGCGCGAGCGTGTCCTCGCCGCCATCAAGGAACTGGGCTACCGGCCAGACCGGGTGGCCCAGGCCATGGCCTCCCGGCGCACCGACCTCATAGGCATGATCGTGCCGGACGCCCGGCAGCCCTTCTTCGGCGAGATGGCGCACGCGGTCGAGCAGGCCGCCGCCGAGCGCGGAAAGATGGTCCTGGTCGGCAACTCCGACTACCGGACCGAGCGCGAGATCCACTATCTGCGGGCCTTCCTGGGCATGCGGGTGTCCGGTCTGATCCTGGTCAGCCAGGGCATGAGCGAGCAGGCCGCGAGCGAGATCGAGGCCTGGGACGCGAAGGTCGTGCTGCTGCACGAGCGGCCCGAGGCGATCGACGACGTCGCCGTCGTCACCGACGACATCGGCGGCGCGCAGCTCGCCACCCGGCACCTCCTGGAGCACGGGCACCCGTACGTGGCGTGCATGGGCGGCGTGCCGAACACCCCGGCCGTCGGCGACCCGGTCGCCGACCACGTCGAGGGCTGGCGGCGGGCCATGCTGGAGGCCGGCCGCTCGGTCGAGGGCCGGCTCTTCGAGGCCCCGTACAACCGCTACGACGCCTACAAGATCGCACTGGAGATCCTGGCCGGCCCGCAGCGGCCGCCGGCGATCTTCTGCTCGACCGACGACCAGGCGCTCGGCGTGCTGCGGGCCGCCCGCGAGCTGCGCATCGACGTGCCGGGGGAGCTGGCGGTGGCCGGCTTCGACGACGTGAAGGAGGCGGCGCTCGCGGATCCGCCGCTGACCACCGTCTACTCCGACCGCCCGGCGATGGCCCGCGCGGCGGTGGATCTGGTGCTCGACGACTCGCTGCGGGTCGCGGGCTCGCGGCGGGAGCGGGTGAAGCAGTTCCCGTCGGCGCTGATCGTGCGCCGCTCCTGCGGCTGCGAGCACTGACGCGTAGGCCCGGCCGTATCCGACCCGTACGCGCCGAGTCTTTATTTCGGGCATACAGGGTTCTGTCGGGCTTCTCACCCCGTCCTCAGACGGTTCTCATGTACGGCTTCGAGAGTCGTAGCCATGACGGACGACACGCAGCCCCAGCCCCAGCCGCAGCCGCAGCCCCAGCAGTCGTACTACCCGCCGCGGCCCCCGTACGAGCCGTACCCGCCGCACGCGACGTACACCCAGGCCCAGGCCCCCGCCCCCACCGCGCACCGCCGGGCCAGGCGCGGGGTCGGTCTCATGGCGGCCGTGGCCATCGCCGCGGCGGCGGTCGGCGGCGGGACGGCGACCCTGGTCGAGCGCTGGACGGCCGACGCGTCCACCACCGCGTCCGGCGCCGTCAGCGGCACCAACGTCTCGGCGAGCAGCAAGGGGACCGTCGCCGGTGTCGCCCAGGCGGTGTCCCCGTCCATCGTGGAGATCTCGGCGAGCTCGAACTCCGGCAAGTCGACCGGCTCGGGCGTGATCATCACCTCCGACGGCGAGATCGTCACCAACAACCACGTCATCTCCGGCGCCTCGCAGATCAGCGTGCAGCTCAGCGACGGCAAGTCCTACGACGCGAAGGTCGTCGGCACCGACCCCGACAAGGACCTCGCGCTGATCAAGCTGGAGGGCGCCTCCGGACTGAAGGCCGCCACGCTCGGCGACTCGTCCAAGGTGCGGGTCGGCGACGAGGTCGTGGCCATCGGCTCCCCCGAGGGTCTGACCGGCACCGTCACCAGCGGCATCGTCTCGGCGCTCGACCGCGATGTGACGGTCGCCAAGGAGGACGGCGGCCGGGGCGACGGTCAGGGGCAGCAGCAGTACGACCCGCGCCAGGGCTGGCCGTTCGAGTTCGGCGGGCAGCAGTTCAACGGCGACACCGGCTCCTCGAAGACCACGTACAAGGCGCTGCAGACCGACGCCTCGCTCAATCCCGGGAATTCCGGCGGCGCGCTGATCAATATGAACGGCGAGATCATCGGCATCAATTCGGCCATGTATTCGCCCAGCTCTTCGACCGGTTCGACGGCCGGCAGCGTCGGTCTCGGATTCGCGATCCCGGTGAACACGGTCAAGGCCGACCTGGACGCCCTGCGCTCGGGCGGCGACAGCTGAACAGCACCCCGGCCGCATGCGACGCTGACCCCATGACCGGCCAGCAGAACGAAGCACGGAACGATGGACGGAACGACGTCGAACGCATCCTCGTCGTCGACGACGAGCCCGCCGTCCGCGAGGCCCTGCGCCGCAGCCTCGCCTTCGAGGGGTACGGGACCGAGGACGCCGTCGACGGGCTCGACGCGCTCGCCAAACTGGAGTCGTACGACCCCGACCTCGTCGTCCTCGACGTCCAGATGCCCCGCATGGACGGGCTCACGGCCGCCCGCCGGATCCGCGCGTCGGGCTCGACCGTGCCGATCCTGATGCTCACCGCCCGCGACACCGTCGGCGACCGGGTCACCGGCCTCGACGCGGGCGCCGACGACTACCTGGTGAAGCCGTTCGAGCTGGACGAGCTGTTCGCCCGGATCCGCGCCCTGCTGCGGCGCAGCTCGTACGCGGCGCAGCAGGCGGCGGCGTCCACCGGCGCCGTGGCCGAGGACGTGCTCGCCTTCGAGGACCTGCGGATGGACCTGGCCACCCGCGAGGTGACCCGGGGCGGGCGGCCGGTGGAGCTGACCCGTACCGAGTTCACCCTCCTGGAGATGTTCCTGGCGCACCCGCGGCAGGTGCTCACCCGCGAGCAGATCCTCAAGACCGTGTGGGGCTTCGACTTCGAGCCCAGCTCCAACTCCCTGGACGTGTACGTGATGTATCTGCGGCGCAAGACCGAGGCGGGCGGCGAGCCGCGCCTCGTGCACACCGTGCGGGGCGTCGGCTACGTCCTGCGCGGCGGAGGCGCCGAATGACCACCCCCCTCGCCTGGTTCCGGGCCCGGCCGCTGCGCTCCCGGCTCGCGCTGCTCACCGCGCTCGCGGTGGCGGTCGCGGTCGCCGCGGTGTCGCTGGCCTGCTGGTTCGTGACCCGGGCGCAGCTGGAGAACGAGCTGGACTCGGGGCTGCGCGGCACCAAGGTGGACAGCAGCTATCTGACGATGGTGCTCGCCGGCTGCCGGACCGGGCGCCAGGCGCCGCCGCTGCCGCCGTACACGGTGCAGGCGATCCTCGCCGACGGCACGGTGTGCACCTCGGGCAAGGCGCCGATCCCAGCGCAGGCCTCGGACGTGGCGGTGGCGCGCCGGCTGCTCGACGACGCCCTGCACACGACGAAGGACGGCGACGGGCGCGAGATGCGCGTCTACACCTACGCGGACCCGACACGGCCGGACATGGCGGTGTCGCTGGCCCGCCCGCTGTCCGAGATCGACAACTCGATGTCCACGCTGGCCTGGGTGCTGCTCCTGGTCTCCGGGATCGGCGTGGTCGGCGCGGGCGCGGCCGGGCTGTGGGTGGCGCGCACCGGTCTCGCGCCGGTGGACCGGCTGACCGGGGCGGTCGAGCACGTGGCCGCGACCGAGGACCTGACCGTGCGGATCCCGGTGGAGGGCGAGGACGAGATCGCCCGCCTCTCGCGCTCGTTCAACGCGATGACCGCGGCGCTCGCGACCTCCCGGGACCGGCAGGCGCAGCTGATCGCGGACGCCGGGCACGAGCTGCGCACGCCGCTGACCTCGCTCCGTACGAACATCGAGTTGCTCGCGCGCAGCGAGGAGACGGGGCGCGCGCTGCCGCCGGACGACCGGCGGGCCCTGATGGCCTCGGTGAAGGCGCAGATGACGGAGCTGGCGGCGCTGATCGGCGACCTCCAGGAGCTGTCCCGGCCGGAGGCGGCGGCGCTCGGCCCCCTGGAGGTCGTACCGCTGCACACCGTGCTGCGCTCGGCGCTCGACCGGGCCCGGCTGCGTGGTCCGGAGCTGCGCTTCGAGACGGATCTGGCGCCCTGGTACGTACGGGCGGAGCCGGCGGCCTTGGAGCGCGCCCTGGTGAACGTCCTGGACAACGCGGTGAAGTTCTCGCCGCCGCGCGGCACGGTCGAGGTGCGTCTGATGCGCGGCGAGCTGACCGTGCGCGACCACGGCCCCGGCATCCCGCCCGAGGAACTCCCCCACGTCTTCGACCGCTTCTGGCGCTCGCCGTCGGCCCGCAGCCTGCCGGGCTCCGGTCTGGGTCTGTCCATCGTGGCCCGTACGGTCGGGCAGGCGGGCGGCTCGGTCGCGCTGGCCCCGGCGGCCGACGGGGGCGGCGGGACGGTGGCGACGGTGCGGCTGCCGGGGGCGCCGACACCGCCGCCGACGGCTGGGGACTCAGTTGTGGCGGATGAGGGACTCGACGAGGCCTGAGCGGGTGTTGGGGTAGTCCATCGGGACGATCCCGAGGCCCTTCCAGGCGGCGCCCTCGCCGTCGATGAGGGAGTGCACCTGCGGGTTGAGCCGGTCGGCGTTCCAGCGGGGCGGGAGGCCGGCGGCGGTGGAGACGAAGTTGACGTAGAAGGGCCCGGGCCGGGCGGCCGCCTCGCGGAACTGGTCACGGATCTCGGGCCACTTGGCGAAGGGCTCGGCCTGGTAGTCGTCCTGCACGTCGAAGTACCGGCCGTCGGCCCAGCGCAGCCCGGGCAGGCCCGCGTTGTCGGCGAGCAGCACGACCCGGCCGCGGGCCTCGCCGAGGGTGGGCACGCCGTCGCCGATGCGGAACAGCGGGCGCCAGCCGCGGTTGTCGAGGTAGTCGTCGAAGATGGCCCGGAAGGTGGCGTCGGAGTCGGTCGAGTACTCCTGCTTGACCCGCATCAGGACGGTCTCGGAGGGGTGCGCGGCGAGGAAGTTCCAGCAGGCCACGAGCACGTCGCCGAACATCATGTTCTGGTAGAAGGCCCCGTGGTGGATGGCGAACGACCCGCCGGTGACCCGGCAGCGGATGTCCAGGAAGCGGATGCCGCTGTCCAGCTGCTGGGCGATGGTGGTGTTCTGGCACTCGGTCCACAGCCCGCCGTAGCGGGCGCCGGAGTCGTGCGTTCCAGGGATCGTGAGCCGCTGGAGCGGGGTGGGGTCGCCGTGGCCGGCCATCCAGTCCTGGGTCGAGACGGCGGCCGCCCGTGCGGACGGGGCGCCGATCAGGACGGTGGCGGATGCTGCCGCGGCTCCCGCGAGGAAGCGTCGTCGGTCCATGCGCGGAGTATGACGCGTACGCGACAAGAACGACCATAGGCGTGCGGGAACGGAGTCACACACGAAAGGGGCGGCGGACCGGTCGCACCGGCCGCCGCCCCTTCGCTCGAAGCGCCTTACCCGAGGGTCACTTGATGATCGTGATCCGGCCGAGGGCCGGCGGCGCCAGCGGGGCGCTCGCCGAGGAGTGGGCGCCCATGTAGGCGACGAACGCGTCCAGGTCGGAGGCGCCGACCAGCTTGTTCTTGTGCTCCTTCAGCACGGGGAAGCCGTCGCTGCCGGCCGCCAGGAACTCGTTCATCGCGACCCGGTAGGTCTTCGCCGGGTCGATCGCCTCGCCGTTCAGCCTCACCGAGTCGACCACGATCCGGTCCGCGCCGGTCTTGGTCGTGTCCAGGGTGTACGTGAAGCCCTTCGACACCTGCAGGTACTTCGGGGTGGCCAGGTTCACGCCGCTGACCTGCTGCTGCAGCGTGGTGATCAGCTGGGCGCCGGTCAGGTCGACCGCCGTCATCATGTTGGTGAACGGCTGGACGGCGTACGCCTCGGCGTAGGTCACCACGCCGTCACCCTCGCCGCCGGACTGCGCGTAGGTCAGCGGCATGCGGACGCCGCCCGGGTTCATCAGCGCGAGCTGCGCGCCGCCCTTGTCCGCCGGGGCCATGGCCTCCAGCTGCGCGTCGGCGATCAGGTAGCCGGCCGGCCTCTCGATGTCCGTGAACGGCTTCTTGGGGTCCGGGAGCGGGTTCTCGATGTCGGCCGAGATGTGACCCACCGCGCGGTTCGCGACCGGCGCGGACAGCTTCTTGTAGCGGCCGATCAGGTCGGTCATGTCCTTCGCCGGGGTCACGTCACGGGTGACGACGTGGTTCGCGGAGGCCACGGCGGTGCGGACGATGTCCTTCGTACGACGGTCGTAGGTCAGCGTCGTGTCGGTGTAGAGCCGGCCGAAGGAGGCCGCCGAGGTGACGGTGCGCGGCTTGCCGGACGGGTCCGGGATGCTGCACGCGTACGCCTGGTGGGTGTGGCCGGTGACCAGGGCGTCGACCTGCGGGGTGACGTTCTTGGCGATGTCCACGATCGGGCCGGAGATGCCGGCGCCCGCGCCCGGGGTGTCGCAGTCGTAGTTGTACGCGCCGGAGGCCGGCATGCCGCCCTCGTGGAGCAGGGCCACGATCGACTTCACGCCCTTGCGCTCCAGCACCTTGGCGTACTTGTTGATCGTCTCGACCTCGTCGCGGAACTTCAGGCCCTTGACGCCGTCGGCGTTCACGATGTTCGCCGTGTTCTCCAGCGTCACACCGATGAAGCCGATCTTGATGCCGTCGCGCTCCCAGACGAAGTACGGGTCGAGCATCGGACGGCCGGTCTTCTCGTCCGTCACGTTCGCCGCGAGGTACGGGAAGTCCGCGCCGGAGAAGCTCCGGCCCTCCTCGTAGCAGCCCTCGACCGGGTGGCAGCCGCCGTTCTGCAGACGGGCGAGCTCGCGCGCGCCCTCGTCGAACTCGTGGTTGCCGACGGAGGTGACGTCGAGCTTCAGCTTGTTCAGCGCCTCGACGGTCGGCTCGTCGTGGAAGAGGCCGGAGACCAGCGGCGAGGCGCCGATCATGTCACCGGCGGCCGCGGTGATGGAGTAACGATTCCCCTCGCGGGCCTGACGCAGGTGCGTGGCAAGGTACTCGACGCCGCCGACGCCCTCGATGGTCTTGGTGGTGCCGTCCTCGTTCAGGTGCGTGAGGCGGCCGGAGGAGCCGGTCGGCGGCTCCAGATTGCCGTGCAGATCGTTGAAGGACAGGAGCTGTACGTCGACCATCCGCCCCCAGCCCTTGCCGTTGCCGTACCCGGCGTCCTCGGCGCGGTCCTCCGAGGCTCCGGCCGGCATCGCCGCCACGAGCGCGCCGACGGTGGCGAGTCCCGCCCCGAGGGCGAGGATCCGCCGCCCCGCCCTGTTCTTCTTCCGTGTCGCTGCCATTTCTCCCCAGTTCCCTGAACGACTCCGGTCTTGCCCGCGCAGCCTAGGGTCAACGCGCGTAGCGCAACAGGGGGTCACGGGTTACGAGCTGGTTGACTTTGCTCACTCTGCGGGCGAGGGACGGGCCGGGTGCGCCCCACCTGACAGTCTCCGGGTGATCTCCCACGGGGTCGCGGGGCACAGCCGTAGGCTCGGAGGCATGACTTCCGACGCGGCGCCGGCCCTCGAACCCGGACGGCAGATCAAGAGTTACGAAGAGCTGAGCCCCGAGCAGATCAGTGACGTCCTCGACCTCCTCGAGGCCGCCGACCACGCCGACGGCGTGCACGCCGTGTCGGAGCAGGGGCGGCTGTATCTGCGGCACGGGCGGCGGGAGGGCGTGCGGCACTTCCTGCTTACGGTCGGCCCGCATCTGTACGGCTACGCCCAACTGGAGGAGACCGACCCGGTGGAGGCGCCGGCGGCGGAGCTGGTGGTGCACCCGGCGCACCGGGGCCGCGGCCACGGCCGGGCCCTCGGCACCGCGCTGCTCGACGCGTCCGGGAAGCGGCTGCGGGTCTGGGCGCACGGCGGCAAGTCGGCGGCCCGGCACCTGGCGCAGGTGCTCGGGCTGACCCTGTTCCGCGAACTGCGCCAGCTGCGCCGCGCCTTGGTGCCGCTGGAGATTCCGGAGCCGGTGCTGCCCGAGGGCGTGACGGTGCGCACCTTCGTGCCGGGCCAGGACGACACGGCCTGGCTGGCGGTGAACGCGGCCGCGTTCGCGCACCACCCGGAGCAGGGTTCGCTGACCCAGCGGGACCTGGACGACCGGATCGCGGAGCCGTGGTTCGACCCGAAGGGCTTCTTCCTGGCCGAGCGGGAGGGGAAGCTCGTCGGCTTCCACTGGACCAAGGTGCACGCCGAGGAGCAGCTGGGCGAGGTGTACGTGGTGGGCGTGCTGCCGGACGCGCAGGGCGGCGGCCTGGGCAAGGCGCTGACGGCGATCGGCCTGCGGCACCTGGCGGCGGAGACGCTGCCGACGGCGATGCTGTACGTGGACGCGGACAACACGGCGGCGGTGCGGGTGTACGAGGGGCTGGGCTTCCGGACCCACGAGGTGGACCTGATGTACCGCACGGAGTCGTAGGACGCCGTCCGAACACGCCTGAAAGAAGGGGGCGGTTGACACCGCCCCCTTCTTTGCACCACCCTTTCACTACTTGATTAGTGAAAGGGTGGTGGAGCGCACGTGCTCGCCTACCGCATCGACCGCCGCAGCGGGGTCGCCACCTATCTCCAGATCGTCCAGCAGACCAAACAGGCCCTCCGGATGGGCCTGCTCGAACCCGGCGACCGGCTGCCGACCGCCCGCGAGGTCGTCGAGGCCACCGCCGTGAACCCGAACACGGTCCTCAAGGCCTACCGCGAGCTGGAGCGCGAGGGCCTGGTCGAGGCCCGCCGCGGCCTCGGCACCTTCGTCCGCGCCACCCTCGGCGCCCTCGCCGCCGGCCCCGGCGACTCGCCGCTGCGCGGCGAACTCGCCGCGTGGGCGCGACGGGCGCGCGAGGCGGGCCTGGAGCGGGACGACGTGGCCGCGCTCTTCACATCCGTACTGAACGAATTCTTCGAGGGGGACGACGACCGATGACGAAGGACACCGCCCTGGAGGCGGACCTCCTGGGCATGCGATACGGGGGAAGGGGACGAGGCGGGCGCGGCGGCTGGGCGCTGCGGGAGTGCGACTTCGCCCTCCCCGCCGGCCGCGTCTGCGCCCTGGTCGGCCCCAACGGCGCCGGCAAGTCCACCCTCCTCGCCCTCGCCGCCGGCCTGCTCCGCCCCACCGAGGGCACGATCACGGCGCCGCCCCGCGAGCAGCTGGCGTACGTGGCGCAGGACAAGCCGCTGCACCCCCGGCTCTCCGTCGCCGACACCCTGCGGATGGGCCGCGAGCTGAACCCGGGGCGCTGGGACGACGGCGTCGCCCGCCGGGTCGTCGACGGCGGCGGCTTCTCCTCCGACACCCTCGTACGCGCCCTGTCCGGCGGCCAGCGCACCCGCGTCGCCCTCGCCCTCGCCCTCGGCAAGCGCCCCGAACTCCTGCTGCTCGACGAGCCGATGGCGGACCTGGACCCGCTGGCCCGGCACCAGCTGATGGGCCTGCTGATGGCCGACGCCGCCGAACACGGCACCACCGTCGTCATGTCCTCGCACATCCTCACCGAGCTGGAGGGCGCCTGCGACCACCTCCTCCTGCTCCAGGGCGGGCGGATCCGCCTCGACGGCGCCGTCGACGAACTCCTCGCCGCCCACACCCTGCTCACCGGCCCCGTGGCCGACCTCGCCCCGCACACGGTCGTCGAGTCCCGCACCACGGGCCGCCAGCTCACCGCCCTGGTACGCCACGAGGGCCCCGTCGAGGGCCCCTGGGAGACCACGGAACCCTCCCTGGAGGACCTCCTCCTCGCCCACCTCCGCACCACCGAAGGAGCCGCCGCGTGAGCGCTCTCGCCCTCAAGGGCCCGTACTGGGTGACGGTCCGCCAGTACCGGCGGACGCTGTGGCTGACCGGCGCCCTCGTGGTCGTGATCCTCGCCGCGATCTCCGGGCTGCGCGCCTGGGACGCCTCGATCCCGGACTCACTCACGACGGAGGGCATCTGGGTCCCCGCGAACGACAGCGGCTACCGCGCCCTGGTCTGGGCCATGGAGTACGCGAACGTGGGCATGGTCCTCCTGCCGCTGCTCGTCGGCGCCTTCGTCGCGGGCCCGCTCGTCGCCCGCGAATTCGAGTCGGGGACGTACAAGCTCTCCCTCACCCAGTCGGTGAGCCCGGCGGCCTGGCTCCGCGCCAAGCTGACGGTCACGAGCGCCGCGGCCCTCCTGACCACGCTCGCCCTGACGGGCGTCTACCTGATCGGCTGGAACCGCGTCTCGGGCCGGGCCGAGCTCCAGTGGGCCGACCGGGGCCCGTACGAGGCGACCGGCACCGCCCTCGTCGCGTCCGTCCTCGCCGCCGTGGCCGTCGGCGCCCTCGTCGGCCTGCTGGTCCGGCGCACCCTCGTCGCCATGTCGGCCACCGGCCTGGTCATGGGCGTGGTCCTGCAGGTCCTGGGCGCGTACCGCTGGTCCTTCCTGCCGGTGAAAACGATCACCGGCCCCCACGGCCCCACGCTGTGGACGCCGGAGAACGGCCTGGTGATGGACCAGGGGCTGCTCACCTCCTCCGGCGCCCGCTTCGACGAGTCGGGCTGCTGGGACGAGCTGAACGGGACCCCCGGCCTCGACGCCATGCCGGACGGCGGAATGAAGATCTTCGAGAGCTGCCTCACCCGGCACGGCGCCACCACCCAGTACATCGACTACCACCCCCAGTCCCACTTCTGGCCCACCCAGCTCATCGAGACCGGCATCCTCCTGGCCCTCGCCGCCCTCGCGGCCTTCGCCGCCTTCCGGGTCCTGCGCGCCCGGCTTCCGTAACCTTCCGTAGCAGACGCGCGAACACCGGGGGCGGGGCCCCGACCCGGCCCCGCCCCCGATTCCCTCACGTCACGTCCTCGTTACCAACCATTCAGACGCGCTTGCGACGCTCACGCAATGAAGCGCTCCGTGCCCGCCCATCCGAGGGGCAGACTTCCCAAAGGGAGACTCCCCTCCCCCACGGCCCGCTCCGACGCGCCCGACCAGCCCTTCGCGCGGAAGAATGGGGCCATGAGCCAGCAGCCCGCCGAGGTCCCGGTCCAGTCGTCCGCCAAGACGTCCTCGAAGACGTCGACCAAGACGCCCGCGAAGACGTCCGCGAAGACGCCTGCGAAGGCGTCGACCAAGACGCCCGCCACGACGCCCGACAAGGCGGCGAAGCCCGACGTCCAGCCCTCCCTCGGTTCCATAGCCGCACACCGGCCGCACGCCGTGAACGGCGCCGCCGTGAGCGATCTCGAACCCGAACTGGACACCGACCTCGACGCGTACGAGGAGGACGGCGCCGGCGGCGAGCTGCCGCAGGGGCGGTTCCTCGACCGGGAGCGCAGCTGGCTCGCGTTCAACGAGCGCGTCCTGGAGCTCGCCGAGGACCCGAGCACGCCGCTCCTGGAGCGGGCGAACTTCCTCGCGATCTTCGCGTCGAACCTCGACGAGTTCTTCATGGTCCGGGTCGCCGGCCTCAAGCGCCGCATCGCCACCGGCGTCGCCACCCGCTCCGCCTCCGGCCTGCAGCCCCGCGAGGTGCTCGACCTCATCTGGACCCGCTCGCGCGAGCTCATGGCCCGGCACGCCGCCTGCTACCAGCAGGACGTCGCCCCGGCCCTCGCCGACGAGGGCATCCACCTGATCCGCTGGCCCGAGCTCACCGAGAAGGAGCAGGCGCGCCTCTTCACGCTCTTCCGCCAGCAGATCTTCCCGGTCCTCACCCCGCTGGCCGTGGACCCGGCGCACCCCTTCCCGTACATCTCCGGACTCTCCCTCAATCTCGCCGTCGTCGTGCGCAACCCGGTCAGCGGGCACCGCCACTTCGCCCGCGTCAAGGTGCCGCCGCTGCTCTCCCGCTTCCTGGAGGCCTCCCCCGAGCGCTACGTCCCGCTTGAGGACGTCATCGCCGCGCACCTGGAGGAGCTGTTCCCGGGCATGGAGGTGCTCGCCCACCACATGTTCCGGGTGACCCGGAACGAGGACCTGGAGGTCGAGGAGGACGACGCCGAGAACCTGCTCCAGGCCCTTGAGAAGGAGCTCATGCGGCGCCGCTTCGGCCCGCCGGTGCGCCTGGAGGTCGAGGAGTCCATCGACCCGTACGTGCTCGACCTGCTGGTCCGCGAGCTGAAGATCTCCGACGCCGAGGTCTATCCGCTGCCCGGCCCGCTCGACCTCACCGGCCTCTTCGGCATCGCCTCGCTCGACCGGCCCGAGCTGAAGTACCCGAAGTTCGTCGCCGGCACCCACCGCGACCTCGCCGAGGTCGAGTCGGCGTCCGCGCCCGACATCTTCGCGGCGGTGCGCGAGCGCGACGTGCTGCTCCACCACCCGTACGACTCCTTCTCCACCTCCGTCCAGGCCTTCCTGGAGCAGGCGGCGGCCGACCCGGACGTCCTCGCGATCAAGCAGACGCTGTACCGGACCTCCGGCGACTCGCCGATAGTGGACGCCCTCATCGACGCCGCCGAGTCCGGCAAGCAGGTCCTCGTCCTGGTCGAGATCAAGGCCCGCTTCGACGAGCAGGCCAACATCAAGTGGGCGCGCAAGCTGGAGGAGGCCGGCTGCCACGTCGTCTACGGCCTGGTCGGCCTGAAGACGCACTGCAAGCTCTCCCTGGTGGTACGCCAGGAGGGCGAGACGCTGCGCCGCTACAGCCACGTCGGCACCGGCAACTACCACCCCAAGACCGCCCGCCTCTACGAGGACCTCGGGCTGCTCACCGCCGACCCGCAGGTCGGCGCGGACCTCTCCGACCTCTTCAACCGGCTCTCCGGCTACTCCCGCCGCGAGACCTACCGGCGCCTGCTGACCGCGCCCAAGTCGCTCCGCGACGGACTGGTCTCGCGGATCAACAAGGAGGTCGCCCACCACCGGGCCGGCCGGCCCGCGTACGTGAAGATCAAGGTCAACTCGATGGTCGACGAGGCCGTCATCGACGCCTGCTACCGCGCCTCCCAGGCCGGTGTGCCGGTCGACGTCTGGGTCCGCGGCATCTGCGCCGTGCGCCCCGGCGTCCAGGGCCTGTCCGAGAACATCCGGGTCCGTTCGATCCTCGGCCGTTTCCTGGAGCACTCCCGGGTCTTCGCCTTCGGCAACGGCGGCGAGCCCGAGGTGTGGATCGGCAGCGCCGACATGATGCACCGCAACCTCGACCGCCGTATCGAGGCCCTGGTCCGGGTCACCGACCCCGCCCACCGGGCCGCCCTCACCCGGCTCCTGGAGACCGGGATGTCCGACACCACCTCCTCCTGGCACCTGGGCGCCGACGGGAACTGGACGCGGCACGCGACCGACCCCGAGGGCCAGCCGCTCCGGCACGTCCAGGAGATGCTCATCGACGCGCGGAGGCGCCGGCGTGCACAACCCTGACATCACCTCGGCGATCGCCCGGGACACCGCCGTGTCCGGGTCCGCGGCCCCGCCCGAGGTCTTCGCGGGCGAGGTCTCCGCGGGCGAGGTGCTCGCCCCCTATCTGCACGGGCGGGCCGCGGACTTCCTCCGCGGCCTGCGGCTGCACACCGAGAGCGGCGCCGACTCGGCCGGCGCCGAGGAGGCCGCCCGCACCCTGCGGGCGGCGGCCCGCCGGATCAGCGGCACCCTCCACACCTTCCGGCCGCTGCTCGACGCCGGCTGGGCCGACCAGCTCCGCGCCGAGCTGGCCTGGCTCTCCGGCACCCTCGCCCTGGAGCACGCCTGCACCGCCCGGCTCGTCCGCCTGGTGGAGGCGCTGTCCCGGCTGTCGAACAACGGGCCCGTGCCCGCGCCGCGCGCCGCGGACAGCGCCGCCCGCGGCCTGACCGTCGGCGCCGCCCGGGCCGGCGCCCTGCTCGAACGGCAGCTCACCCTCGCCCGGACCCGCGCCCACTCCGCCGCGCTCCAGGCCCTCGGCTCCTCCCGTTTCCACGCCGTCGCCGACGCCGTCGCCCTGCTCGCCTCCGAGGTGCCCTTCGGCCCGGCCGGCTCCGCCCGCGCCGACGAGGTGCTCGAAGCGCCCGCGATCGTCGTCGAGCACCGGCTGCTCGACGCGGTCGGCGCCCTGCCGCTGGCCCGTGCCGCCCACCCGTACAACGCGGAGGCCCTCGCGCTGGCGGCCGGCGAGGCCCAGGACACCCCCTGGCACCAGACCCGCAGCCTGCTGCGGCTGCACCGCTACGCCGGCGAGGTGCTGCGCGGCACCGAACCCGACCCGGTGCTCTACGAGGCGGCCCGCGCCCTGGACCGGCACAGGGACGCCGCCGAGGCCGCCGCCGCCGCGGCCGCCGCCGCCCGCACCCCGCGGATCGCCCCGGCCACCGCGTACGCCCTCGGGGTCCTCCACGCCGACCAGCGCCACGAGGTCGAGGCCGCCCGCTTCGCCTTCCAGCGCGCCTGGACCCGCGCCACGGCGGCGGTCCCGTGATCCTGGCGGCGGGCTGCGTCCTGTGGCGCCCCGCTCCGAAGGGCGAGGGCATCGAGATCGCGCTCGTCCACCGGCCGAAGTACGACGACTGGTCGCACCCGAAGGGCAAGCTCAAGCGCGACGAGACCCTCGCGGCCTGCGCGCTGCGCGAGGTCGAGGAGGAGACCGGCCAGTCCTGCGAGCTGGGCGCCCGGCTGCCCTCCGTGCAGTACCTGGCGCAGGGCCGGCCCAAGGAGGTCCACTACTGGGCGGCCCGCGCCCTCGGCGGCGCCTTCACGCCCGGCCGTGAGGTCGACGCCCTGCTCTGGCTGCCGCCGGCCGCGGCCCGCGCCCGGCTCACCCAGCCCCGGGACCGCGAGCTCCTGGACGCCCTCCTCGCGACGACCGTCCGCTAGCCCGTACGGGGCCCGCCCCCGGCCTTCACCAGCCCTTGCACCGGCCCGCGCCGCCCCCTCCGCGAGCCCGGAAGGTGACCCCTCCGTTACCTGAACGACACCGCACCCGGGCTTACGGCATGGTTCACCTCCCGTTCACTCTCCTCGGTCGACCGCTTCACCTGTTCTGCCTAATTTCGGTCGTACACGGTGCGGAACCCAGTGATGCACCGACCACCCCGACACGCGCCGCCGTACAACGTTCAGGACAGCAAGGTCCGCGGCAGGCGACTTCTGGAAGGAACAGCCGAAAGTGAAGCTTTCGCGTAAGAACGGGCTTCGCGCCTCCGCGATCGGTGCCCTCGTCGTCTCCGGCGCGCTCGTCCTCTCGGCGTGTGGTTCGGACAACAACAACGAGCCCACCAAGGACGGCGGCAAGACCTCGGCCGCCGCGTCGAACATCAAGTGCGACGGTGCGAAGGGCCAGCTGCTCGCCGCCGGTTCCAGCGCGCAGAAGAACGCCATGGACCTGTGGGTGAAGAACTTCCAGGCCGCCTGCTCCGGCGTCGAGATCAACTACCAGCCGATCGGTTCCGGCGGTGGCATCACCAAGTTCAACCAGGGCCAGGTCGCCATGGCCGGTTCCGACTCCGCCCTGAAGGAGGAGGAGGTCGCCGAGTCCGCGAAGATCTGCAAGGGCGGCAAGGGCATCAACCTCCCGATGGTCGGCGGCCCGATCGCCATCGGTTACAAGCTGGACGGCGTGGACAACCTGGTCCTCGACGCCCCCACCCTGGCCAAGATCTTCGACAACAAGATCACCAAGTGGAACGACGCGGCGATCGCCAAGCTGAACCCGGGCGCCAAGCTTCCCGACTCCACCATCCAGGCCTTCCACCGCTCCGACGAGTCGGGCACCACCCAGAACCTGGGCAAGTACCTGTCCGCCACCGCCGCGGCCGACTGGAAGTACGACCCGAAGACCAAGTCGTGGCCGGCCCAGGGTGGCCAGGCCGCCAACGGCTCCTCCGGTGTCGCCACCGCGGTCAAGGACGCCGAGGGCTCCATCGGCTACTTCGAGCTCTCCTACGCGACCGCCAACAAGATCTCCACGGTCAGCATCAACACCGGCGCCTCCGCCCCGGTCGCCGCCACCGCCGAGAACGCCTCCAAGGCCATCGGCGCCGCGAAGATCAAGGGCACCGGCAGCGACCTGGCGCTGTCCCTCGACTACGCCACCAAGGCCGAGGGCGCCTACCCGCTCACCCTGGTCACCTACGAGATCGCCTGCGACAAGGGCAACAAGGCCGAGACCCTCGCGACCCTGAAGGCGTTCCTCAACTACACCGTCAGCGAGGAGGGCCAGAAGGTCCTGCCCGCCGCCGGCTACGCCCCGCTCCCGGCCGAGATCGCGACCAAGGTCCGCGAGATCGTCCCCACCCTGTCCTGACCCCGACCGGGGACGGCCCCTCTCCTCCCGTAGGGGGGCCGTCCCCGGCATCCGGTGCACCGCCGCCAGGGGACCGGACCGTACGTACGCCGCAGCACCACGCGCGCGCCGCCCGTACCGGCCCCCGCAGACCGGAGAAACCCAGATGGCTTCCACGACACCAGACATACAAAGGCCACGCTCCGCCGAGACCAGGAGCGCGACCCGCCCCGGGGACCGCGTCTTCAGCGGTCTGTCCCGCGGTTCCGGCATCACGCTGCTCGTGATCATGGCCGCGATCGCGATCTTCCTCACCTACCGTGCCGTCCTCGCGATCTCGGACGACAGCACGAACTTCTTCACCACCTTCGAGTGGAACCCGGCGGGCAACCCGCCGGTCTTCGGCATCGCCGTCCTCGCCTTCGGCACGATCGTCTCCTCGATCATCGCGATGCTCATCGCCGTGCCCGTCGCGATCGGCATCGCGCTGTTCATCTCGCACTACGCCCCGCGCAAGCTGGCCAAGCCGCTCGCGTACGTGGTCGACCTGCTCGCCGCCGTGCCCAGCATCATCTACGGCCTCTGGGGCGCGATCTTCCTCGTGCCCTACCTGGGCGGCCTGAACCAGTGGCTCGACCAGTACCTCGGCTGGACGTACATCTTCGACAAGTCCAGCGACGGCGTCGCCCGCAACATGTTCACCGTCGGCATCCTGCTGGCGATCATGATCCTCCCGATCATCACCAACGTGACCCGCGAGGTCTTCCTCCAGGTCCCGCGGATGCACGAGGAGGCCGCGCTGGCCCTCGGCGCCACCCGCTGGGAGGTCATCCGCATGTCGGTGCTGCCCTTCGGCCGCTCCGGCATCATCTCCGCCTCGATGCTCGGCCTCGGCCGCGCCCTCGGCGAGACGATGGCCGTCGCCGTCGTCCTCTCGCCCAGCTTCCTGCTGTCGGGCCACCTGCTCGACCCGGGCGGCGGCACCTTCGCGCAGAACATCGCCGCGAAGTTCAACGAGGCCAACGAGTTCGGCCGCGACGCCCTGATCGCCTCCGGTCTCGTCCTCTTCGTCATCACCCTGCTGGTCAACGGCGCCGCCCGCATGATCATCGCGCGCCGCAAGGAGTACTCGGGGGCGAACGCATGAGCCACGCCATACAGGACCGTCCGGTGGCCGTGAGCCCGCGCCGCCCGCTCTCCCACGCCCACCTCCCGCGCTGGACCCCCGCCGCGATCGCCGTCGGCTCGATCGCCGCCGGTGTCGGCATCGGCCTCGCCGCCGGCTGGCACAGCAAGGTCCAGTGGGGCCTGGTCTCCGCGCTGGTCTTCGTCCTCGCCACGTACGCCATCACCACCAAGGTCGAGGGCGCCCGCCAGGCCAAGGACCGGGTCGCGACCAGCCTCGTCTGGGTCTGCTTCGTCCTCGCCGTCGTCCCGCTGCTCTCCCTCGCCTGGGTCACGATCAGCAAGGGCATCGAGGTCCTCGACCCGTACTTCCTGAGCCACTCCATGAACGGCGTCCTCGACGCCGAGGCCGGCGGCGGTGTCTACCACGCACTGCTCGGCACGATCGAACAGGTCGGCATCGCGACCCTGATCGCCGCCCCGATCGGCCTCCTGACCGCGGTCTACCTCGTCGAGTACGGCGGCGGGAAGCTCGCCTCCGCCGTCACCTTCTTCGTCGACGTCATGACGGGCATCCCGTCGATCGTCGCGGGCCTCTTCGTCCTCGCCACCTGGAACCTGATCCTGGGCTTCGGCCCCTCCGGTTTCGCCGGCGCGATGGCCCTCGCGATCCTGATGATGCCGGTCGTGGTCCGCTCCACCGAGGAGATGCTCAAGCTCGTCCCCAACGAGCTGCGCGAGGCCTCCCTCGCCCTCGGCATCCCCAAGTGGCGCACGATCCTGAAGGTGGTCCTGCCCACCGCGATCGGCGGCATCACCACGGGCGTCATGCTCGCGGTCGCCCGCATCACCGGTGAGACGGCCCCCGTACTCCTCCTCGTGTTCGGTACGAAGCTCATCAACCCGAACCCCTTCGAAGGCGCCCAGTCCTCCCTGCCGCTCTACGTGTACGAGCAGTACGCGGTCGGCACCGACGCCGCCGTGGCCCGCGCCTGGGCCGCAGCGCTCGTCCTGATCGCCTTCGTCATGATCCTCAACCTGGTGGCCCGCGGCATCGCCCGCTGGAAGGCCCCGAAGACCGGCCGCTGAGCCGAACGGAAGTGAATTAGTTATGGCCAAGCGAATCGACGTCAGCGGCCTCTCCGCCTACTACGGCAACCACAAGGCGATCGACGACATCTCCATGACCGTCGAGCCCCGCTCCGTGACCGCCTTCATCGGCCCGTCCGGCTGCGGCAAGTCCACCTTCCTGCGCACCCTGAACCGCATGCACGAGGTCACCCCCGGCGGCCGCGTCGAGGGCAAGGTGATGCTGGACGACGAGAACCTGTACGGCTCCGGGGTCGACCCGGTCGCGGTGCGCCGCACCGTCGGCATGGTCTTCCAGCGCCCGAACCCCTTCCCCACCATGTCGATCTTCGACAACGTGGCGGCGGGTCTGCGCCTCAACGGCTCGTACAAGAAGTCCCAGCTCAACGACATCGTCGAGCGCTCCCTCAAGGGCGCCAACCTCTGGAACGAGGTCAAGGACCGCCTGAACAAGCCGGGCTCCGGCCTCTCCGGCGGTCAGCAGCAGCGCCTGTGCATCGCCCGCGCCATCGCGGTCGAGCCGGACGTCCTGCTGATGGACGAGCCCTGCTCGGCCCTCGACCCGATCTCGACGCTGGCGATCGAGGACCTCATCGGCGAACTGAAGGAGCGCTTCACGATCGTCATCGTGACGCACAACATGCAGCAGGCCGCCCGCGTCTCGGACCGCACCGCCTTCTTCAACCTGGCGGCGGTCGGCCAGCCCGGCAAGCTGATCGAGCTGGACGACACCGAGCGCATCTTCTCCAACCCGAGCGTCCAGGCGACCGAGGACTACATCTCCGGCCGCTTCGGATAAACACGTCGTACGGCGCTGCATGGCGGTGCCGCCGTACGACAACGAGAGGGCCCGGCTCCCCCACAGGGGAGCCGGGCCCAACCATTTGCCTGGCCGGCTGCTCTAGCCGAAGAACAGCGCCACCACGTAGTAGCTCAGCGCGGCCACGATCGCCGCGGCCGGCATCGTAATACCGCATCCCCCGGGGGATAACCCCCGGACCCCCAGCAAGGCCGGGTGGCACCGCCCCTCAGCCGAAGAACAGCGCCACCACGTAGTAGCTCAGCGCGGCAACGATCGCCGCGGCCGGCATCGTAATGAACCAGCCCAGGATGATGTTCTTGGCGACGCCCCAGCGGACCGCGTTGACCCGCTTGGTCGCGCCCACGCCCATGATCGCCGAGGTGATGACATGGGTCGTGGAGATCGGCGCGTGGAAGAGGAACGCCGAGCCGAACATGATCGAGGCGCCGGTGGTCTCGGCCGCGAAGCCCTGCGGCGGGTCCAGCTCGATGATCTTGCGGCCGAGGGTCCGCATGATCCGCCAGCCGCCCGCGTACGTACCGAGCGAGAGCATCACGGCACAGACGATCTTCACCCACACCGGGATCGCGTCGCCCGACTCCTGCACATCGGCGATGACCAGGGCCATCACCACGATGCCCATCGTCTTCTGCGCGTCCTGCAGACCGTGGCCGAGGGCCATGCCGGCCGCCGAGACGGTCTGCGCGATACGGAAGCCGCGCTTGGCCTTGTGCGGGTTGGTCTTGCGGAACATCCACAGGATCGCGCACATGACGAGGTAGCCGACCACGAGGCCGACCACCGGGGAGACGAACATCGGGATGACGACCTTGTCGAGCACGCCCGACCAGATGACCTCCGTGCCGCCCGCGAGCGCCGCGCCCACCATGCCGCCGAACAGCGCGTGCGAGGAGGACGAGGGAAGACCGAAGTACCAGGTGACGAGGTTCCAGAGGATCGCGCCGACGAGCGCGGCGAAGAGGATGCCCATCCCCTTGTCGCCCTGTGGGGTCTCGATCAGACCCTCACTCACCGTCTTGGCGACGCCGCTGCCGAGGAAGGCACCGGCGAGGTTCATGACCGCGGCCATCGCGAGCGCCGCCCGCGGGGTCAGCGCGCGGGTCGACACCGAGGTGGCGATGGCGTTCGCCGAGTCGTGGAATCCGTTCGTATACGTGAAGCCGAGCGCGACACCGATGGTCACGATCAGAGCGAAGGTGTCCACGAAGCCTCAGGACTCCTTGACCGCGATGGTCTCCACCGTGTTGGCCACGTGCTCGAAGGCGTCGGCCGCCTCTTCCAGCACATCCACGACCTGCTTGAGCTTCAGCACCTCGATGGCGTCGTACTTGCCGTTGAAGAGATGGGCGAGCAGCTTGCGGTGGATCTGGTCGGCCTGGTTCTCGAGCCGGTTGACCTCGATCCAGTACTCGGTGAGGTTGGCCATGGTCCGCAGGTTCGGCATCGCCTCGGCGGTCAGCTCCGCCGCCCGGGCCAGTACCTCGATCTGCTGCTCGACGCCCTTGGGCAGTTCCTCGATGTTGTAGAGGACGACCAGGTCGACGGCCTCCTCCATGAAGTCCATGATGTCGTCGAGGGACGAGGCGAGGGAGTAGATGTCCTCGCGGTCGAACGGCGTGATGAAGGAGGAGTTCAGCTGGTGGAAGATGGCGTGGGTCGCGTCGTCGCCGGCGTGCTCCGCTGCCCGCATCCGTTCCGCGATCTCGGCCCGGGCGGAGGAGTCCGCTCCGAGCAGTTCCATCAGGAGCTTGGCGCCCGTGACGATGTTGTCCGCGGACGCGGCGAACATGTCATAGAAGCTCGTCTCCCTGGGGGTCAGACGAAATCGCACGTGGGGTCCTCGGGGTGCTGGAATCGGTCAGGCTGATGCTAGGCGCATCATCCGGCCACGGCTAACCGGCGTCCCTTCAGTGTCGCCCATCAGGCACAGTGATCTGCACGGGCCCCCGCCCCGATTCGCGGGGATCGGTACCATATACCCACGAGGGGTATAGACACCCTTTATGGACAACGGGAGGACGCGATGACGACCACCGAGGCGGCGGCCGAGGTCACCCCCGAGACCACGCAGCCGGCGACGGACCACGACCACGGGGTGCACGGCTACCACAAGCAGAAGGACGAGCACCTGAAGCGGCTGCGCCGTATCGAGGGGCAGATCCGCGGGCTCCAGCGGATGGTCGACGAGGACGTCTACTGCATCGACATCCTCACCCAGGTCTCCGCCTCCACGAAGGCCCTGCAGTCCTTCGCGCTCCAGCTCCTCGAGGAGCACCTGCGGCACTGCGTCGCCGACGCGGCCACCAAGGGCGGCGACGAGATCGAGTCGAAGGTCGAGGAGGCCACGAAGGCCATCGCGCGGATGCTGCGCACCTGAGGGGTCAGCGGGGTCCGACGGCGCGGTGCCGGGCGTCGGGAGCCCGGCAGGATCCGTAGGACACGGGGCCGGGACACGGCCTAGGGCAGGCCGCCGACCCGGAGGACCTCGTCGATGCGGTCGGCGCTCAGCCGCTCCTCGTCGACGGCGGAGGCCGCGATGATCAGCTCACCGCACAGTTCGATTTCGGCCAGGGCCACGCACTCGGGGTCCCCGAGCGCGACGGTCGCTGTACCGGGCGGCGGAGCCATGTGCCTTCACCTCTTCCTGCCGGCGTCGGTCTCCCAGCGTAGGGAGGGCCCTACGGACCGCACATGACACGACTGGACCATTTGCCCATGGCCCGCGCCCCGACCCCGGGGCGGGCGGTCAGGCCTTGATCTTCCCGGCGTAGATGTCCTTCCGCGCCGGCAGCTCGACCGAGACCCGCGCCCCGAACCCGTACAGGAGAGTGGTCGACGCGACCGCGACCGTACGGCCCTGGTTGCTGAAGCTGAAGCGGTGGCGCACCTTGCGCAGCCGGCCCTCCTCGTCCAGATACGCGTCGAAGGGCACCGTGTCCGTGGTGAACCCTTTCGCCGCCGCGGCGAGCGCCCCGCGCACCTGGGGCGAGGCGAGCCGCGCGGCCTCGCCGATGTCCGCCGTCCCCTTGTAGTGCCGCACCTTCACGCCGGCGAGCTCGGTCTCCCCCACGTACGTCACGCCGCGCGCGCCGCGCAGCAGCTCGGCCGCGGCGGCCGGGTCGGTGGCTCCGCCGGTGACGAGGTTCCCGTCGTCGAGGGTCGTGGTGTCGACCCGCACCCACTTGTCGGCGGGGACGCCCGCGCCCCGGTTCTTCATGTACAGCGCGCCCGGCGCGAGCAGCTCGGTGATGGGCCGGTGCGCGCTCTCCCCGGCGGCGTCCTTGGGCAGCACCACCTGGAGGGCGCCGGTGCGGCGCCGGAAGTCGTAGCTGCCCTCGCCGCGGATGGTGACCCGGGTGCCGCCGGAGGCCATCTCCATCGACGTGCTCGCCCGCGAGGACCCGGCCCGGGTCAGCCCCTCGGCCGCCGCGCGCACGGTCCCCGTCGGGTCGTCCCCGCCCGGGGCGGCGTCGTCGTCACCGGCCGACGCGCAGCCGCCGACCAGCAGCGCCGCGGCGACGGCCCACGCCCCGCCCGTGTGTCCCTTCCGCACCACCATCGCCTGCCAACCCCCAACAACCTGCCGCCGCTGTCCGGATCCCGCCCATCGGATAACGACGGTCCGGACGCCCCGTCACGCGCAGTACGGTGTTGACGTGCATGAGCAGGCGCCGCATCACACGGAGACCACGGAACACGGTTCGTTCGCCTTCGCCCGCTGCTCCTGCGGCTGGCGCGGCCCGGCACGCAGATCCCGGGACCGGGCGCGTACGGACGCGGCGGAGCACCGGGCGTCGACGGGAGCCTGAAGCACGAGGCCCTGAAAGAGGCCCTGAAACACACGACACCCCCGCCGAGTGGCGGGGGTGTTCGTTCGGGGCCGGGCGCCGGGCTCAGGCGGCGAGGTCGCTCTGGCCCGCGTCGAGGCGGGGCTCGGGGATGACGGGCGTCTCGGCGACGGCGAGGCGTTCGGCGGTGCGGCGGGAACGGACCAGGCGGGCGCCCCGCGGGGAGCGGGCGACGGCGGAGAGCAGCGGCGTCAGCAGGGCGAGCGCGAGCGGCGCGAGGAGCAGGGCGACGGCGGTGCCGAGGGCGAGGCCGCCGACCACGTCGGTGGGATAGTGGACGCCCATGTAGACCCGGCAGAAGGCCTCGGCGAGGGCGAGGCCGATGGCGAGCAGTCCGAAGCGCCGGTGGGCGATGAAGACGCCGACGGCGACGGCCATCGTCAGGGTGGCGTGGTCGCTGACGAACGAGAAGTCCGTCTTCCCGGGGACGAGGACCTCCAGGCCCTGGTGGTCCTTGAACGGCCGGGGCCGTTCGACGAAGCCCCGGATCGGGATGTTGACGAGCAGCGCGATGCCGGCCGCCAGCGGCGCCCACACCAGTCCGGCGACGCCGGCGACGGAGTCACCGGTCGCGGCCCGCCTGCGCACGCTCCACCAGCAGCCGAGCACCACGAGGACGAGGCCGAGCACGATGCCGTACTCGCCGATGAACTCCATGACGCGGTCGAACCACGGCGGGGCGGCCTTCGCCAGCCCGTTGATGTCGTAGAGCAGGCTGACATCGGGGTTCGAACCGTCCGATGCGAGTCCAGCCATCTGCTGCGGCCCCTTGCTTCCGTGTTGGTGGTGTCCAACCCCCGTGGTCAGAGTGGTCGGATCGGAAAACGATCCGCCCGAGGGCAGCGTTCCGCTCTCCGCCCAAGATCACTACGACGTTATCGAAAGGTGACGGGCCGTCGCAGCTCAGGGCCGGAGCCTCACGGAGAGTCCCCGGCCGTGCCTCACTGCTGCGGCAGGTGGGTGGGCAGCGCCGCGGCGCCGTCCTCGGTGACGCGGGTCGCCCCGAAGTAGTCCGGGGTGTCGATCCGGTCGAAGCGGATCACCGCGCCGGTGCGCGGCGCGTCGATCATGTACCCGCCGCCGACGTAGATGCCGACGTGCCGGATGGCCCGCGAGTTCGTCAGATCGTCGGAGAAGAAGACCAGGTCGCCGGGGAGCAGTTCGTCCCGGCCGGGGTGCGGCCCGGCGTTGTACTGGTCGTTGGCGACGCGCGGCAGCGTGATCCCCACCGACTCGTACGCCGCCTGGGTGAGCCCCGAGCAGTCGAACCGCCCGTTCTGCGCGGCCGTGCCCGTACCGCCCCACAGATACGGCGTGCCGAGCTTCTGCTGCGCGTAGTAGATCGCCCCGGCGGCCTGCCTGGACGGGTCGACCCGGCCGACGGGCCGGGCGAAGCTCTTCTCCAGGGAGCGGATGATCCGCACGTAGTTCTGCGTCTCGCTGATCCGGGGCACCCCGCCGGACCGGATCACGCGGTAGGCCCCGGCGTTGTACGCGGCCAGCATGTTGTTCGTCGGGTCGCCGGGCACGTCCTTCACGTATCCGGCCAGCTCGCAGTCGTACGAGGCGGCCGACGGAATCGCGTCCTTCGGGTCCCACACGTCCCGGTCCCCGTCGCCGTCCCCGTCGATGCCGTGGGTGGCCCAGGTGCCGGGGATGAACTGCGCGATGCCGCGGGCGTCCGCGGGCGAGACGATGGTCGGGTTCCAGCCGCTCTCCTGGTAGAGCTGCGCGGCGAGCAGCGCGGGGTTGATCGCGGGGCACAGGTTCCCCCACTGCTGCACCAGCCCCTGATACGCCGCCGGCACGGCGCCCTTCGCCAGCGCGACGGCCCCACCCTTCCCGTTGGCACCGCCGAGGATCCCGGCCGCCGCGGAGTACGTCCCGACGACGAGCAGCGCGACGAAGCTGAGGCAGACCCCGACCGCCCCACCCGCCACGAGCCAGGCCCCGCGCGCCTTACGCACCGTCAACCACCCCTCGGTCCCTGCCAGTACGCCCGGTCGTCCAGTCTAGGCGGGCAGCCGTCCGACGGGGCGTGGACGAACCGGACGGAACGGAAAGACGCCGCCCCAAAGGTGCCACAACGACAATCATTGCCCGGAGTCACTCTCCGTGATACACAGAGTGACCATACGCGTCTTCGCATGGAAACCGGCCACACCACCGCAGGTCAAGACGGTCGGATCGGTCAAGTGTGCGGGGATCGGGTAAAGAGAGCCGTCAAGCCGTCACACGCGAGCGGTTTCATCAGCGAAGATAGGTCGACGACCCATGCCATCGGGCAGGGGCGACGAACTACCCAACAGGGGCGGTGAGTTACATGTACCTGGCGGCCGAGAAGGGCGACATCACCACCATCATCGGTGGAATCGCCCCGAACTGGGGGCCTTTCGGGAGCCTCGGCGCCGAAGCCAAGGTGATGATCGAGGTCGTGATGGCCGTGGCCATTCTGCTCTGTCTCGGCATCGCCATCTGGGGCGCGGCCAAGCAGCGTATCGGGGCAACCGCCCTGCGCGACACCTTCAGCGCCGAACAGGGCAAGGGCCTGATCGTGGCCGGCCTGACCGGAGTCTTCATCATCGGCTCCCTGGGGACGCTCTTCACCATCGTGTACGGGATGGCCGTCTAACCCGTTTCTCACCACCGAGGTCGCGTTCCCTGATGTCCAGTCACCACGCCGCGCCCGCGCGGAAACCAGCACGGCTCCCGTCGTCGTACCCGCGAAGGGCCGAGGGGGCGTACCCGGCATGAGCTTCGGCGACGAGCACGACGGCCAGACCCGTACCCGCCTCCCCGAATCCGCGCCCGGCACCACCCGGCCCCCCGCCCGGAGCTCCCGCTCCCTCGTCGCGGTGGTCGGCGTGGTGGTCCTCCTGGTCGCGGCGATCGCCCTCGCCAACCGCGGCGACGGCGCCTCCCCCGACTCCGCCGGCCGGTCCGGCGGCCCCGGCCCGAACGCCCCCACCCAGTCCACCGCCCCGACCTCCGCGACGGGCGTCCGCCCCGTCACGGGCAAGAACGGCCAGATCCCGACGGGCTTCGCGCACGACGAGCAGGGGGCGCAGAGCGCGGCGGCGAATTACGCGGTGGCGCTGGGATCGGTGGACATGTTCCAGCCCGGTCCGCGCGAGGCCCTCGTCCGCGCCATCCACGACCCGGCCGTCGCCGACACCCTCGTCAGGAGTCTGAACGACTCCTACTCGGCCGGCTTCCTGGCCAACGTGGGCCTGCAGCCCGACGGCACCGCCCCGAACGGCCTGACCTTCGTGTCCCGGACCATCCCCGTCGGCACCAAGGTGAAGGACTACACGGGCGACACCGCCACGGCGGAGGTGTGGTGCACAGGTCTGGTCGGCCTCGCCGGTGAGGGCTCCACCAAGCCGGTCACGTCCACCTGGTTCACCATCACCGAGAAGCTGAAGTGGGTCGGCGGCGACTGGAAGGTCGTCAGCTCGGAGCAGGCCGAGGGCCCGACCCCCGTCAACGGCGACAACCGCGCCTCGGTCGCGGACGACATCGCCAAGGCCGTCGAGGGTTACGGAGGCTTCACCTATGCCCGCTAGCCGACGCGCCCCGCTCCGTACCCGACTCCCCAGCCCACTGCGTGCCCTGACGGCAGGCGTGGCGGCTCTGCCCGCCACGCTCGTGCTGCTCGCCTCGCGCGCCTACGCGGCGCCCACGCCCACCCCCGGCGGCACGCCGCCCCCCGGTGGCACGCCGTCGCCCGGCACCCCGTCGCCGAGCGCGAGCAACAACCCCTGCGACCTGATCGTGGGCCAGGCCCGCGAATACTGCGAGAACGGTCAGAAGACCGGCGGCTCCACCCCCGCCCTCACCGACCCCACCACCACCCCCGACCCCCTCGCCTCCCTCGCCGACGGCTGCGCCAAGGCCGCCGCCTGGGTCGTCGACACCCTCTCCTCCGCCGTGAAGTCGACCGCGACGGTCGACTTCACCAACATGGAGTTCCTCGGCCGCTACGCCATCGTCTTCGCCGCCGCCACCTTCCTCACCCTCCTCCTCTGGCTGCTCGCCGTCGCCAAGCGCGCCATCCGCGGCGTCCCGCTCACCACCGCCATCTCCGAGGCCGTCGGTTTCCTCTGGCTGACCGTCCTCGCGTCCGCCTTCACGCCGCTGATCCTCTACACCGTCGTGAACGCCACCGACGCCATCACCGACGTCATCGCCTCCGGCACCGGCCAGCAGACCGACGTCTTCTTCGGCAGCTTCAAGCAGGCCCTGGAGAAGGGCGACAGCATCGGCGGCGGGCCGATCATGCTGATCATCGTGTCGCTCGTCACCGTGCTCGCCGCCGGCGTGCTCTACCTGGAGCTCGTGCTGCGCGCCGTGCTGCTCTACGTCGGCGCCCTGCTCGGCGTCGTCGTCTACTCCGGGCTCGTCGACAAGAACATGTGGGGCCACGTCCGCCGCTGGGCGGGCATCATGATCGCGGTGATCCTGGTCAAGCCGGTCATCGTCATCGTCCTCGGCCTCGCCGGGGCGCTCTCCTCTGGCACCGGGCCCGACGCCTTCTCCGCCGTCGTCTCCGGCCTCGCGATCATCCTGCTCGCGATCTTCGCCTCCGCGATGATCTACCGCTTCGTGCCCGGCTTCGGCGACGAGATCATCGCCTCCCGCAACAACCGCCTGCACCGCGCCGGCGAGAACACCGCGGCCGCCGTCATCTCCTCCCCCGCCTCCCTCGTCTCCCAGGGCATCAAGACCCACAGCACCCGCGGCGACGGCGGAGGCGGCGCCCAGGGCGGCTCCGGCGGCACCCCCCGCCCCGCCAACCCCCTCTCCGGCGGCGTCGCCGCCCACAGCAGCCGCTCCGGAGACAGCCGCGGCGGGGCGGGCGCCGCGCCCGCGCCCCGTAACAGCAGCCCCACCGCAGGCACCCCGCACACCAGCCGCAGCGGCAGTGGCGGCACCATCGGCAAGAACACAGGAGCAGGAGGTGCAGGGCGTTGACGACCCAGTCCCAGCCGGTCTCGCCCCGCCGCACGTATCTCATCGGCCGCGCCCGGCCGAACGCGATCGTCGGCAAGAACCGCGAGACCGGCGAGATCGCGCTCATCATCGCCGGCGCGTTCCTCGGCATGATGAGCGGACTGATCGTCCAGGTCCTCGCCCTGCGCATCGCCCTGCTCGCGGGCCTGCCGATGCTCGCGCTCGCCGCCGTCTACGTCCCGTACAAGCAGCGCACCTTCTACAAGTGGTTCGAGATCAACCGCAGCTACAAGCGCATGCTCAAGCGCGGCACCGCCTACCGCTCCTCGGCCGTCGAGGCCGGCACCCGCCTCGACGGCCGCGAGGTCGAGATCGGCCCGCCCCCCGGCATCGGCGGCGTCACCTGGCTCTCCGCCCCCTTCGGCCCCGACGAGATCGCGGTCCTCCTGCACGCCGACCGCCGCACCGTCACCGCCGCCATCGAGATCGAGGGCCCCGGCGTCGGCCTGCGCGACTCCGAGGACCAGGAAGCCCTCGTCGACCGCTTCGGCACCCTCCTCAAGCACGTCGCCAACGGGGACGGCTTCGTCACCCGCCTCCAGATGCTCGCCCGCACCCTCCCCGCCGACCCCGACGCCCACGCCAAGGACGTCGCCCAGCGCGGCGACCACCAGGCCCCGGCCTGGCTCCAGGAGTCGTACGACCAGCTCCAGTCCATGGTGTCGACCTCCAGCGAGCAGCACCGCGCCTACCTCGTCGCGTGCATGCACTACACCCGCGAACTCGCCGCCGAGGCCAACGCCATGGCCCGCGCCGCCCGCCACGCCTCCGGCGCCCGCAAGCTCGACCGCGACGCCGGCCTCGCCGTCGTCATGGCCCGCGAGCTCACCGACATCTGCGCCCGCCTGGCGGAAGCGGATATTCGCGTACGGCAGCCCCTCGGGCAGTCCCGGCTCGCCTCCCTCGTCCACTCCATGTACGACCCGGACCACCCCATCGACCACATCCAGGCCATGTCGAAGCGCAACGCCTGGCCGGCCGAACTCGACGCGATGGAACCGACGTACCTCCAGGCCAAGACCCGCGAGTCCGCCACCCGCGCCCCCTGGTGTCACGCCACCGCCTGGATCAAGGAGTGGCCGATGACCCCGGTCGGCGTGAACTTCCTCGCCCCGCTCCTCGTCCACACCCCCGACGTCATCCGCACCGTGGCCGTCACCATGGACCTCGAACCCACCGAGGTCGCCATCGAGCGCATGCTCACCGAGAAGACCAACGACGAGGCCGACGCCAGCCGCGCCGCCAAGATGAACCGCACCGTCGACCCGCGCGACATCGCCGCCCACGGCCGGCTCGACCAGCGGGGTGAAGATCTCGCCAGCGGCGCCGCCGGGGTCAACCTCGTCGGGTACATCACAGTGTCGTCGCGCTCGCCCGAGGCCCTGGCCCGGGACAAGCGCACGATCAGGGCCTCCGCCGGAAAGTCGTACCTGAAGCTGGAGTGGTGCGACCGCGAGCACCACCGGGCCTTTGTGAACACCTTGCCGTTCGCGACCGGCATCCGCCGCTAGGGCCGAAGGGGCACAGACCGATGCGAGATCCGCTGTCCGTCCTCACCGAAGCCTTCACCTCCTTCCTCTTCGGCAAGGTCGAGACGACCCGCCTGCCCGTGCGCACCTCCACGGGCCAGGCCCAGGCCGTCTACCTGCCGACCGCGGCCCCCGGCCTCGGCGACTCCGGCGTGATCATCGGCCGCGAGGTCTACAGCGGCAAGGGGTACATCTACGACCCCTTCCAGCTGTACGGGCAGCAGCTCCCGGCCCCCCACTGGCTGGTCCTCGGCGAGTCCGGCAACGGCAAGTCGGCGCTCGAGAAGACCTACGTGCTGCGCCAGCTCCGCTTCCGCGACCGCCAGGTCGTCGTCCTCGACGCCCAGGGCGAGGACGGCGTCGGCGAATGGAACCTCATCGCGCAGGAGCTGGGGATAACTCCCATCCGGCTCGACCCGATGGTCGCCAACGACGACGGCATCCGCCTCAACCCGCTCGACCCGTCCATCACCACCACCGGCCAGCTGGCGCTGCTCCGCACCATCATCGAGGTGGCGATGGGCCACGGCCTCGACGAGCGCTCCGGCTTCGCGCTCAAGGTCGCCCACGCCTACGTCAACGAGCACATCACCGACCGCCAGCCGATCCTCACCGACATCGTCGAGCAACTCCGCCACCCGGAGGCGGAGTCCGCCGAGGCCATGAACGTCGACATAGACGACGTACGGGCCTGGGGCCTCGACGTGGCCCTGGTGCTCGACCGGCTGGTCGACGGTGACCTGCGTGGCATGTTCGACGGCCCGACGACGGTCGGCATCGACCTCGACGCCCCGCTCATCGTCTTCGACCTCTCCCACATCGACCGCAACTCCATCGCCATGCCGATCCTCATGGCGATCGTCGGCGTGTGGCTGGAACACACCTGGATCCGCCCCGACCGGAAGAAGCGCATCTTCCTGGTCGAGGAGGCCTGGCACATCATCAACAGCCCGTTCGTGGCCCAGCTGTTCCAGCGCCTGCTCAAGTTCGGCCGCCGGCTTGGTCTGTCCTTCGTCGCCGTCGTCCACCACCTGTCCGACGTCGTGGACGGAGCGGCGGCCAAGGAGGCCGCGGCGATCCTCAAGATGGCGTCCACACGCACGATTTATGCGCAGAAGGCCGACGAGGCACGCAACACCGGCCGCGTCCTCGGCCTGCCCCGCTGGGCCGTCGAGATCATCCCGACCCTCACGCCCGGCATCGCGGTGTGGGACGTCAACGGCAATGTCCAGGTCGTCAAACACCTCATCACCGAGAAGGAACGCCCGCTCGTCTACACCGACCGCGCCATGACCGAGTCCTCCCCGACGGACCCCGAACTGGAATGGGAGACGGAACAGCGGGCGATCCTCATCGAGCAGCAGATGAACGCCCAGATGGACGACTCGTCCCAGTCGACGGTGGCATGACGTGACGAGGGAGCACGAGGCACAGCGGCAGGGCGGCGGCATCCCCGACGGATTCGTCGTAGGGCTGCTCGCCCTCCTGCTCGGTCTCGCCGTCCTGGTCTGGACGGCGACCGGCCTGGCGGGCCTGTTCTCCCACGGCGCCTGGCCCCCGAGCGTCACCTTCACCCGTACGCCGATCGCCCTGCGCTCCCTGATGGGCGCCCCGACGGACCTCGCCGCCGCCTGGCCGGACACCCCGGCCGGCTCCCTCTCCGGCTACGGCCTGTTCTGGGGCCTGGTCATCGGCGAGGCCATGGTGCTCGTCGTCCTCACGGTCTTCGTCCTCGGTACGGTCGCCCGCTGGCGCGCGGTCCGAGCGAACCGGAAGGCGGGGAGGAGAGGCAGGTACGCGGAGCGCGCCGCCCGTACGGAGCAGGCCGAGGCCGTCGCACCTCCGACCGCCGCCAAGGCCCCGACCCCGCGCCGCCCCGTCGAGGACGCGGCCACGAAGACGCTCACGGCCGCGGAGCCCGTGGAGCCCGTGGAATCCCTGGAGCCCGCGGAATCCGCCGTCCCAGCCGGCCCGGCCACCCCGGCGGTCCCGGCCCCCGCGTCCGAACCCCGGATCGTCTACGCCCCCGCCGCCACCCGCCGCCCCACCGCCGCGCAGGCGGTACGGGACGCCGAGGGCGCCGTGCTCGTCGTGACCTCCGACCCGACGCTCTGGGCCGACACCAAGGACGCCCGCGGCAAGCTCGGCCCGGTCATGGTCTACGACCCCGGCCACCTCTGCGACACCCCCGCCCGGCTCCACTGGAACCCGGCCGAGGGATGCGAGGACCCGCAGGAGGCCCGCGACCGGGCGGCGGCGCTGCTCGCGCCCGTGCGCCCGCAGTCCCGGCTCGACGCGGCCGTGGCCGACACCGCCGAAACGCTCCTGCGCTGCTGGCTGCACGCCGCCGCCATAGACGGCCGGCCCTTCAAGCTGGTGCACCGCTGGGCCCAGGGCACCGACGCCCACGAGCCGGTACGGATCCTCCGTACCCACCCCAAGGCCGCCGCCGGCCACGCCGGACTGCTCGAATCCGCGCTCACCGCGCACCCCGAACGCCGCGCCACCGCCCAGGAGCTGACGTCCCGGGCGCTCTCCTCGCTCTCCTCGATCCACATCAGGCAGGCCTGCACCGCGAATCGAACGGATTCGCTCACGCTCGCATCGTTCGTCGCCGAGCAGGGCACCCTTTACGTGGTGGGTGAACCGATCGAGGACCCGCGCACCCACCCGGGCGCGATGCCCCTGCTGACCGCGCTCGCCGCAAGCGTGGTCGAGCACGGCCGCCGCATGGCCGCACGGTCATCCGACGGTCGGCTCGACCCACCACTGACGCTCGTCCTCGACGACGTCGCGGCCGTCGCGCCGATCCCCCGCCTCCCCGAACTCGTCGCCGGCGGCCGGGAGCTCGGCCTGCCGACCCTCGCCCTGATGCGCTCCCAGGAGCAGGCCCGCGCCCGCTGGCCCGAGCCCCTCCCGTACCCCTGAACGCTCCCTAACGACTTCTGGGCAGCTCGTACTCGAGGTCGTCACCGGGCGCGACGCCGGGCGCCGGTATCCGCTCGCCCGTCGGCACGAAGCCGAAGCGCCGGTAGAAGGCGCCGGCCCGGGCGTTGTCCTCGTGGACGTACAGGCGTACCCGCTCGATCGCGGGCTCGGGCAGCGTCCAGGACCACTCCACGGCGGTACGGAACAGGGCGTCGATCACGCCCCCGCCGCGCGCCTCGGGCCGCACGTACACACCCACCAGCTGCGTCTGGTCGACCTTCGCCGGCTCCCCGAACAGCGGCTCCGTGTCCGAGGGCCGCTCCACGAGCACCGTGGTCGAGCCGATCCAGCGCCCGTCCGGCGCCTCCGCGACGAACTGCCGCACCCGCCCCTCACCGGCCTCGGAACCGTTCGCCGTCCGCCCCTGCCAGAAGGAGTCGGGCTGCGCGACGGCGGACTCGTACGTCTCCACGAAGGCGAGGTGCGCGACCGGGTCCTGCAAGGCGGTGAGCCGCAGTTCGCGCACCTTCTCCCACTCGTCGGCGCGGACGGGGCGAATCGAATAGTCCATGGCCCGATCCTCACCGCCCGCACCCACCCTGACAAGGGAATTTGTCGTACCGGGGTACGACGACCTCGCCCCCGGACCGTACGAGGATGGGCGGGTGACCACGGAAACGACGACAGGGACGACAGGGACACCCGGCACGACAGGCACTACAGGCACGACGGCACCGAGCCGCTACGTACGACAACTGCTCGCCCGGGTGCAGGCCTTCGACGCCCATCGCCCCTGGGTCTGGGACGCCCTGGTGACCGCCGTCCTCCTGATCACCGCGCTCGTCGACGCCTCCAGCGGCTGGCGCAACACCGCCCGAGACCCGTCCGTCCCCACCTGGCTGGTGGTCACGGTCAGCACCGCCGTCGTCCTCCCCGTCCACTGGCGCCGCCGGTCCCCCCTCGCCGTCCTCGCCGTCATGGCGGCCCCGGTCCTCGTCAGCGAGGCCTCCGGTGCCTTCCTGCAGGCCGGCTACCTCCAGGCCCTCCCCCTCTTCCACATCGCGCTTCGCCGCCCGCCCCGTGCCCTCCTCTGGGCCGCCGCCCTGCTCCTCGCACCCCTGCTGACCGGGGCGCTCCGCTTCCAGGCCGAGACCTGGGACCTGCACGTCATCCCCGCCGTCTGGGGCTACCTGCTCGTCGCCCTCCTCGGCATCACGGTCCGTTCCCGCCGCGAGGAACGAGAGCAGGAGGTCCGCCTGGCGGCGGCCGCCGAACGCGCCCGTATCGCCCGCGAGATGCACGACATCATCGGCCACAACCTGTCCGTCATCACCGGCCTCGCCGACGGCGGCCGCTACGCGGCGGCCAAGAACCCCGAGCGGGCGGCCCAGGCCCTCGACGCCATCGGCACCACCAGCCGGCAGGCCCTCGCCGAACTCCGGCGTCTGCTGGGCGTCCTGCGGGAGGAGGAGACCGGCTCGGCGGTACGGAACCCCCAGCCCGGCCTCGCGGACCTACCGGACCTGATCGAGGGCGTACGGAGGGCAGGCCTCCCGGTCGAGGCCACCCTCCCCGCCCCTTCCTCCCTCGCCCATCCCCTCTCGCCCGGGGCCGAACTGACGCTCTATCGCGCGGTCCAGGAGGCCCTGACCAACACGCTGAAGCACGCGGGCGAGGGCGCGAGGGCCGAGGTGTCGCTGGCGTACGAGCGGGAGGAGACCGTCCTCCTCGTCACCGACACCGGCGGCCCCACCGCCGAACCGCGGGGCGGCCGGGGGCAGGGCCTGGCGGGAATGCGCGAGCGCGCGGCCCTCTACGACGGCACACTCGACTCCGGCCCCCTGCCCAGTGGCGCCGGCTGGCACGTACGGCTCCGACTTCCCCGGGAGGACTTCCCCTCGTGACCACCGTCCTGATCGCCGACGACCAGCCGATGCAGCGCTTCGGCTTCCGCATGCTGCTGGAGAGCCAGGACGACATGACGGTCGTCGACGAGGCCGGCAACGGCACGGAGGCCGTCCGCCTGGCCGACCGCCACCACCCGGACGTGGTCCTGATGGACATCCGCATGCCCGGCCTCGACGGCATCGAGGCCACCCGCCGCATCGCCGCCACCGGCTCCCGCACCCGGGTCCTGATCGTCACCACCTTCGACCTCGACGAGTACGCGTACGAGGGCCTGCGCGCCGGCGCGAGCGGCTTCCTGGTCAAGGACGCCCAGCCCGAGGAACTCCTCGCCGGCATCCGCGCGGTCGCGAGCGGCGACGCGGTGGTGGCCCCCAGCCTCACCCGCCGTCTCCTCGACGCCTACATCCACCATCTCCCCGCGCCCACGGCGCCATCTGCGACCCGTGCGCCGAAGCCGCAGAAGCAGCCGCAGGCCGACCCGCGCCTCGCCGCCCTGACGGAACGCGAGTTGGAGATCCTCACGGTCGTCGGCCAGGGCTGGACGAACACGGAGATCGCCACCCGCCTCCACCTCGCCGAGTCCACGGTGAAGACCCACATCACCCGCGTCCTCGCCAAGACCTCCTCCCGCGACCGCATCCAGGCGGTGATCCTGGCCTACGACACGGGCCTGGTCGCGCCGGCGTCCTGAGGCCTCTCTAAACGCAGAAAAGCCCCGCACCAGAGGTGCGGGGCTTTCCCACAATGATTGTTCGGCGGCGTCCTACTCTCCCACAGGGTCCCCCCTGCAGTACCATCGGCGCTGAAAGGCTTAGCTTCCGGGTTCGGAATGTAACCGGGC
>NZ_JBFAYA010000033.1:0-59393 GCF_040681095.1 Streptomyces sp. NPDC051909 | reverse complement strand
CCGCCACGAGCGCAAGCCCGAGCACTTCCTCGCCTTCACAGCCATCGCCACCAGCCTCATCAACTACCAGCGACTCACCAAGTGAAACGAGGTCTAAGTACATACCGTTCGAGCTCGTCGATGATGTGCTCGAGCAGACCAGGATGCGGCAGCAGGCCGTGCAGCCGGTTCGCGACCCGGGTGGCCTCGCCGGCCAGGTCGCCGTCGAAGCCCACGATCATCTCCAGCTCGGCGATCTTCTCGTCCTCGCCGTCGATCGCCCGCAGCGTATGCGGCATCACGCGGGCCGCGTCCGCGATGATGAACGCGTCCTTCGCGTCCGTCTTGGCCTCGCCCGGATAGAGGTCGGTGATCCGCCGCATCGTCAGGCCGGGCAGGTAGGAGCTTGGGTTCGGTGTTGGGCAGGCGCTTGTCGAACGTCTTCTTCCCGGCCGGGGTGACGGCGGTGACATGGTGTTCGCCCTTGCCGACGTCCATGCCGAGGAAGATGTCGATGCCGCCGGTGTCGATCACGTGCCAGCCCCTCCATCACGCTTTCGTCCGGCCTTGCCAGGGCACCGAGCTGCCACATCCACGTTACGGAGAGCCCTTCTGATCTTGCGTGAAGCCGGTGCTCAAGCCCCTCATCAGCGGTCCGTCGATGCCTCCGGACCCGGTGACACCACCCCCGGATCATCAACAACAGGAGGGGAAGTCATGCCGGAACCGAAGGCCGGAGGCCCCATTGCGGAGCCACGAAAAAGGTAACCCGGGGGGCGAGCCTCATCAAACAGACCACCGCAGTAGGCGAACCGCCCTCAACCCGAAGATCCGGGCTGAACAATCTGAGTCCAGAATACTCAACCTACCCCACTCAATAGACCCTACACTTTCCCCACATGTGAACGCACTCCATCTTCGGATGGAGCGCTCGCCAATGAGAGTTGGCCTGATCAAGACACCCAACCGCCTGTCCGGAAACCTGATCAGGCTTCCTTCAAGTTTTGGTTTCACACCTAGGAGTGGAGCGATCTTTCATGAGTAATTCGGAAACCAGTATTCGCAAGAGATCTCTGATTGGCGCCGTTGTACTTTCCCTTGGCTCTGTCGGGGCGCTGCTGGCCAATTCAGGGCAGGCTGCCGCGTCAGCACCCTGTCTTTCGCAGGGAAACGCCACGTGCGAGATTGAGATGTACGCAGGGGGGACCTACCCTGGGAGGTTGGCGGTGGTTGCAGCGATATGTCCGCCCGGATATCCTTACGCCCTTGAGTACAAGCACGAGATGCCTGGTTGGGTAGGCACACCCCCAGAGCTCACGGAGGCGACAGTGTGGCCGGGGGTGGGCCCGAGCAACCCGGGAACGTTCAGGATTTCCGCCCTCAACCCAGAGGGCAGTAAGCAACTACTCACCCTGAAGGTCACCATGACCTGCGGAGCGTCCCGCCCCTAAACTGAGACTCTTGCCAGTCTCAGGAGGAGAGCATCAATAGGGATCTTCAGCGTCGCCGCTCGAGGGTGAGAACGGCTTTGGTGATTGACGTGAATCGGTTGGGCTGATCCGGTCTTTGCGGAAGATCCGCCATGCCTTGAGTCGGGCGAAGGCCCGCTCGACGGGGAAGCGGAGTCGGGCGTGTGCTCGGTTAGCGGCTGCCTGTCTGGGTGTGAGGGGGCGTCCGAGGTGGCGTTTGAACGGCACCTGGAACGTTCCGCCGGCCCCGGCGTAGGCCTTGTCGGCGGGTGCGGGGATCCGAGGACGTTCGCAGGTCGTGACGATGCGGTGTGTGCGGGCGGCGGTGATGGCGGCCATACGTCCGGGCGGGGCGGGTGAGAGCCACGGGAGCCCGCCCTCCGCAGTGATGACCCGCGGGTTCACACCCTCGTGGCGGACCTTGCCGGAGAGGTGTCCTCCGGCACCGGCCCGGCCGGTCTCCGCGACGGTACTGTCCGGCGGCATGTAGCCGTCGGCGTGGTCCCGTGAGCGCTTCCGACAGCACCGGGGCCGCTTCGGCGAGTCGCCCGGCCGTGCCGTTCACGCGGCGCCAGCGCCGTGGCCACGCCGGTCCGGAAGCCAGCCGCGAGTTGTCCGGAGGCGCCGTGCTCGCGCGGGCAGACCAGCGTGCACCGGGCCCGGTCGTCCGTACGCGGCTGCGGGCGCGGTCATCGCCGCACCCGACGATCACCATCGTCACGAATCCTATGGCAGCGACTCACAGAAGGCCCGGCTTTCAGGAAACCGCGCGCACCGTGGACGCGATCGGTGACAAGGCTGCCAACATCCTCGCGAGGATACGATCAGCTGCCCGCTGAACATTTCCCGGCGGCAGGTGTGCCGACATTTCTACGATATTCAAAGTACAGCTGAGTGCTCTGCATGCAGCCACCAGCACTTTGACATATTCGTCGCGCCGAAGTACCCCTTCATCTATGCGGCGCAGAATGCGCAGGAACCAGGCGGTTACCGGCCCTCGGTCTACCACTTCTTTGAGATGCTTTTGGATCAGTCCGTTCAGATCGCCGTAGAATATCCGTACTACAGCATCGGAGTTCCGCGGGGTATAGCGGGCGACAGAAAGAGCTTTCAGGATGGGCACCGCCCATTCACGCAGCGTCTGTTCAGCCGGCTGACATAGCAAGACGCGAGAATGGACAATTCCAAGAAGATTGTTAGCTTCACCAATGTTTCTGACCATCGGCCTCTCACCGTGTCCTTCGCATCCTGACGCGAAAGGCGTCTTGTAGCCATGCGCCCCCAGGATTTTCGCTGGGAAGTTTCTTCGAGAGTTGCCGCTGGCTGCCTCCCGTTCATGAGTAGCTCTCACTCAAAGCCCTCAAAGTTCTTTGATCAACTACGGCGCGTCTCAGCATGGGAGGGGCGCACCACGCGTCTTGGGGTGCCGCTGTCATCGTGGACGCCAGTGCGCCAAGCGCCGCCGCGAACGACCCTCCCGGCGGGTGACCCGGAAGAGGACGCCGGTCCGCGTGGCCGTCGGGGGGCCGGTATCCGCTGGTGGCGCTGGTGTGAGCTGCGGCCCGCGCGGTCGCGGCGGGAGCGCGTTCGTACACCGTCCGCCGGGAAATCGAACGCCCGCGCTCCAACGGTCCGCCGGTACGGAGCGTGACCGTCCCGCGCGGCTGGCGGCGGACGGCGGGAGCGCCCAGGGTACACGCGGACCGGTGCGCGGCCCGCGGTCCGCCCCGCTGACGGTCATCGGCCAGGACGACCAGGTCAAAGCCCGGCCGCGTATCCCCGGCAGGACTGGTGAGGTCCCCTGTTTCGCGCGGGGTCCCCGGCCCGCTGGGCACCGGAGGCACCCTGGGTGAGCGCGGACGCACCGCACAGACAGCGCCCGGCTCCCGGCCGGGGGCGGGAAGGCCCACCGCTCGCTCACCGTCAAGCTCAGCCAGCAACGCACAAAGCCCCGTGCCGTTGGGGAAGGCGTTCAAAGTGTCAACCCGCCGGTACAGGAGCCTCGTTGGTTTCCTACCCCGCCGCACTCGACCTTCCGCATGCCCTCGTCGAGTGGGTCACGATTCTCGTCACCGCCCGTGAGGGTGACCGCAGGTGCAAATTCCTGCCGCACCAGCGCGCGCTTGTCGCTCTGGTGTACCTCCGGCCGCCCGACACCTCACCCGGATCTCGGCCGGTTTCGGAATATCCGTCGGCACCGCCAGCGCATATGTCACCACCGGGACTGGACTGCCAGCCGTTCGGGCCCCGGGCCTGCTCAAGACGCTGCGGAAGCCTGATCCGGAATTCGTCCTGCTGGTCGGGACCATAGCCGAGTACGACCGCGTCGGCGACAGCCCGGCCGACTATTCGGCCGGGCAGGGCGGGCAAGATCCATACCAGCATGCCGTCCGGAGCGATCACCACCCGCGGGTTCACCCCATGCCGGCGGCGCTTTCCCGAATACCGGCACGGCCGTCACCGGTCGGGGCGGACTCGGCAAGCGCCCCGTCGAGCAGGACGCAGCGGGCGTCGGCCGCTCTCAGGACCGCCGTCAGACCGGATGCGAGTCCGGCCAGGTGACCGACAACGGCATGAACGTAGGCGTGAGGGGAGCCCAGAGTGAGAGAGCTCCCGCAAGGCGTCATTCTTCCGCAGGTACACCAGCACGGCCAGGGCGGGCCCGGAGGCGACAACCGGCAGCGTCGGCCACCCTCCCGGGTGACGGTCAGCATCGTGACCCACTCCGCCAGGCCATGAGGGACTTCGAGTACGGCACGATAGGGAACCAACAGAGCCCCAAAGATGAAGAGTTGAGCGTAGGCATCTTGCTCACCAGCCCTGGGGCTCCGCCCCTTCCGTACTCACCACACGTCACCCGACCAGTGGCCGCACTGAACAAGCTCAATCACACACCAGCTCGCAAGGAAGGTCAGTGCGGGCCAGGAGATACGAGCCGTACCTCCCTGCCGGCGCTCCGTCGATAGCCGTCATAGCGTAGACGGAGTCTCGACAATCCCGGGGAAGCTGAGCAACTGGCGTATACCTTTCTTTAGTTCCGCCACAGAGAGTTGCTGCTCCACAGAAAGGTGGTGGATCAGGCAGGGAGAAAAGAGCGCTAGAAGGAGGTGGGCAAGGAGAGCGGCGTTGGCGCCGGGGCGGGCTTGGCTATTCAGCAGAGTCAGGTGGCTATGCATGGCAACGTACGCGCCGCTAGCGTATTGCGCGCCCGGACCAGCCTTTTGCGCGGCAAGGCGGATTGCACGCTGCTCCACTACGTGGTCAACAAGAGCGTCGAGGAACACGTGTTGACGCTGTGTGGCAGCGGCGCCCGGGCGTGGCGACGGACCGCTCAGATACTCCTCCTGGAATTGGCGATCTTGCTCGTCGAGCAGTGCCCACAGCAGCTGTGCCAGGTCACCGAAGTGCCGGTAGACGGTCCCCACGCCGATGCCGCTCGCTTGCGCGACCTGGTTCATGGTCATGGTTTCGGGTCCATGCCCATCCACAATCTGGGCTGCGGTATCAAGAATCTTGCGGCGGTTGCGGGCCGCATCGGCCCGCGCTGAGGCTCGCCGTCCAGCGGTAGAAGGCGCACTAGTAGGCTGCGGGTCCCGCATGCTCATCTCTTGCCTCCTGAACTGTGTTCGTTGGTTACGTGGCCGGAGTACCGCCGTGCGGGGCCGTCGCGGTCATCGAGGGCTATAGAGAGCTCGGGAGGATACGCTGCATTGCGGCGGTTCAGGTGGCGAGAGTAAGATCTACTTAAACTGCCGAGAGAACGCTGAGCTTGTACGTGTGGCCACTGATCGGGTGATGTAACGGGCGAGGCCCTCGGGTTGTTGAGCGGGATGTCTGGCGTCCGCGGCTCTTCGGTTCGTGGGCCTCGTGGTTTGTGTATCGTGCTGGACTCGATGTCCCGCGTGTCCTGGTGGGGTGGGTCATGGCGCTGATCGTCTCCCGGGAGGGTGTCCCGCGGGTGCCGGCTGTCACCGTCTCCGGGCGTGCCCTGGCCGCGCTCGTGTTATCCGCGCGGGAGTGACACGCTGCGGCGGCTCGCGGCGGGTTCTGGGATGAACGCGCGGGTCATCGCCCGCCCGGACGCACACCGCTGTGGTTCTCCCGTGCGACGCCCGGCCGGACTCACGACCTGACCGCGGCCCGAGCCCACGGCATCATCCAAGCCTGCCTCACCCGGCAGATCCTCGTCCTAGCCGACCGGGCCTATCAGGGCGCCGGCGTCACCGTCCGCACCCGTACAAGAACCACCGTGAACAGCCCGAGCACTACCAGCGGTTCAACCGAGACCACGCCCGCCTCAGAGCGCCCGGTGAACGCGCCTTCGCACAGCTGAAGTCCCGGCGGCCACTCCGGCGAGCCAGATGCTCCACCCGCCGCATCAGCACCATCATCCAAGCCGTCCACACGCTGCTGACCTGCAACTATCCAGGATGAAAGAGGCTCACTGACAGCCTCCACGAAACATAGATCAAATAGAGACGGGAATAACGGTGAATCGATCACCGGGTGGACGGCAGTCGGATCGCAGACTCTGCCCGGCCAAGCGTATCCGAGGCAGCGATGAGACCACCTCCTCCAGAGCTATTCGAACGCTCGCTCGAGTCAGAGGAGAGCAAAGTCTTGAGTATGGGCTAGCCGTAAAGGCGAGAGGGTGATTGGGCATCCGCCTCAGAGAGAACACATCAGGACGAACCCAGAATCGCGGGTCCCGATTGGCGAGCCCTTGAATCAAAAGGATGGACTCGCCGGCTCTAATTTCACAGCCGCCAATATCTACATTCTCTAGAGCAACCCTTGGCGCCGAGTATTCAAAATCGCCAAGGCGCAAAATTTCCTCAACCGCAGCGGGTATCAATCTGACATCACGCAAGATTTCGGCGAACTGCCCCGGCCGCTCAAGCAGCATCAGCGTGCCCGTGGTGAGTACCGAAGAAACGGCAGCATAGGCCGAGCACGCTGCGGTTACAATGCTTCGCGCAGCCGACTCCTCATTGCAATGGTGGGGCAGTTGCTCGCTACAGGAAATGCATCCGATATTCCCTCTGGTAGCGAGATACTGAGCCGATACCTCAACAAGCGTTCGGTAGGACGCCCCTTCGCGAAGGGACAGGTCACGCGACCAATTAATCAGGTGTCTCGAGGTTCCACGAGGAAGCTTCAAGACATGGCAGACGACATCCGCAGCAAACCGCTCAGAGAAGTCTCTCCTGAAGTCTACTGAATCAAGGAGACGGAGCCTTTGAATTTCGCGACGTGCAATCCTCCTGATCCAGGGGCCTTCTATTTTGGTCCGCCACGGCGAGAGCATAGGCATCAGGGGTTCAAAGCAAAGGGGAGCATCTTGAACCGGAGGGATAGTCCATTGGTCGGCCGAGGCCGCCAATGCCGAAAGGCCGCCACAGTGATCCTTTAGGTATCGAACAGGAGAAAACTTGAAGCGAGTATCCTGGAGCGCGATCCGGACATCGGAATTTCGCGAGACTACCCAACTGCAGAGCTCAGTGGAGTAGTACGGTTCCTGGTGAATTACGGAAATCGCTGCGCGGTGGGCCATGGGGACACCTCCCGGAAGACTGAACGTTCTGGGAGCCGATCATCTGCAGCACAAGGCAGCACCGCATGAGTACCAGGTGCCTATCGTCACGGGCTCTATGAAATCCCGGATCCGGCGCGATGGGCGGGCCTTGGGGTCGGCTGATGGCCTGTTCGACCGGGGAGCTCGAGTGTTGGGTATGTATTCGATTGGCGGCGGTGCTGAGGTGTCCGGGGTGGCGTTTGAGGGGAACGTGGAAGCTTCCGTCGGCCCCGCCGGTAGCACGGGTGGGTACCGGATCGGTTCGTCTGCGGGACCGGTGATGGCCTGGATGCTTGCTACGTGCTACCGGGCCCCACCCGGGTAGTCTCCGTACGCGGCCATGCCCGGTTCGTACTCGGCAGTGGCGCCGGCCAGCAGGACATCCGCGGGCTTCCGTCCGCCGCAAGGCCCTACGTGTCGGCACAACGCTGTCGAGCGAGAAGTCCCATCACACTCTGTACGCAGGCGTGGCTCCTGCCCTCGCTAACCCGAAAGCCCGCGGCAACCTTCGCGCACGCCGCCACAACGCCTCGATACGCCGTGGCAAGACGGCACCGACCAATCCTCAGAACTTCCAACTCCAGGGGAGGTTCACCGAAACCAATCCACTTCTTCACTTTTATTCGCTTTTATACCAACTGTAAGGAGCGGAGCCCGGAACTGTGATCTCGAGTGTGGCCGGATTGGTTTCCCCGTGATAGATGTAGCTCCTTTTTCCTGAAATCTCGGGGTCATTTAGCTCTCCACCTGAAAGCGCTTTGTCTGCGACATTTCCCGGGTTGGAGTCATAGAATCTCTTGCGACCCTTGACGGGGTGAAAGGTGAAGGTTCCATCTTCGTTGAAGGTAACGAATCCTTCACAGTCAATGAGCTCTTCATAGAGGTTCAGGGCATACTCGTACCGATAGAATTTCGCCGCACCGTCCTCCTTGAAGATCATCACCTCTCGGGTTGGTATTGCATTTCGGCCAGCATAGTATCCTTCGCGATAATTTTCCCATAGCGTTAGATCGATAGCACCGCTCCCCCAGGTTCCGACGAGCTCGCTGGGGACCTTTCCCCCCAGGGGGGACGCCGAAGCGTCTCCTTGGGGGCCATTCCCATCCCTGCAGCCAGCCACTCCCAGCATGATCATTACGATGATTGGAAACGTGATTCTCTTCATTTTCTCCCCGATTTAGAATCTTCACTTGGAAGGCCGAAAATAGCTCGCGTAATGGCCTATCTGCGGCCCTACACTTCGAACAACGGGTGGTCCCAAGTCCTGGCATACTCTCCATATCTACAGCCACTACCGCTTCGACACCACACTCCCCTGACACCCGCCCATCAGCCGTGTCAAAAATTCTGCGGTCAATACACACCTAGGCGCTTCTGACAAATAGCTTCAAACGCCCGCAGCCATCCTCGTAATGGACGTACTTGGATGGGTCCGAAGAACGCAGCGAGTGGGTGTGCCGGATGTCGCACGCCAGGCGGGACTTGTCGGGGTGTTGTGGGCTGAGCCTGTGCGTGTGGCGTTCACAGGCCTGCGGGTGCGGCAGCTCGAGCGACTGAAGGTCGTACAGGAACAAGGCGGAAACGGGTCGGGTGACAGCGGTCCATGTGCCTACCGCTGGCCGATTGGGTGCCGCTGGTGGCCTACCGCCATACGAACCCCACGATGCGGCATTTCGCCCGCTCTTCGACTCTCGCCGGCGACGGTCTGCCAGATGCCCAGCGGTTGAGTGCTCATCACGATCGAGTGGGCCTCACACATCAGTGACGCAATCCACCCCGGTAGCGCCTGCCGCAGCCCCCTTTAAAGCAGACCAACATCAAGACCAAACGCCGGACCGATATTGTCCAGGCCTTCCCCGACCCCGACGCCTTCGAACATCTCACCGCCGCCAAGCTCACCGAGATGCACGACGAGCGGATCGCCGCCCTTACCCCTCCCCGAAATCAGCACTACATGGGACGTTACCCGAGGCCGACAGAGGACGGATTGCCCGTCGTGCTGGAGCGGTGAGCCCGAATGCCGGTCCGAAAATGGCGGCTCAGCGCCGTTATGGCGCACGGTGCCTATGCGTCACGTGCCATCCTGGAAGCAGGTAGGAGGACCCTAGCCGAGTTCTCCTTTCGGAACTCCCCTAAAAACCACTTAGAGCCTATTCGAAGCAGCCGATCCTGCGCCCAAGAAGGGCTGAGTATACGCCTTCGGACGGAGACCAGCCGTGAGACGTACTCAACCAAGCATAAGGAAACTCGAGCAACGAATCCGGCTCAAGATGACTCGCGTCCTGCCGAACTCTTTGCGCCTGCCGAACCTGCCAGTACCTCATGCGCACTCCCGCTCTTCTCCGTGCGGTGGTCAGTGAGAGTGAGGCCTGCTCCCGTAGGCACGGCGACGGCGACATCTGTCGCCGGCAATAATCTTTCGCATGTTCTGCCTCTCGCAATTGGCACGCACGTTCGACGTGGTGCCAGGATCTTCCAGACGGGAGACCGGCCCCGCCGGACATTACGGTATTGCCGCCGCAGGGCAACGCCATGAGTATCGTGTACTCCTGGCGATCTGCAGGGTTGAAACAGCTAGGCTCTGTCCGGCGGATCATGGCCGGAGCCATAAGCGGATCGCCGCGATGGCGACGGTTCCGTGGAAGACGTAGGCCCTCTTGTCGTAGCGGGTGGCGACGGCCCGGGAGTTCTTGAGCCGGTTGATCGTGCGCTCGACCTCGTTGCGGCGCTTGTGGATCTCGCTGTCGAAGCCGGTGGGCCGGCCGCCCTTGCAGCCGCGTCGTCTGCGGTTGGCCCGCTAGTCCTTCGGCTCGGGAATGTGTGTTTGATCTGGCGTCTTCGCGGATAGCGGCGGTTGCGGCGCGAGCTGTATGCCTTGTCGCCGCCCAGGTGGTCCGGCCGGGTGCGAGGTGATCGCCCTGCGGACGGGGAACGCGGATCCGTTCGAGGACCTCGATCACCTGCGGCGCGTCGCCCCACTGGCCGGGCGTGAGGAGGAAGGCCATCGGCCTGCGGCCGCCCCCACCCGCGAGATGGATCTTGCAGGTCAAGCCGCCCCCGGACCGTCCGAGTCCTTCATCGGGGCGGTGGTGCCGGGGCGTTGTTCCTCTTTCGGGACGCGCGGCTTCTTCTTGCGGGCGCCGGCCGCGTCCTGGTGGGCGCGGCAGGACGTCGAGTCGGCGCTGACCATGCTCGAGTCGATCCGGCCCGCGAGGTCGGCGTCAGCCTGGACGGCACGCAGGATCCGGGTCCCACGTGCCCTCGGCCGACCAGCGCCGGTGCCGTTCGTAGACGGCTTCCAGCCAAAACGCGGGGGGAAGGTCCCGCCACGGTATGCCGGTCAGGACCCGGAACAAGATGCCGTTGATCACCTTGCGGTGGTCGTTCCACCACCCGCCACGCAGTCCGAACGCCGGCAAGTGCGGCTCCAGCCGGACCCACTCGGCATTCGTCAGATCACCCCGCCCCATCCCGGACACAACGAGCTAACAGTCCGACAGTCACATGATCCGCCGGACACTGCCTAGTCGGCAGGTGCTGTGACGGGCTGGGACCACTCCTCGCCGTGGTGATTGCGCCGGGAACCGGTGGTCGGAGACGTCCGCCAGTTCCTCATCCTTCCCTGACTGATCATTTCAGAATGAGGTTCGGAGTCCTCTCAAGCTGATGATGCCGCAGGCGAGTTGGAGCAGTCCGAGGTGGAGGTTGGCTCGTATCTCGTATTGGGTGCGGCAGCGTTTCAACTGGTGAAGCCAGGCGAAGGGGCGCTCGACGACCCACCGTGTCCTGCCCAGGACGGATACGTGGGCGGTGCCCTTGCGGGCGATCTTCGGGGTGATGCCGCGGGTCCCGGAGCAGAGGTCGATGCTTGCCATAGTCGTGGCCACAGTCGTCGAACAGCCGGCCACATCGGTGGCGCGGGCGGACGCGCCGCCCGCGGAAGCGGGGCATCGCGTCAAGCAACAGGATTAGCTGGGTGGTTCGTCCCGGTTTCCGCTAGTCAGCGACGCGGCGAGAGGTGTTCCGTGCCGGTCGGTGATCAGGTGGTGCTTGCTGCCCGGACGTGCGCGTTCGACCGGCGGAGGTCCGGTGTGAGCCCCCTACCTTCAAGGCCCGCACGTGAGAGTTGTCGGTGGCGGCCTCGTCCATGTCCAACAGCCCTGCGGAGCTCTGCCAGGAGGGCCTCGTGCAGCCGAGGCCACACGCCAGCCTCGGTCCAGTCCCAGCCGCCGCCAGCACGTCACCCCGCTGCAGCCGATCTTCGCGGTCGGCAGGTCCGCCCAGGTCACTCCTGGGCGCAGCGCACAGACGATCCCGCGTAAGGCTGAACAGTCATCCACCGGCAACCGGCCCGGGATACCGCCGACGCCACGGTGGGTGAGGAGGGGGCGGCAGAGCAACGCGTTCCACAGGTCGCCCTGCACAAGATCATGATGTACACGCAGAACCTGCCTCCCGCCACCCCAACTGCCAAGTCTTGAAGCGAACTCATTCTGAATCGATTAGTAGAATTGTTGCAGCGGGCTTCGGGTCGGGCGTCTTTTACCCGCACTGGGTTCGGTAGAGATCTCGGATGTTGGTTGTGATCTGGGGTTTCGTGGTTGCCCGGTTCTCGTATTCGACGGACGATGTGGCCTGTCTCACGGTGGAGTTGTCGGTGGTTGTACCAGTCGGCGTACTCGGCGGTGGCGGGCTCGGCGTCGGACATCGTCTTCCATGGCCGTCGGGGCTTGATCAGCGCGGTCTCGAACAGGCCGGTCGTGCTCTCCATAGGTGCGTTGTCGCAGGCGTCGCCGGCCGGGCCGGTCGATGCGGCAACGCCGGCCGCGTCCAGGTGCTCGGCGGGCCGGAAACTCGTGTATCACGCCCCGGCATCGCAGTGAGGGTCAACTGTCCCGGCTGTATGGGGTGCTTGCCAGACCGCCATCCCTCCGGGCGTCGAGCGCGAGAACGCTCTCCTTCACGGTGGCCGCGGACCAGCCGGCGATCCGGCGGGAGACGGTGTCCCCGGCGAACGCCACGTGGACGGCGCCGGCCCGGGTCTTCATATGGGTGAGGTCCGCGGCCCGGCGGCGGTTCGGGGCGCCGGCGGCGAGTATCCCGGTCCGAGAGGTCAGGAGTCCACCCGGCCTGCCGCCGAGAAGCGTGGTGATCATCCGCCTGCCGCGGACCGCTCCGGCGATACAGAGTTCGCGCGTCAGGCGTTCGGCGGTGCGGCGGGCCGCCTGGTGACCCCGCTGGTTCAGCTGCCGCCAGACCTTCCCCGCCTCGTGGACACGGTGGCTGGCGTCGCGGACGTGCTGGATCAGCTCCTTCGGCCCGCCGTCCCGCGCGATCCTGGCGGACGGCGCGGCCTGGCGCTCGTGGCGGGTGGAGGGGGCGATCGCGCGTCGTCACCACGCGGCAGACCGGCTCTACACCGCCGAAGCGACCCTCACACTCGTCGGCGAACGCTACGAGCGCGTGTGCGGCCGGCCGGGCCCGGCCGCGAGGAAGGACGCCGCTTTCATCGCGGTCCACCCGGTGTCGCGGCCGGCCACACCCCGGCGGCCATCCGCACCCCACGACGGCGCGGCTCAAGCAGGTACTGGGAAGGACGTGCCATGACCCGATCCTCTCAATAATCGAGTCCCTACCGAACCCGGTGCGGTTCAATGACAGCATTGGCCCGATCCTCCTCTTCACGGTGCGCCTAGTGAAGAGGCCGGTACTCTCGGTCGTTGTGTGCCGATTACTCAAGCAGATTCACCAGAGCTCTGGGAATTCTTGAGCATAGGTTGTCCCAGCCTGACCGAAGTTCCCTCATGGCGACAACCTCCACTCATGGTAGGCGCTGGCGGTCTGCTGCTTGCCAGGACCATTCGCCCCCGCCGGGCTGGCCCCAACATTGCGGCTCAAGAAACCGGCCCGTTGGGAGAATGGCGACTCACTGGAAGACCTGAGAAGTCCCGCCGCAGACACAGATTTCCCTCCAACTCCCATGGAACGACTGGTCGGAACCCGAGGTAGGCAGTCACCCTCAAAAGCCCTGGCACAAGGCTGCTCCGGCATCCCTATCCAGTCCCCACACCCAGCCACGACGAACACACATCAGGTAAACACAATGGCCGTGAAGCCCCAACGCCCCGACTTGGATCCCGTCTCAGGCCGGCGCCTCCCGTACTACCTCTCCGGGCTTGCGTCGCTCACCGAGTGGCACCAGCAAGCAGGATGCCGCGGTCTCGATACAGAGATCTTCTTCCCAACAACCAAGGGTGAGAACTCTCAAGCACAGGCCATATGCGCCTCGTGCCCCGTGACCCACGCATGCCGTTCCCACGCAGAGTCGATGCCCGAAGCGTTCGGGATCTGGGGCGGCCGCACCGCACGGGAACGTGGCTATGACTCTCGCGGGAAACGCACAGCAGGAGCTGCCGAGCAGCCTTGCTGACCCAGGCCAAGGAACCACAGCACTCGACTCGGGGAGCGGTTACGCGAAGACGACCTCACTGACGGCGACTCCACCCTCCCCTATCGGTTGCCTGCAGCAACGATTTGCCACCACCGCATCGCCGTCATGGACTCGACCCCTAGCGAACTCAACCCCTAGCGCATCCTCATCTGTTTCAGGCTCCGCACCCACCATCGACGCCCCATCAAATGAACCGGCTGGGATCCAGTACTGCCGAGACACCTTCCCTTAGCTCGTAGCACCTCGTCGTGTCGCATCGCCTGTCCCGCACCCGGCAGGACGGAAAATGGAGGCCAGGATCCAAGGCGAGCGGACCCTGATCAGACAGGCTCCGGTGACGACCGCGCGGCTCACCGCCGCGGGCGGGTGCGATGCATCCACAGCATGCGGTGGGTGCTTCAGCACGGCCCATATTGTTGCCCGAGAACGAAAAAGGGGCGTCTGCCGTCGCAGGGGGAGCGAGGTCGGAGAGCAGGCTACTCTGCGTCGATTCCGTGCGAGAGTGCGTGGATCGGGCAATAAGCCCAGGGAGGGCACGTCCTCGGGCCGACCGGTGAACCCAAGCTGCCAGAGGTTCGGCTCGGCGGTCTGTGGAGCACCCTCCTTTGGGCTCACCCAGGGCGGCGAGGCGACAGCTGTGTGCGGGCGGTGACGATGTGGAGTCGCGTGACAGCCAGGTCGCTCCGTTCGGGCCTGACGCCGTGAGGCGCCTCGTGGTGGCGGCCGGGCCAGCGCCCTGCCATCTGGTGTGCGTCCTGCGCGAAGGCGCCGGTTCTCACTCCCGCCATTCCCATTCGGAGAGTTCGTAGAGGTCCAGGGCATAGAGGGAGATCTCGGTAGAGGCCCCGGCGGGGTTGATCACGCTGAGCTGGCCGCCACCAGTGCGTTTCATGATCTTCAGTACCTGCCCCGGGGCGGCGCCGGACTCGGACCCGCCATGACGTTCGTCGCGCAGCACCCATGTCTGCCCGCATTCCGCGAGTATCCAGGGGTCCCCCTCAGTGATCGCGCGGTGCACCACCCGGCGGGCTACATCAGCGGGGAGCCGGTCTTGGTGGATCAAACTTACGAATCGCCTGGCGATGAACCTGTGCCGGCGGTGCCGGCCGATAAGCCGGTCGAGCGTCGTGGTGGACATCGCTGTCTCCGTGGGTGTGGGGCTGGTGCCCCGCGGTGGCATCCAGGAAGGTGGAAGTGTCCGTGGCAGACCAAGCTGGAAGCGGATGCCCGGTGCCTTTGGCCAAAGCTCAGTGGGTTGTCGCACGATTCGCTGCCGAGACTCCGATCGAGAACACTGTGAAAGGCCGCGCGGTACAGGCACCCCTTGTGAGGGCTGGACGATGCCGTGATGGTCGTGGCCGTCAGTCGTCCTGCAACCAGCCTGTGGGCAAATGCGGCAGGAAGTATGAGTAATCAGTACTCCGGTTGCACAATTCGGCAAGAAATGCGCGTCAGGCGCCATCCGCCAAGCCGGAGTGCCGCGTGGCAGACCCGTGGCCGAACGTCGCTCCGGCGAGCTCGGGTATAACTGAGCAGCTTTTACTCAGGCCGTCGGTAAATCCTGAGAAAGGATTAAAGAGAGGCATCTGAAGATCTGGGTGAGTACTGGAGACATGAGGGATCTGGGTGAGTGCGATGCGTGACTGGCGAGCGGCTGCCAACTGCGCCGTGTCAGGAGTCGATCCTGAAATCTTCTTTCCCTCTGCCGAGTTCTCGCGGCGCGGATGGGATCAGCGAGCGAAGCAGGTGTGCTACGGCTGCACAGTGCAACGAGAATGCTTCGAGGCCGCCATGAGCCAAGGGACCACGGATGGAGTCTGGGGAGGCCTCACAGGATCGGAGCGGCACGCCTTGGGCGGTGCCAGGCCACAGCGATCCCGAAAAGCTCGCCAGTTTACCACAATCGAGTGACAGAGCGTCAAAGATCTCCCCTAAGCGAATTCACCTTCGCCTAGCGAAGGATCATAGGCTCCGGAGCGAGGATGGCTCTTTCCGTGGACGTGAATCGATTGGTACTGCGACGGGCCTTGTGGAGGACGCGCCTTGTCTTGATCCGTGCGTTCGCTCTCTCAGCCGACCGTCGGAGCGGATAGTGCCCGGTTGGCGGACTTCTGTGTGGTGGTGATGCTCTTGCTCACACCGACGTGGGTCAGCACGGTGTGTTCGGAACGCTGCGCTTCGATAGTGACGGCGCACACGACGGGCCTCTGGCGAGTCGCCCCGGATGTACCCGCCCGCGTGAGGATGGTCGCGGCTGCGGGTGTCGCCGAGGTGCTTGGCCCGTACGAGGGGGGCGAGCTGGCCCGGGTTCATCTCGGGCACGACGATCTTCTCGTACCGCCTCAGGACCTCACCCAGGTTCTTCGGGAGGGGGTTGAGGTGCCGCAGGTGCGCCTGGGCGATGGGGCGGCCGGCCCGCCGCAGCTGGCGGTGATCGGCCCGCAGCTGGAACCCCAGCCGAGCACCAGGGTGTTCACACCGTCCGGGTCGCCGACCTCGACGTCGGGCACCTCGATGCCGTCGATCTTGGCCTTGGCATGGAGGGTCCGCACACTGAGGCGTCGGCAATGGCGAAGTCGCCCTATCCCAGCCCCGGTCAGTGCCTCGTGCGGGCTCGGTGCCGTCGTGGCGAGCACTCCCAGGGGCTCGTCGGTATTGCGTCAGCTGTCGCAGGTCGAGTCGCCAAACCTAGCCGCAAGCCGGGCGAGCGGCGACTGCTGGAAGCAGCAACTCAACCGCCCCTACCGCAAGTTCAGTGCACGCCCCCTGCGCGTAGGCACTGCCAACAGAACCCCCGGGTTGTTGGCGGAATCGAGTGCAAGTCAACACCGCCAACCACCCGACTGGCTCGGCACCGAGGCCATCGTCCTACTGGAGCCCCCGCTGCGACTGCACCAGTCACTCCCGCCCCGGCAGTAGGTGTGCTCTCCACGCACCTATCAACAATCCAACGAGTCTGGTCCTCGTCGCCCTCCCTCCCCAGGAGGAGAGCGACGAGGACTCACCGGTGGACGAACGGGGGGGAACACCACCGGAAGGTGTCAGCGCCCAGAGGCTTAGCGCTGCACCCAGGCAAGAGTTGATCACATGGGCGCCACACGGGGCTTGAGCAAAAGTGACTCAGCAATACCAGCGGGGGGATGACGTCTCTGCTCTTGCGCTACCGGAACTTCAGCCGCGCTCACGTCCCCTTCCGCACATGCGGCGAACGCGCCTTCGCCCGACTCCCGCGGGGGCGGCGGGCCCCGCTCACCCTCACCCATCTCCGCGACGGTCATCCGTGCGCCCGGCTCGCGGCCGGGTTCGGGATCGCCACCACCACTGCCCGCCGCCGCGTCGCCGAGGCTGCCGACGTCCCGGCCGCCCCCGACGAGGCGGTCCGGGCGGCGCCGCCGAAGGCGTTCGCCTCGCCGGACGGGACACCACCGCCGACCGACCGCATCGCCGCCGGCCGTTCTGCCCGGCCAAACACAAGAAACACGGGGCGAACGCGCGGGCCGTCGCCGATCCGCTCGGCCGGCCGCGGAGCGGGGGATGCATGCGGCCTCGATGGCGAGGGGGCGCTGGCGGGAGGGCAAGGACCTCCCGCCGGGCAGACGCCGTCTCTCCACGGCCTACGACCCGACGCCCGCTTCGGCGTGAAGCGGGGATCGGGGTGGTGCGGCTGCGAGACCCACCTGTCCGGGACCTGCGAGCCGGACGCCCCGCACCTGATCACCCAGGTGATCACCACGGACGCGACGGCCGCCTGGCACCGAAGTCACCGGGACCGTCCATCGTGGCCTGGTCGCACGGGAGTTACTGCCAGCCGAGCATGCCGTCGATGCCGGCTACGTCCACCGCCGCACACATCGTCGCGGCCCAGGACCGGTACGGCATCGAACCGCTGGGACCGGTCGGGCTGGACACACACCACGAGAACCATCGGGGCGAACACTTCGCGTAGAGCGCGTCCACATCGACTGGCAGACCCGCGCGGTCACCTGTCCCCAGGGGAAGACCAGCGTCAGCTGGTCTTCCCAGCGCAAGAGCAGCGGAACTCCCCTCGCACGGGTGCACTTCACGACCCAGGACCGCGGCAGTTGCCCCGTGCGCGAGAAGCGCACCACAGCGACGGATGGTAAGTGGGCCGCAGTCTGACCCCCGCTCTCTCCCCCCAGACCAGCGGGGGGCTGGAAACCCGGCGCTGTGAGCAGCTGACCGGCGAGTGACGGCAGCGTTACAACATCCGCGCGGGCCCGCATCCGCCGGACCCGCTACATCGGCCTGCCCAAGACCCGCCTCGGCCGCGTCTTCGCCGCCACCGCCATCAACATCATCCGACTCGACGCCTGGCTCGCCGGAACCCCGCTCGGCTAGACCAGGACCTCGCATCCGGCCCGACTCGACTTCACCGCGTAGAGGCCAGCCCACACCCGGTTTACAGATCTTCCAACGGAGTCCTGAAGGCCAGGGAGGAATCGCTTCTCTGGACTGCTCTGACCCGCAGGGCTAACGCGGGCGTTTCTGCTGCTCGATGTACTCCTTGATGATGCTCAGCGGTGCCCCGCCACACGATGCCGCGAAGTACGACGGGGACCAGAAGTGCGCACCCCACAGGTACTTCTGGATGTGTCCCGGGCACTCCTGTCTCAGCCTGCGGGCGGATACGCCCTTCAGCGAGACGACCAGCCGGGGCAGGGCGACCTTCGGCGGGTAGTGGACCAAGAGGTGCACGTGATCGCGCTCGCCGTTGAACTCGACCAGCTCCGTCTCGAAGTCCGCGCAGACAGCCAGCATGATCTCTTCGCAGCGCGTGAGGATCTCGTCCGTGAACGTTCCGCGCCGGTATTTGGGTGAGAAGACCAAGTGGGCGTGGAGGCTGTAGACGACCGGCCCCTGCGGATATCGGGGTTTGGCTGCCAGCGCAGTGACATAGATCAACTGAATTGCCATGACCGCATGAAGATCGTGACGCAGGTGAAGCTGATGCCGGAGGCCGAACAGGCAGCTGCGCTGCGCTCCACCCTGCGCACGGTCAACGAGGCCGCGTGCTGGGTCTCCGAGGTGGCGTTCTCCCACGGGGTGCCGCGTGAGTAGGAGCTGCGGAAGCACACGTATGCGCAGCTCAAGGAGCGTGGCCTCTGGGCACAGGCCGCTCAGCACGTGATCAAGAAGACTCGCGACGCCTGCACCACGTTGAAGGCGAACATCCATGCCGGGAACCTCGGCAAGACGGGTTCGAAGCGCCGGGTCGAGGCGGAGTCCAAACCGATCACGTTCCGGCCCGAGGCCGCGCAGCCACATGACGACCGGTGCCCGTCGTGGCAGTACGACGCACAGACCGTCTCTATCTGGACGACGGTCGGGCGGCTCAAGGGCGTGCGGTTCGCGTGTTCGGCAGATGCGCTCAACACTCTGCGGGAGCACCGCAAGGGCGAGGCCGACCTGATCGAGCGCGACGGTGTGTTCTGCCTGATCGCCGCGTGCGGCATCCCCGACGACGAGCCGTACGAGCCGACCGGGTTCGCCGACGTGGCATCGCGAACCTAGCCACCACCACGACCGGCTAACGTGCCGCCGGGCGCGGCCTGAACCGGCACCGCAAGCGCCAGTTGGAACTGCGCCGAAAGCTGCATGCCAAGGGAACCCGGTCGGCCAAGCCCCGGTTGAAGCACCGCAGCCGCGAGGAACAGCGGCAAGCCGTGAACATCAACCACATCACCTCGAAGACCATCGTCACCATCGCTGAACGCACCGGCCGGGGCATCGCCCTCGAAGACCTCACAGGGATTCGCGACTGGGTACGGCTCCGTAAAGGACAGCGGGCACAACTACACTCGTGGAGTTTCCGCCAGCTCGGCGCGTTCCTTGAGTACAAGTCGCGCCGGGCCGGGGTGCCGCTGGTGTATGTCGATCCGGCGCACACCAGCCAGCAACGCTCCGAGTGCCGCCACATCGACCGGATGAACTGCGTCGATCAAGCGACATTCGCGCGCCGGGCCTGCAGGTTCCTGGCCCACGCGGACGACAACGCGTCCCACAACATCGCCCGCAAGGGCGAGACCGTATGGACTGCGGGGCGTGAGTCACGCATCCCTGCCACCCCATAGAGGTGTCTCGACGGAGGAGGTCACGCGACAGCCGGTCGCGCCCTACCTCCAAGCCCGGTCCTTCAGGGCCGGGTCAAGTTGACAGTGGACGCCGACCGGTGACAGACCTCTCGTTTCAGCACAGGCCAAAGGCCCCTTCGGCCAGCCGCGGAAACCAGTTGGAAAGGCTCACCCCTTTGCGGGTGGCCAGGTACCGGCAGACCCTGTTTGAAGCAACCAACTGCTTCCGCGGTGAGTTCAGTTCAAGCCCTCGGGCCGCGGATGAGCCGGAAGGCATGCTCGACTGGCTACATGGGACGGCGCGCCCGGAAAGACTCTGAGCGCCAGGGACCCTTCGTTCGCTGGCGTGACGGGCGAGGTCACCACCCCGACGACGGGCTCTGCCACGCCACGAGCCGCGCGGGCGATCTTCGAGCACCGGTTTTGAGCAAGGTCTACTCAGGTGCCTTGCGGGTGGTAAAGGGAGTGTGGCGATGAAGGGTTCGCGCTGGAACCCCAAGGTCAGGGAGCGGCATCGGCGGAGGTGAGTGGCGTGGACGGCACTACTGCTGCGGTTGGTGGGATCGGTCAGACCAGGGGTTGGCATGAGCATGCGCGAAGTGCCGTCGCCCCCACAAGGCCGGCGGCCACCACATCCGCGGAGTGAGCCGTATGTACATCGCACCGCTGACGTTCACAGCTCAGAGCACGGACAAGAGCGCCAACTTGCTAAGCAAACAGAATCATCACGCAATAAGCAGCGAGCCCTCTGAGGGGACGATGGAGCCGTTCGGGGTATTCGGTCGATGGCCCCTTGTAGGGCGGGATCGTGAACTTGACGCCCTCATGCGGACCATGCACGCAGGGAAGCACCGCGTGTTCCTCATCCTTGGTCCATCGGGTATCGGCAAGACCAGGCTTGCAGAAGCGTGGCATGACCGCTTGGACGGCGAAGGGAGGAAGGTTCTCAAAATCAGCGCAAGTATCACGGGCGGTGATATCCCCTTCGCGGCAGTGAGGCATGTCCTCCCCCACAACCTGGAGCTGTCCGAGTCTGCCGACCGCCTCTCGAAGGTCGTGACCTCAATCAAGGCAGATCTCGGTGACTCAGTGATCCTCATCGACGACCTGAACCTCCTGGACTCGTCCTCGGCGCTGCTCCTCAGGCGGCTAGTCGACGCGGGAGATATTCAACTGATCGCAACAATCCGTCAGGGCCAGTGCGTTCATGAAACTCTGGCGCCCGTGATTGATGGGGAGCACGTTCACCGGACAGTGCTTGGTCCCTTGAGCGAGCAGAAGGTCCAGGAACTACTTCAGCGGGTCCTCAAGGGGCCCGTAGCCCACCCTGCGCTGCACATGCTCTACAGAATGTCCGGGGGCAACACCCTGTTCCTGCGTGAACTGGTGCGCGGTGGTCTTCAGAACGGCACGCTCATCCATGACGGCGAGTTGTGGCATGTTAGACAGCTGATCCAGCGAGAGTCCCTGATAACTCCTCGGCTGAGAGAGTACGTCCAGGCCCAGGCGTCGGGTGCAGGTTCCGACGGCCTCCGTTTGCTTGAAGTACTGGCGTTTTGCGAGCCTTTGTCGTGGGGGGAAGCGAGTGATATGGTTTCGCCTCGCCTCATCGAGCAACTGGAGCGTGAAGGCCTGATCCTGCGCACTGTAGCCGGGAGACGCACCAACATCACCCTGGTTCATGGTCTATTCGGCGAAGTGATCCGAGAGGCCACGTCGACCCTTCGCCGGCGTGAGTTGGTTCTGGAGCAGGTGCGGCGGGTCGAGAGCTACGGAGCGCGACGCGAGCGCGATCCGTTGAGGATCGCAGCATGGCGCGTCGCAGCCGTCGGAACAGCTGAGCCCGGCCTGATCGTACAAGCGGCCACGCTCGCCCGCAGGTTGCACGATCACCGCCAGGTAGTGGATCTCCTGAGGGCGCTGCCGTCGGCGGACCAGACCACGACGACTCTCCTTCTTCTCGGTGAGGCACTGGGGGAGCTCGGAGATTTCCAGGCCGCGGACGCGGTACTCAACGAGGCCGAAGAGCGGGCGGCAAGCGCAGAGGAGAGAGCCGCCGCGGTCAGCGCACGCTGCTACAACCAGCAGTGGACGGAAGGAGCGGGCGACGCACTCAGGGTGGGCCAGTCCGCACACAGGTCAGGGATGCAGAAACAGGAACGAGAGCTGTTGCTGATCAACGAGGCGCGGCTGCGGATTCTCTCCGGGGAGCACCTGGCCGGGAAAAGAATCCTTCAGTTCCTGCCTGACAGGATCGATAAATCCTATCCAGACCGAGAGGTGTGGCTAATCGGGGCGCATGTGAAGGTAATCTCCCTGGCGCATCTCGGGAAACCGTCCGCAGCGACTTCCCTGGGGGAGCGTGCGTACGATCTGCACGTGCGGGAGGACGGCCATTCACATACGCTTCCGCATTCTGCCGTTCAGCTTCTGTCGCTGACCCTCGCACATTCAGAGGCAGGTGAATTTGACCGGGGTCGAACTGTTGGAAGGCGGGCGGCAGAAGCTTTCGTGGCCATGCGGATGTGCCGGGCACATTTGCGGACAAACTTCTACCTCGCACGTCTCGAATGGCTTGCGGGCCGGATACCTGAAGCGCGTCGGCACTATGCTGAAGTGGTATCAGCTGCGCGTCAACGGAAAGTCCATGCGCATATTCTTCGGCCGGCGCTCGCCGGACTCGCCGCCAGTGCCGCCCTGATGGGCGACTGCGTTGCGGCAGAGAATGCCCGACAGGAGAGTAAAACGCATCCAGCGCCTGGGTACCTTGCCGGCGAGGAAGCGATAGCGGACGCATGGATTCTCGCCACCCAGGGGAGATTCTCAGCCGCGCGTGCGATTCTGATGCGTGCAGCGCTCAGGGCCAGGGCCACAGGAAATGTGGCTTCAGAAGGGCTGCTCCTTACCGACGTGGCGCGTCTGGGTGGGGCCGAAGAGGTCTCCGAGCGCTTGAACGAAATCGCCCGCAGCAGTCAAGGAAGACTGTATGAAACAAGGGCGAAGCTCGCACTGGCCTTGGAATATGAAGATGCCCGGTCTCTCATGGATTGCGGAAACAGCTTCAGCGAGATGAATGCCAGCCTCCTGGCAGCCGAGTGCTACGGAGCGGCTGTAAGCGCCTGGCGCAGGGCAGGGAATATCCGGCAGGCCGATCTGGCGGCCAAGCAGGCTCAGGAGGCCCTGGACGGCTGTGGAGCGGTGCGGACGCCGGTGCTTTCGGTGACCTTGACGGACTTTCCGACGCCGCTCACGCGAAGGGAACAGGAGATCGCCCTTCTGGCTGCCAGTGGTAGCAGCAGCAGAGACATTGCAACCCAATTGGATATCTCCCCAAGGACGGTCGACAATCATCTTCAGCGCATATTCGCGAAGATCGGAGTGAGGAGCCGGAGGGAACTCACCAAGCATCTCGGAGTCCATAGATGCGACGGGGCTAACGCTGCCAGTTCGATCGCCCACATCCCCGCGTCCACGCAGCCTGAGAAGCAAGAAGGCGTAGCCTCATCCCTTGAAAGCGAGGCAATTAATGAAGCGCAATAGTCCGGCTGGACGCTGGCCATTGATCGGCCGTGACGATGAGATGCGCTTCTTCGCCTACTCACTCACCGATGGTTCCAGCAGGGGATTCGTTATCTGCGGGCCGGCCGGGATGGGAAAGACGCGACTCGCGGAAGAATGCATTCAGGAAGCCCGGAATCTAGAGCGGCGGGTCATGACGGTCCGGGCCGATGAAACCAGAGAGGCTTCAGGAGTCATTCATCTCACTGCCCTCCTGCCCCTTCTGCAGGCTGACGGCGAAGCTGGCGCCGCTTCCATCTCCGCGCCTTCTCCTTTCGCGAGCGCTGACGAGTTGAGTCCCCCAGTCATCCTGATCGACGACATGCACCTGCTGGACCCCGCCTCGGTCGTGCTGCTGCGGCAGATGATGGACGCGGGGAAGGTATTCATCGTGGGGACCATCCGCTCCGGCGCGGCGTCTGGAGACCGCCTGGAGCCGATCGTTTCCGCGGAGTCAGTCCGCCGCCTCGACCTGTCTGGACTCAACGAGGCACACGTAGCGGAACTCGTAGAGAACGTGCTCGGCGGGCCTGTGGGCATCCGTTCGATCCACCAACTGTACGACACCTGCAAGGGCAACGTCTTCTATCTGCGTGAGCTGCTCCTGGGGTCGCTGACGAACGGCGCAATCACATACGACGGACATCTCTGGGACATCGCAAGCGGCGCCCTGACCGGCACACCGCGACTGGTCGACCTGATCGCCGACCGTCTGGCGGTAGCCGCTGACACTGACCTGCCCGTGCTCGAAGAACTCGCCGTCTGCGGGGTGATCGCATTGCAGGACGCTGAACGTCTCTGTTCCGCCCCGGCACTCAGCGCCATGGAGTCCGCAGGCCTGATCACAGTGACTCAGGACGGCCGGCGCACCACTGTCAGTCTGAGCCACCCCGTGTATGGCGAAGTCATACGGGGGCAACTGTCGGCCGAGCGCAGGAAGGAGATATTGCTCGCCCATGTGGAGCGCGTCACCCGCCAAGGGAGCAGACGTTCCGATGATCCGCTCCGCCTCGCTTCCTGGCAGTTGCTTGCCACTGGTTCAGCCGAGCCGCAACTCCTCCTGCAGGCGGCATTCTTGGCGAGGACCGCTCACGACTACGCCCACGTCGTAGGCCTCCTCTCAACTGTTCCAGCCGAATCGCACAGCATGCAGAGCCGTCTCCTGCTAGGCGAGTCCCTGTCCGCGCTGGGGAGAAGCGACGAAGCCGAGTCCGTGTTCCGTGATGCCCAGGAGAACGGCGGCGGGCAGAGCCTTTCCCTCCTCAGAGCCAGAACCGTAAATCTGTTCAACGCCGGCCGCCCCGATGAAGCGCTGGCGATCAATGAGGCAGCGGCACAGCATGCCCTGGACCAGAAGTGGCTGCAGGCCCTCAGAGTGAACGAGGGGGCGGTGCGGGCTCTCAGCGGTGATCCCGTCGCAGGCCTCCAACTACTCAACGCAATGGACAGCGAAGCACCACCGTGCGCTGAATACGTGGACGTGTGGCTGTTCGGACTCTCCATCAAGGCTGCCGCATTGGCGTCCACCGGAAAAACGCTCGAGGCATGTGACCTGGCCAGACACGCCTACTCAATTCACGTCGATATGGACCAGTCCACGCTTCACCTGCACCCGACGACCCAGGCTTGCCCTCTGGTCCTCGCCCTCACGGAGGCCGGACAATTAGTGCAGGCAAGGGAAATAGGACGGAAAGCGCTGACTGATTCAGTCCGTGCAGGTGCTGCCGTTCCTCAAATGTGGATCACTCTATTCTTGGCGAGGAACGAGTCCATAGCGGGCCGCTACCGGCAGGCCCAACGACTATACCTTGAGGCAGTCTCCCTCGCCCGCTGGCAGAAGTCCCGTCTCCCACTGATTCTGGGGGAATCCGGGTACCTCATGACCTCCTGCATTCTGGGGGATGTTGACCTCGCGGATAAAGCTTTGATAAGCGGCCAGGAAAGTACCGTCAGCATGCTTGGTCTGCATGGTCATGAACGAGTCACCGGCACGGCCTGGCGAGAAATATCCCAAGGTAACCTGAAAAGCGCCCGCAAGATCCTGGCGGAGGGCGCAGCCAGCGCCCGCAGAGCAGGACAGTTGAACAGCGAATCCCTGCTCCTCACCGAAATCTCAAGGATCGGCTGGGCTCGGGACGTTTACGGGAGACTTCGCGAAATTGCCGACCAAACCGACGGGAGGCTTGCCGAAGGACGGGCCAGATTCAGTGCGGCAATGGCCTCGGGAAGCCCAGAAGCATTGTTCACCGTGTCCGAATACCTGGAGAATATGGGGGTGCACATCCTCGCTGCTGAAGCGGCCAACAGCGCGGCGAAGCACTGGCGGGAAGAAGGCGACGGCCGCCGGGCTGCTGCGGCAAATCAAATGATGAAGAGGAACATAGACCAGTGCGAAGGCGCACTGACTCCTGGCACAAGTGATGCTGAACGAACAGGAGTTCTTTCTTCGCGTGAGCGTGAGATCGCACAACTGGCGGCCCAGGGTAACAGCAGTCAGGAGATTGCCGCGATTCTTACCTTGTCCGTCCGGACCGTGGACAACCATCTGCAGCGCGCCTACCGAAAACTGGGAATAGGAAGCAGAAAAGGGCTCGTAGAGGCGCTGAGGCGTTTTCATCCTGGGGTACTGGGGTGAAATGGCTGGCCGCAGGGTAAACGGGCGGCAGGGGCAGGAGCCCGGCACCGGCTGGTCGTCACGCTGATCCATCTGCGGCACGATCTCCCGCACTCGGTCCTCGCTCTGCTGTTCGGTGTCGACCGTTCCACTGTCACCCGGGCTATCGGGGAGATACGTGCGCTGCTCCGAGCGGGGATGTGCGGTCCCCGACCGTCCTGGCCTGCGGCTGCGGACACTGGCGGATGTGTTTTCGCCTATGCCCAGGCCGAGGGCATCGAGCTCCGTTTAGACGCCACCGAGTTCCAGGTCCGCCGGCCCTTGGCCGGCCCGGCGGGCGCCGCGCGCTTGACTCAGGCAGGAAGAAGCAGAGGACTGTTTCAGCCATCGTCATCGTTGGCCATCAGGGCCCGCACGTTATGGACTGGTGCTCTGCGGCCTGGACGTATGCACGACGCGACCGCCGCACGCAGCGAAGGCATAGGCGTCTGTTTCCGGCGCTGTCCCGACGTGCGGGTCCTTTTGGACGGTGGTCATCTCGTTCTCCGCCGCAACCTCCCGGCCTCGTCTCGCCGATCCGGGGGCAATCTGCCCGGCCAACCGCCAGACGGGCTGGCGGACTTCGGCCCGAGTCCGCCGGACGGCCGCAAGCGCCTGCGGCCCGGGTGTCGGTCTACCGGGAGACGGTCGGGTCGGACGCCACCGGTCCGAACACCGCGGGTCCGGCCCGCCGCGTCGCCACGTCCGCCAGGCAGTCCCCCCGGCGCGACCGCCAGCGCAACATCCAGCAGGACCTTGCCCGGATCGTGCACCGCCCTGCCCTTTTTCCGTACCTGCGGATACGCGCACCGCTCGGTGCGATGGGTCTTCGGCCGCCCGAAGCGCGCGGCGTTCTGCTCGCTGTCTGGCACATCGAAGACGGTGCCGTCGATCGCCGCCAGCCGCCACCGGCCCATACCGGGGACGCCGCGGGTCTCCTCGGTCGCCAACGGCCGGGCAGCCTCGGCGAGCAGCGCCTTCAGCGGCTCCGGCCCCGGCTTCACGCGCGACCGCGAGATCGCCGCCGTAGTCGGCACCTGCCACGACCCCGACCACTGCTCCGCCCGAGTCAGCCCCTGCGTGAGCAGCCGCGCGACCTCCTCATAGCCCTGCCCCGACAACAAGCACATCACCGGCACGAAATAGACCACCACCTGCGGCGGCGTACGCAGGCCAGAACGGCCGCACTCGGCGACTACTCGGTCCACCGACTCCGGTAGAAACAGTCGGGCCGCCGGCCTGCCCACCATCCGCCCCAGAAAGCGAAAGGTCCGCCGACTCCGTCGACGGACCCTCACGAAATATCGAGGCTAGGAATCAGCGCTTTCCGATCGTGGCTTCGATCAGCTCATCGAGCACGGACTGCCCGGGCTTGGGACTGGGGTCGGCGCCCGCCAATGCGCGGATGCGACTGAATCCGTCAGTGATGTCACCACCGCGAAAAACTGGCCCATGAGCCGAAGCAAGGGCCTGAGGCTGCATTTTTTCAATCGAGTCGATGTGGCGTGAGTAGGTCTCAGGATTCAGCCATTGATGCCACGGCGAGACCATGCTGTTAAGGGTGCGGAAAGTTTCATCACGCATTTCAGCAGGCACATCTTCAATGGCGTGAACGTCCTGCGGAGTTAGACAGGCGAAAGAATCAACTGCCCAGAAGATCCCCGTCTTATCGTCGATGATTCCCCGAGTAGTCGGCCCATCGAAAATGGGCGGCAGTACCAGATTGAGCTTGCGGTCCCCGATATCAACGCTGTCTCCCGCCTCCACCCAACGCAAGCGCTGCAGGGGCAGTGGTTCGACGAGTGACACGCGGTCGGTGGTGAAAAAATCTGTCAGGAGTGTCGCGTTCGGGCACAGGTCGAGCAGTTCAGTAAGATTTCCCATGTGATCGGTGTCGTCATGGGAGAGAAAGATCCAGCGCACATCTTCCGGCTCCACCAAAGAGAAGACCTGCCTGAACCACTCCTCCCGGTGCACCGGTGCACCCGTGTCTACAATCACGGGCTCACTCCCTCGGATCAGCATCGAGTTGACGGAAAGGAAGACACCGTCGCCGATCGAGATGCTGTTCTTGATGAGCCACGTATCTTCACCGATGTGATACGGGGCGCTATTAGGGAGGATCGGGTTCGACATACTTCCGCCACTTCTGTCTTGGGTGCCTCAGGCCGGGATTCCGGGTATCGAACCGTGTCCGAACCCGAACTTTTCGGAAAAGTTACCCGGCTGGGCGTACCCGCGTATTAAGTAGTAGCTACTCAAATGCGCCATCTGGCGGCGTCCGCCTGGCAGGACACTTCGATGGCGGTGGCAGGCTCCCGCCCGCAAAGCGACTGCGGTGGCCGGCCGAACGGCGTGCTTGGAGCAGATGCCCAGGACCTGAGCCAGGTGAGGTGTCGCCAGACGGGCGCTATCAACTCGCAGCGGCCAGAACCGGTCCGATCGCGTCGAACAGGCAAGACTGGCATCGGAGATGACCAGTCAAAGTGGCTCTCACCCAGGCCCGCCAGGGCCTCGGGCAGGCCCGGTGCCCATGCGGTTACTGCAGGACATCGAGGGTCTCTCCACATACCGCCGCGCGGTTGCCCCGGACTCCCCGAAGCCGGCCTGACCTGCGCGGACATCTCGTTCTTCCGTAGATGGGGCAGGACCAGCGGAGAGCCTGCTCGTAGCAGCCCAGCCGTCGCCAAGGCGATCCCAGTTCACGCCTTCGGGCGTAGATCAGCCACGTACCAGGTCGACGAGCTCGCGCGGGACGCTCCTGGTGTTTTTCGCCTGGAGGTTGCGGCGCAGGTCGGGATGACGCTTGCGGTGCCGGTTCAGGCCGCGCCCTGCGGCACGGTAGCCGGTGGACGTGGTGGCGATGTCCGCGATCCCGAGGTCCACACCGATAAAGTCGTCCGCCTCGAACGGGATGGCCTCGGACACCTCGCACGCAGCGATGAGGAACCACATGCCGTCACGATGGATGAGATCACTCTCGCCCATGCGACGCTCAGCGCACTGAGTCTTTTCCAGCCTATGGGCTGGGCTGGTCAGTTCGGCTGACGGATGGGGGAAGCTCCTGGCAGAGGGGTTTTCGGCCAAGAAGGGCCCGTGCCCGCCAGAGGCTTCGCATGCCTGTCCGCCCGTCCGGGCTGGACGTGTCCGGCTCCGCCCCGCGCTTCCTCACCGCCCGTCCGCGGGGACACCGCCGCCGTCCGGCCGCACCGCCGCCCGCTCTGCCCGGCCAAACAGAAGAAACACGGGATGAACAACGTGCGGGCCGTCGCCGATCCCCTCGGCCGGTGCCGCGGGTCCAACGCTCCGCCGGGGGCAAGCCATCGTCCGCTGGGCCAGCAAGGAATACCAAGGAGCCGGCGACACGGACCCGGGTTCCCCACCGCGGCAGGCGGAAGACGCCTTGTCCACAGGCCAGCAGGCCGTCAACCAGACCCACCCGAAGACCCGCGCCCAGGCCGGACAGGCCAACGCCACCCTCACGCCCCGGCGGCTCCTCCACAAGCCCCGCCGCTCAACCACCCACACCACCACCCTCGCCCAGGCCGTCCCCACCCAGCATCCGCCCAGCTCACAGCGAAGATGAACAGGCTCACTGAGTATCGAATACCGAAGCCGACGTTACAGCTGGGTCATAACCTCAGAGAGAAGAGGCCTGCTGCCGCTGTCTGAAGGCCAACCCTGGCTGTCAGACGTCGCGTTTCGGCCTCGGAACAACGCACAGAGAGTTGAGCGCGTGGCTTCACCGATTTCATCCCCAAGATTTCTATGGGATTCAGAAGGCCGGAAGACTGGCATGGGGTCCTCCCACGGAAAAGCTATTCTCTTGGGGGAACATGCGGTCGTCTACGGAGCTCCGGCGCTTGCCATTCCAGTTCCGGGTCTGACGGTCACAGCAACCGCGCAGTTGTTGCCGGCATCTGCCGAACTGGGTGAGTTCACGTTCACGATGACCGGGTCCGGGTCCGAACGGGTAGTCATGCAGACGGGTGATGGCTTGAGGCTGCTCGCGTCCGAGTTCAAGAAGACGGCTGGCATCACGGACAGTCCGCAGATCAGTGTGCGCATCTCCTGTGGAATTCCGCCTGGACGTGGGCTTGGCTCCAGCGCCGCATGCGCGCGGGCTGTCGTCCTCGCCTTGGCGGATCTCTTCGACCGCCGCCTCGACGCCGGCACGGTGTTCGACCTCGTGCAGATCTCCGAGGGTGTCGCGCACGGCCGGGCTAGCGGCATCGACACGCTCGCCACCGGCTCGCCCACACCAGTGCTGCTCTCCGATGGCGTGGCCAGGGAACCGAAGATGCGTTTCGACAGTCTCTTCGTTATCGGAGACAGCGGGGCCGCCAGTCTGACGAAGCATGCCGTGGAGCTTCTGCAACGCAGATTCACGGGGAAGCCAGGAGCACAGGCAGAGTTCGTGCACCGCTCTGAGGCCCTGACCCGGGACGCCGTACAAGACCTGGCCCAGGGGCGGATCGCCGACTTCGGTGCGCGGATGACCGCTTGCCATGAACTGCTGGGCTCAGTGGGACTCAGCACAGACAGGATCGACGCTCTGGTCGATGCCGCGCTCGCGGCCGGGAGCCCTGGTGCAAAGATCAGCGGCGGCGGACTTGGCGGCTGCATGATCGCCCTCGCCGACGAGCCGCACCGCGCGGCGGAGATCGTCACGCGTCTTCACAAGGCCGGGGCGGAGCGCACCTGGGTCGTGCCGACGGGAAGGTTTCTCTTCCATGGCTGCTGACTGCTTGAGGGGGGCTGAGACCGCACCACGCGAGCCGTTGGGAGGTTGCGCGACGGCCGACGCCCACCCGAACATCGCCCTGATCAAGTACTGGGGCAAGCGGGATGAACAGCTCGTTCTCCCATGGACCGACAGCCTTTCTCTCACCCTCGACGTCTTCCCGACGACAACCACGGTTCAGGTGAGTCCCGGGGCACGCACGGACGTGGTGATACTTAACGGCGTGCCCGCAGTCGGCGAACCGCAGCAGCGCGTTGTCTCCTTCCTCGAACTGGTACGGGATATGGCGGGGCGCGAGGAACGGGCTGTCGTGAACACCCGTAATACCGTTCCCACCGGAGCGGGCCTCGCGTCCTCGGCTTCCGGGTTCGCGGCCCTGGCCGCCGCGGCCGCCGCCGCGTACGGTCTCGGCCTCGACGCTACCGCGCTGTCACGGCTGGCCCGACGAGGGTCAGGCTCAGCGGCGCGGTCGGTCTTCGGCGGCTTCGCGCTCTGGCACGCCGGCGACTCCGACCTCACCTCGTATGCCGAGCCGGTGCCCGCGGCCGGCCTCGACCCCGCCCTGGTCATAGCCCTGCTCGACACCGGCTCCAAGGCCGTGACCAGCCGCGCGGCTATGCGGCACACGGTAGAGACATCCCCCCTCTACCGGCCGTGGGCCGACTCCTGCGGGACGGACTTGGCTGAGATGCGTGCGGCGCTGGGCCGCGGAGACCTGAACACCGTGGGAGAGATAGCCGAGCGCAACGCGCTCGGCATGCACGCGACGATGCTGGCGGCGCGCCCCGCGGTGCGCTATCTGGCACCTGCCACGCTGGCTGTACTCGACGCAGTACTGCGGTTGAGACGGGACGGTATAGCGGCCTACGCGACGATGGACGCCGGGCCCAACGTCAAAGTCCTCTGCCACCGGCAGGACGCGCAACGGGTGGCTCAAGTGGTGCGCAGCATCGCGTCGCGCCCGGTGGTTGTCGCCCACTGCGGGCCGGGCGCCCGGCTGCGGACCGAAGCTGGTCGCACATGACCCGCCGTCATACCGTCGAACGGCTCGCCCCGGGCAAGCTGTTTATCGCCGGTGAGTACGCGGTGGTAGAGCCCGGCAATCCAGCGATTCTGGCGGCGGTCGACCGGTGCGTTCGCGTAACCGCAACGGGATCTGACGCGGACGGTAAGTCTTCGGACGGCGCAGAGGTCACCATAGTCTCGGACCTCGCCCCGAACGGGGTGAGGCTGCTCAGGTCTCGCGGCGTGCTCGTTGGGCATAGCGTCGGCGACGAACAGCGGGCACGTCGCGACCTGGCCCACGTGGTGTCCGCGATCGAGACGGTGGACGCGTTACGGGTTGAGCGAGAGCTCTACGCACCCGCGCTGCACGTCTCGGTCATCAGCGAACTGCATGACAGCGGAGTGAAGTTCGGCCTCGGTTCGAGCGGCGCTGTGACCGTCGCAACGATCGACGCGGTGGCGGCCTGCTACGGGATGAGGCTGTCGCGTGAGGCCCTGTTCCGGCTGGCGATGCTGGCAACGGCGAGGATCGACACCGGCCCTTCCGGCGGTGACCTGGCAGCCGCCGTCTGGGGCGGCTGGATCGGATACCGGGCACCTGACCGGGATGCTGTCCTTGCCATGGCACGGCGCCATGGCGTGGAGGAGACACTGAGCAGACCATGGCCTCATGAGGAGCTGCGGCAGCTGCCGCCGCCCTCCGGGCTCACCGTGGAGATCGGCTGGACCGGACGGCCGGCCTCGACCACCGACCTGGTGGCCGGCTGGAACACACCAGCCTTGCGCAGTGGAATCACCCACCAGGAGTTCCTTGCCGACAGCGCCGAGTGTGTGCGGGCGATATCCCGCGCACTCGTTCAGCAGGACGGTGAAGCGCTGCTGCACCAGATCCGGGCCGCCCGGCTGGTACTCGCCCGCCTGGAGAGGCGGACCGGGATCAGTATTTTCACTCCCCGTCTCACGGCACTGTGCGCCACCGCTGAAGCCGTCGGCGCGGCGGCCAAGCCTTCCGGCGCTGGCGGCGGGGACTGCGGTATCGCTCTGCTGCCCTCCGAGGCGGCCGAGGCTCTGACACGGCTGCGAGCCCGCTGGACCGCCGCGGGCGTGGTGCCTCTGCCCATCCGCACCTCCGACCGAAAGGACCTATTGCAATGATCGCTGACCGCAAGGACAACCACGTCCGGCTTGCCCTCGAGCAGCAGCGCGGCCACATCGGACACAACGAGTTCGAAGACCTGTCCTTCGTCCACCATGCGCTGGCCGGCATCGACCGGTCGGACGTAAACCTGGCCACCCGGTTCGCTGGCATCGAGTGGCCCGTTCCGCTGTACATCAACGCGATGACGGGCGGCAGCACCAAGACCGGCGTCATCAACCGGGACCTGGCCATCGCCGCCCGTGAGACCGGCGTGCCGATCGCGACGGGGTCCATGAGCGCCTACTTCAAGGACCCGTCGTCGGCCCACACCTTCCAAGTGATGCGACACGAGAACCCCGACGGGTTCATCATGGCGAACATCAATGCGACAGCATCCGTCGAAGACGCGCGGCGAGCGGTCGACCTGCTGCAGGCCAATGCCCTGCAGATCCACCTCAACACGATCCAGGAAACGGTGATGCCGGAGGGCGACCGGTCCTACGCCTCCTGGCCGAGCCGGATCGAAGAGATCGCGCTGGGCGTCGATGTCCCCGTGATCGTGAAGGAAGTCGGGTTCGGGCTGAGCCGGCAAACCGTGGTGACGCTCCAGGAGCTCGGGGTGCACGTGGCTGACGTCGGCGGCCGCGGGGGAACGAACTTCGCGCGCATCGAGAACGGCCGCCGTGAGGGCGCTGACTACGCCTACCTCAATAATTGGGGACAAAGCGCACCTGCGTGCCTCTTGGACGCACAGGACTCGGGGATGCCGCTTCTCGCGTCCGGCGGTGTTCGCAATCCCCTCGACGTCGCCCGCGCACTCGCCGTCGGCGGGGCCGCCGCCGGCGTGTCCGGCGGATTTCTGAGGACCTTGCTCGACGGCGGCGTCTCCGCACTGGTCGCCCAGATCAACACCTGGCTCGACCACCTGGCCGCCCTGATGACCGCGCTGGGCGCCCGCACCCCCTCTGACCTCATGCACTGCGACCTACTGGTTCAGGGCACGCTGCGCGCGTTCTGCCTCGACCGGGGGATCGACACACGCCAACTCGCCACGCGCTCCCGCCCCTTCAACCCAGCCGCCCACTGATAGGAAACACCGATGAACGTCACCCATGTGGTCGCTGAGGTTCCGATGCGATGGGTCGGTCCTGTGAGGATGTCCGGAAACCTCGGCGCATTCGAGACCGAAGTCCCGCTCGCCACCTACGAGTCACCTCTGTGGCCCTCCGTAAACCGGGGCGCGAAGATCTCGCGGCAGGTCGAGGAGGGCATCATCGCTACTCTCGTCGACGACCGGATGACCCGCTCGGTGATTGTCGAGGCGACGGATGCGCACACTGCGCACCTGGCCGCCCAGGAGATCCATCGGCGATTCGACGAACTGAACAAACTCGTGCGTACGTGCAGCAGGTTCGCGAACCTGGTCGGAATCCGGCACGAGATCACCGCGAACCTGCTCTACATCAGGTTCGAGTTCACCACGGGCGACGCGTCCGGGCACAACATGGTGACCCTCTCGGCCGATGTTCTCCTCCGGCACATCCTCCAGGTGATCCCAGGAATCTCCTACGGTTCGATATCCGGGAACTACTGCACGGACAAGAAGGCCACAGCGATCAATGGAATCCTCGGCCGGGGCAAGAACGTGATCACGGAACTGACCGTTCCGCGATCTGTGGTGACCGGGATGCTGCACACGACAGCCGCCCAGATCGCCACGCTCAACGTGCGCAAGAACCTGATCGGAACCGTCCTCGCCGGCGGCATCCGTTCAGCGAACGCCCACTACGCCAATATGCTGCTCGCCTTCTATTTGGCGACAGGGCAGGACGCGGCGAACATTGTCGAGGGTTCGCAGGGCATCACCGTCGCTGAGGACCGCGACGGTGACCTGTACTTCTCGTGCACTCTGCCCAACCTGATCGTGGGCACCGTGGGCAACGGCAAGGGACTCGGTTTCGTCGAAACCAACCTGACACGGCTTGGCTGCCGGGCCACGCGAGATCCCGGCGAGAACGCCCATCGCCTCGCCATCATCGCCGCCGCAACAGTCCTGTGCGGCGAACTCTCACTCCTCGCAGCACAGACAAACCCCGGGGAACTCATGCGCGCGCACGTCCAATTGGAGCGGAACAGCGGCCCTGCGCCGGTAGCGAAGTCCGCGTAGGCCACGGCTCGCCGCTCAACGCGGAGTCCAGCTGGATAGCGTGAGGACCGGGTAGCACAGGCCCGGCCCGGTCGTTCACCGATTAATGGCGGGTTCGAGAACCTGTGAGACGTACGAGTTCACGTCGGCCGAGGCCCAGGCCGGCACCTCTCGCTCGCTCTCCCCCGGCCGCGGGCGGCACGCCGACTCGGCTCGCTGCTTCCACCTGGTTCACGCGATGCCGGGCATGGTGAGTCATTCACAATTCCCGGCTGGCGCCGCTGCGCTTGGCCAAGGCAACGAGAATTTTCCAGCCTCACTTTGCGCTGGCCAGATGAAGGGTGAGGATGACCTTCACGAGGCTGGCGATCCGGGTGGTCGAGCATCGTGAGAAGGCTCCTGGAGACCTCGTTCCTGCCGGGACACCCGTTCACCTCACCGCAGGATTTCAACCAGCAGTTGACTGAATGGCTGGTTCGGCCAGCTCCCGCACCGTCCGGTCGATTCAGGGCCGGCTGGCCGACCTCCTGGAGACCGGCTACGTGTCGATGCTGCCGCTGCCGCCCGTCGTTCCGCCGGCCGGGGAAGCGTCTTCGCGGGGCGTGGCAGATCTGTTCCGGGCTCCGCCGCGGGCCCGAGGAACGGTAGCCGTGCGGCACGGTCCGGTCGCGGCGGATCTCCCGGCTGGCCATGGAGGGGCCGCTGCCCAGCTCCGGAGCGATCTGCCGGATGGCGGCCTTCTCCCTCAGGCGGCCGGCGATGCGGACGCGCTCGTCCTCACGCGGATCCCAGGACGGGCGCCGCGGACCGCCGGCGGCCCACGGCCATGACCGCGTAAGCGTTCACCATCGCGCCGCTTCCCGCCCGTCCGGATGTTCACACCCACGATCCGGCGGGCGGCCTTGCCGCTATACCCCTGCCGCACGGGCTGGAAGTACGCGGCCCGTGCCCGGGCCACCTCCTCCCGCCCCGCGGCCTCGTCCGCGGACGGATCTCGAACTCCAACGAACACCCCTACGAGCTGGGGTGTCGCAACCACCATTCGAGCTCAAGCTCGCCGACCGCGCCCCGCCGTACCGGGGGCACCCCCGAAGCTCGCCGCACCACCCGGGACAGCCATCCCCGGCACCCCGCAATGAGCTGTTTGACTGTTTTGGGTACCGGTTGCTCAAGGACGGCAAGCAGGGCGGGAGGAATCTAGTCAGTGGAGGGATGCAGATCCCGGACACACCTCAGGATCCGCACCCGAAGACCGCAAGAACAGATCTTCCCGGAAGTGATCGCCATGTATGCCACCGTTCCCAACAGCCTCACCGGCCGTGCCGGCGGTGCGGGCGGTGCGGGGGCCCGACCGGCGACTGCCACAGACGGCACCGGTGACACCCGCACGGCGATCCCCGCTCCGCGTAAGCCCGCCGACGACGATCTCACGCGGGCGCTGGAACACCGGCCGGAGGCGGCGTGCGACGCCCGGCACGCCGCCCAGGCCATTCTGGAAACATGGCAGGTGGACGCGGAGACGGCCGACAGGGTGGTACTCGTGGTCTCGGAACTGGTCACCAACGCGATCGAACACGCGCAAGCCCCACTCTTCCTGCATCTGCACCGCGAACACGCCGGCAGCCGGGTATGGGTCGGCGTGACCGACGGCGGCCCCGCCCCACACGACGGACCCTGGACCTCGTCCTGCACCGAAGACGAACACGGCCGCGGCCTCGGCATCATCTCCACACTCGCCGACGCCCACGGCACCCGCAACCACACCCACGGCGCCACCCACTGGGCCCGCCTCACCACAACCTGACACCACTCCAAACCCCGGCCTCCCACACCTGACAGTGAGAAGCCGGACCGGCCCAACCGCACCAGGGGACACCACGCGGCAAACGGGCCACAGGGCGGGATCCCCATCCATCCCTATCGGGATCCCGCCCTACCCCCACCCCACGCACCCAGATACCCGCCACAAAGTCGACGTGAGCTGCGCTGCGAGCAGCCCTAGTACTCCAGCAGCGTTTTGCTATCTGTCCTGGTCAGAGGTGTCGTCGGGAGTGAAGGTCCCCAAGCGGGCCTGGAACCGGCTCTCGTGCGGACAGGGCGCCAAGGGACCACGCGTCTACGACTGGGCCCTGGTCGCCACCGCCGACCCACGCCACCACCTGCTGGTCCGCCGCAGCATCGCCAACCCCACCGACCTGGCCTACTTCTACGCCCACGCACCCGAGGGCCGGTCGATGGCGCTGGCCGACCTCGTGACAATCGCCGGAATCAGATGGACCGTTGAGGAGGACTTCGCCAACGCAAAGGACGCCGTCGGACTGGATCACACCCAGGCCCGCCGCTACCGCTCCTGGCGACGCCACGTCGTCCTTGCGATGGCTGCCCTCGCCCTGCTCTCCGTGATCGCCAGCCTGGACCGGCGAGAACATCCCGCCCCGGTCCTGCCGACCAGCCCCACCGCCGATCCGCCCGCGGACTTCGGACAGATCGCCCTGACCGTCACCGGGGCCCGCCGCCTGTTCCAGCTGTTCACCAACCTGCTGCGGGACCTGCCCGCTGCCCTCGCCACCCGTCGCATGGCCTTCCACCTGCATTGGTCCACCTGGCGACGATGCCACCAAGCACGCGCCCGCTGGCACCACTACAAGCGACGCCTCACCGACCCCGACTGAACCCCGCCCCCCCAACGACCCGTCAGATCACAAAGTGCGACTGGAGTACTAGGGGAACGACTGCTACCGGCCGCGTTTCGCCTAAAGCGTGTTGCAGAAGGTTGTGTCCGGGCAGGTCAGGACACAACCTTCCGCAACACGCTTTAGGCGTTCTGGGTCAGGAGACCGGCGTCGATGACCTCAGCGATCAGGGTGGCGCCGCGGCTGTTCTGGTGGATGTGGTCGGTCGTGAGGACGAGGTTTCGGCGCCGCGAGATCGTGTCGAGGTTGCGGCGAAGCACGGTGTGTTGGACGAGGACGCCGAGGCCCGCTGCGGGGGTCGCCTCCCGGTAGGGAATCGGCGGTGGGTCTGCTCGGCGCAGTTCCTCGATCTGGCGTTCGTGCAGTGGAAGGTAGGTCACCCCGTCGGTGGTGGCGACTTCGGCGATCATCCGGCTGTACCGCTGTGATGCCTGTGCCGCTGTTCCGTCGAGTTGTTGGCCGAGAACCGGGAGCGACAGCAGACCGATCGTCGCGTCGGTCTGCGCTCGCAGTCGTTCGACGACGGCTCCCAGGCACTGCTGGAACCAGCCGGCTGACGGGCGTTCGGGGAGCTGTTTGCGCTTCATGGCCTTGTCGACTCGGTAGCCGGCAAGGCTCGCTCGGGCGTCGTTGGTCCCGATCAACACGGTGATGACGTCGGGCGGGTTCGCGATGACGGTGTCGAGGCTTTGCAAGAGGTTGTAGGCGAAGTCACCGTTGGCGCCGAAGCGGGCAAGCTGCAGATCACCGGGTGGGTGGCGTCGTCCGAGGAGGTCCAGGTAGTCGACGCTGATCAGCGCGCGGGTGAGGCTGTCGCCGAGGCAGGCGATGCGCGTCGTCATGATGCTTCCGGTCCCGGCACGCCGGCGCGTTCGGTCGGGTGGGTGCCGGTGCGAGGACGGTGGTCGGTGCCGAGGCCGGCGGTGATGGTCAGGATGGACGTCGGCCCGGTCATGTCGACCGCGTGCCACACGCCGGCCGGGTTGACGGTGGCCTCGCCGGGCCCGAGCAGAACGCGGTCGGGCACTCCGTCCAGGTCGCGGGTGACCGTCACCGACCCGCTGAGGCAGACGATCAGTTCGTCGCCGGCCGGGTGGCTTTCCCAGTGGTCGCCGGGGCCGTCGCCGTCGAAGATCATCACCATCCGGCCCTCGGCGCCGTCTGCCGCAACCGCGGCGCTGTAGGCCTGGAGCGTCTCCGGGTCCCAGGCGAAGCCCTCGACGAGTCTCGCTGTCGATCCCAGTCCGAGGTGCACGGGGGTGGTCCGCAGGTCGATGGCGTTGTGTTCGCTGACGAGTCTCATGCCGACGATCGTCACACCGCAGCGACCGGGTGGTCTTGAAGGAATGGGAACACCAGCCGACGCGGCGGGCGGCCGGCCGGCGACTACCCGGTCCCCAGGAGGACCTCGCTGTGACGCCAGGCCGTCGGCGTTCGGCCCGTGAACTCGCTCCAGTCCCGCACGAGGTGGGCCTGGTCGGCGTAGCCGGAGATGGCCGCCACATCGGGCCACGAAAGCCGGTTCCGCGCCGTCGCCAGGTCGTGCGCGTGCTCGAAGCGCAGAACGCGGGCGAAGGCTTTCGGCGTCAGGCCCATCTCGCCACGGAACCGTTCGGCCAGGTGCCGGCGGCTCCAGCCCAGTTCCGCGGCGACTGCACCGACCTGGACGCAGCCCCGTGCGGCGACGAGGCGGCGCCAGGCCTCGGCCACCTCGGGGCGCATCCCGCGCGCATGGTCGCTGCCGGCGCCACGGCCGACAGCTCGCAGGAGCAGCTCGTCCAGGACGGTGAACCGCGCCGCCCATGTCGATGCCGCTCGGAGCCGGTCGGCCAGTTCGCCGCCAAGCGCTCCGAGAAGCTCGTCGAGTGGGACCAGTCGGTGGGCGAGCTCAGCGGCGGGCATGCCGTAGACGGCCCGGGCCCCGAGCGGTGTCAGCGCCACCTTCACGCCTTGCTGGCGTCCGTCGTGGTGGATCGCGACGGACCGGCCCATCAGACCGCCGGCCACGCTGCCGAATCGGGTGACCGGTGACCCGTCGCCAACGCCCGCCGCCACCTCCAAAGGGTCTGACAGGCTGATCACCGCAGTCAGAACGCGACCCGGCGGGCCGCAGTGCACCCCCGCCGCGAACCCGCGCAGGTCGAAACCGACATACGAGTCGACGTACCGCCGCAAGGCGGGCGCCGGACGTGCACCGATCCCGGTGGCCATGCGACCTTCCTCCCTGCTTTGAGTACGAGCCGGCGAGCCCGGCAAGATCATCGACCGGACCGTCGTGCCGCTTGCCGGTCCGGTCCGCGTCCGCCACGCACGGCACGTCCTCGGCCAGCTCCAGCACGCCACGCAGACGAGCCGGCGCGGACCTGGGAACCTGGCCCAGCCCCGGAAGTACCCCAGGTGCGAACCGCGGGGACGCGGTGCGGTCGATCGACATCGCTGACACGCAGAAGAAACACGACCCGGCAAAGACCCGAGCAGCCCAACCACCGCGGACCAGCTGCCCGACATTGCCGCCGACCAGCGATTCCGCGGCTTCACGGCCCCTTCCCGGCCTATTCGGGTTGCCACCCATGTACGGCATACCAGGCAGCCTGACATCAGCTCCCCCACCGGCGCTTGCGATTTCCGAGCACCTCGGCCACCTGATACGCCCGCGTCACCCCGATATCGGCGGTCAGTCCACGCCTTCGTCGTCCTCGTCCAGCCCGGGCGCGCCCGGGTCGCGCAGCGGGCGCAGGGCGCCGGCGGCTGGAGTCGGGGTCGGGACGATCCCCGCGCGGCGAAACCCATGACAGCCGGCAACCAGACCTGCCAGCCACCCCACGACAGCCGCTTGGTCACCCCATGACAGCGACCACGCCCCCGCCCCACACCCCACTACCAGGACATCCGCATCACGACACCGCTGACACCCGCCCACTCACACCCTGGCAGCCGGTGCGCAGCGGGCGGCGTCGATGCCGAGGGCAGCGGCGAGGGCTTCGAGGACATCGTCGCTGGGGCGCCGGGCGCCGCGCTCGACGGCGCGGACGGTCGCGTACGAGACGCGCGCGGCGTTCGCGAGCTGAAGTTGGGTGAGGCGGCGGGCGGCGATCCGCTCGCCCACCTCCCGCGGGCTGTCAGCGGCCCTACCTCCCTGACCGTAGCGAGGGCTCGCCGGCCAGCGCTGCGAAACCGTGCATTGGCCCTCGTTCGTGGGCGCTTGCTCAGCGATGCCCTCGTCGTCGTGAAGGGGGAGGCGGCGGCCCGTGCCCAGTCGCTCGCGTACAGGACCGGAGCACCGGTTGCGGGGCTAACCCCTCGGTCCTCCACCCTGCAGTCGCCCACCGCGTGTACCGCACATCTTGCGCCGGGAGGGAGGGCTTTTTTCGACTACCAGGAGGACGCGTATGACAACCATCCAGACCATCTACATGCTGATCGGCGTGCTCTCCGTCGCTGTGATCGTGCTCGCCGCCGGCGGTGTCGCGGTCCTGGTGCACATGCAGCCCAAGCTGGTCCAGCCCCTGACCCTCGCAGCCGTGGTTGCCTTCGGACTGGTGACCGTGGTGCTGACCATTGTGGGGTGGGCCAAATGACCCAGGCCGCCTTCGGCGGTACGCCCCGGCCGCGCCTATCGTCGGCGCGGACGCCCGGACAGGCCCTAGAGCCCGTTCTCCATGCGGACGATGTCGACAAGGTCGTGCAGCGAGTCGACGATCCAGTCGGCGGCGGCCACCGCAATCTCGTCCGCCCACAGGTGGCCCCACGGTCCCCGCCGCAGATGCGCCGCCCGCAACCCGAAAGCGGCCGCCGGCAGCGTGTCGTTGGCCGGGTGGTCGCCGACGTACACGGTCTCGTGCGGCAGCGCGCCGCCCGCGGCGTCGCTCACCCGCGTGAAGAACTCCGTGGCCGGCTTCGCGCACCCCCACTCTCCCGATGTCGCGACCAGGTCGGCGGGCAGCTCGAGGTGCCGCAACAGGCGGCCGGCCTTGACCGTCTGGTTCCCGGCGATCACCACGCGCACGCCGAGCCCACGCAGCGCCGTGAGCGTCGGGCGGACGTCGTCGTACAGGTCGCTCTCGTCCAGGTCTTCGCCGCGGCCGGCGGCCTCGCGGGCGGCGTACTCGGCGCCGAGGTCGATGCCCGGCTTCAGCAGCCGCAGCGCGTCGGCGTTGTCGCGGCCCTGGGCGACGACCGCGCCGACGAGCGCGGAGAGCGTGTGCCGGGGGACGTCGAGCCACTCGGCCCAGCGCGCCCAGTACCGGTCGTCACGAACGAGGGTCTCGCCGATGTCGAAGACGATGCACTTGATCACGCCGCCGAGCGTACGGGCCGCTGCACGGACGCGGCAGGCCTGTGGACAACCCGGGGCACAGGCGCCCGTACTCGAGCCGAAGGCCCCACGGATGTACTGGCTCACCAGATACTGGCCGCGGCGAGGAGGCCGCCCGAACCGACGGGCATCGCCCTCGCCACCACGGGCTCCACCCGATCGCCGTCACCAAGACCGAACGAATTCGGCCGAGGGGTTGATCACGTGAGGACGGGGGATCCCTGCTGGGGTTCAAGCCCGGTGATCAGGTCGCGGGCCTGCCAGGCCAGCCGGTAGGACAGCACGATGATCTGCAGCAGCTCGGCGGTGGAGGGCAGTTCCCCCGGGTTGACGTTGGAGGAGACGTGGTAATGGTGCACGGTCTTCGCGACCGCCCCGCAGCCGGCGGGCAGCAGGCCGTCCTCGTCGGCCCTGCGGTAGGTGTCGACCACGTTCGAGGACCAGTTGCCCGGGATGTCGCCGTAGAAGCGGTGCGAGAACTGCAGGGCGCCGACCCGCAGGACTCCCCAGCAGATGTCCGGGGTGGGCTTCGGATCTGACGCGGCCGCAGCGCAGGCCTTCTCGAGCCCTTAGGCACCGGCCAGGTCGGGGATGTCGGCGCGTACGGAGGTCAGCCAGACGGACACCGCGACCGCGGCGGTCGTCCCGGTCCCGCCCTTCGCCTTCGCCCAGCGTTCACGGACGTCGTCGTGGTCGGCTCCGAGCGCATCGGCCAGTTGGGCGGCGACGTCCCAGGTGGGCAGGCGCCGGCCCGCGAACGCGTCGCCGATCGTCGTCTTGCCGGACCCGGTCAGCTGGGCGAGCCGGCGCACCGAGGGATCGCCGGCCAGGGCCCGCAAGTGGCGAAGATGGCGGGCGAAGTCCTCGACGACGGTCAACAAGTCCTCCCGGTCGGCGGGTTGGTGCCGGTCCATCGTATGGGTCTGTGACCTGCCGTCCGCTGTTGTCCGGCCCCTGTCCGGACAACAGCCGGAGCAGGGCCGAAGCCCTGTCCGGCCAGGTGCCGGACACGATTACGTGGACTCACGCGGCCTCAACTTTTAGAAATCTTCGACGAATTCTCAGTGCAGTCGACGACGACTCGTCTGCATAGAGCGGGGTGACCGCAGTACGACGAGCTTCCGCCACCCGTGCGGGTGCGGGAGGTGTCGGCTGCTTTGGCGAACGCGTCCTGGAAGTGGCGCAGCCGCTCGGCTGTGAGATCGAGGGCTTCCACGTCCGTGCGGGAATCCCGCAGGGCCCGCAGCGCTGTCGTGTCGATCGTCTCCCGAGGTTCGGCCTCCGGCTCCTGGCTGTCGCGCTCGGGGTCGGCGGCCAGGGGCGCGAGCAGCTGCTCGGGCATCGCCGCCTGCTGGTGGGGCGACGACGTCGTACGCCGGGCCCCGCAGGGCGGTGGCCGTGGTGCGCAGGTTCTCCCTCACCACCGCGCCAGCGAGGACGGCCCGGTTGTTGCGCAGCGGGACGCGGGGTATCTCCCGCTGCTCCGCTGTCCGGTCCGGGATCCGGGATGTAGCCAGGTCGCCGGGACCGGCCTTGAGGGGAGTAGGCCCGCGGTCAGCACAGCCGTACGAGGGGAACGGGGCCATCCCCGCAGGAGCGGGGAGCAGCACCTCTTGGGGTGCGAGGTGAGCGGATCAGTCAGTCGGCCGGAAACTTCGAGGATGTGTGCGGTGGGCCTCGGCCCGGGTGGGGACGGCCTCAAGAGCCCGGATGGCGAACGGGGCGTACCGACCAGGTGGACCTTAGAGGTCAGGTCGTAGCGTCGGCGTCGGGTGGGTGTGACACGCCTGCCGGACGGCCGCCGAACCGGTCCGGAGCGTGGTGCGCGAGGAGGTCTTGGGCGAGGACCGTCCAGGGCCTCCTGCTGCCGGGCGACGCTGATGGACCGGCTGTTCGCCCTGCCGCGCTGCTCCTGCGGGGCGTCCGGTTGCGCCGGTGGGCGGGAGGGCCGCCGGCGTCGGTGTGCCGCCCGGCTTACGGGAGCGGGTCGTGGCGGTCGGCGCGGCCGGCACCGGTGTCTCTTCGGCGGGCGCGGTGGGCTGCGGCGCTGGCACGGTTTCCGCAGATCCGTGGACTGCAGTAGCGGCGCGACTGGTTGCGTGAGACGTCCACGAACACCTCTTCACAGCGGTTGCCGTCGCAGATGTGCAGGCGGCTCATTCCGGTGGTGGTGATGACGCCGAGAAGGCCGATGGCGGCGTTCACGGCGTATTGGTCGACGGGCGGGGCCTGCGGGTCGGTGACATGGAGGTGCCATTCGCCGTCATGGTTGGTGTAGTGCGGGAGTGCGTGGTGGTCGGCGAGGATGCGGTTGAGGAGGGCGACGGCGGTTTCCTCGTCGGGGGCACCGAAGACTTCACGCAGAGCCGCCCGGAGGGTGCGGGCCTTGTCGAGGTCCTTGGTTCCGGGCAGGTCTTTGATCCGGATTTCGTGGGCGATGAGCAATTCCGCCAGCGCCGCCGGGTCGGGCATCTTCTCCTTCTCACGGACCACGTTGTAGGTGTTGACGAGATCCTCGGCCCATGTCACCGAATCCCCAGAGTAACTAGCAAATCTCATCATGACTCCGTATCATCTGGCGCAATGGAATCGTCTCGAGATGGAGGGTCGATGGACTCCCAAGAGGCATTACCCGCTCCCGTCACCGCGCCTGAAGAGCATTATCCCCCAGCCGGGTTCAGGGAAGAGTGGCTGCGCGGACTGCGCATGGCGATCCCGCTGGCGATCGCGGTCTTCGGCTTCGCCGTCTCCTTCGGTGTGGTGGCCCGGGCCGCCGGCATGGGAATCATGGCGCCCATCGCCATGTCGTTGACCACCTTCGCCGGGTCCGCCCAGTTCGCGGCCGCGTCCGTGGTGGGCACGGGCGGGGGCATCGCCGCGGCCATCGTGGCCGCCGTTCTGCTCAACTCCCGTTACCTGCCGATCGGGATCAGCGTCGCCCCGGCGATGACGGGCAACCCCCTCAAGCGTTTCCTCTCCGCCCAGCTGGTGGTGGACGAGTCCTGGGCCGTGGGTCATCTGGGCGAGGGCCGCTACTCGCGCGGCCGGCTGCTGGGCGCGGGCGTCGTGGTCTACTGCGCCTGGGTGGGCGGCACGGCCGTCGGCGTCCTGGGGGCACAGTATGTCGGGGACCCGCTGCGTTTCGGACTGGACGTGGTCTCGCCCGTCCTCTTCCTGGCCCTGCTCAAGGGACAGATCAGCGATCGGCGCGCGCTCGTGTGCGCGATCCTCGGCGTCGCCGTCGCGCTGTCCCTGACACCGGTCGCCTCACCGGGAGTGCCGTTGATCGCGTCCACCGTCGCCTGTCTGCTGGGATTGAGGAAATGATGAGCGGAGTATGGCTGGCGGTGCTTCTCGTGGGCGCCGTGTCGATGGCGCTGAAGGCCACCGGGCCGGTACTGCTGGGCGGGCGGGAGCTGCCGGACAGCATGCAGCGGGTGGTGGCTCTCATGGCGCCGACGCTGCTGGCGGCGCTGATCGCCACTCAGATCTTCGGCAGCGGCCAGGCGCTGACGGTCGACGCCCGCGTGGTGGGTCTGGCCGTGGGTGCCTTCGGGGTGTGGCGCAAGTGGCCCACACTGCTCGTGGTGTTCCTGGGCGCGGCGGCGGCGGCGGCAACCCGGCTGATCGCGGGATGAGAGGGGTCTCGGCAATGAGTGCAGACCGGGCCGATGGGCAGATGTGGCCGACCGCGGCGCTGTGGGACGCCGGCATCCGGCTGGGGCACCGGCTCTCGCTGCCGCCGCTGCCCCTGCGCCCGGCAGCGCCGGGAATGAGGCTCGCCGGTCCGCTGCGCAGGATCCACCACACCGAGGGTGTCGCCTCGATCCTCGAGGGCCTGGACGAGGCACGCGAGGGTGACGTGCTGTTCATCGACAACGACGGGCGCACGGACGAGGCGTGCGTGGGCGACCTCGTCGCGATCGAAGCGCGGCTGGCCGGCGTGGCCGGCCTGGTGGTGTGGGGGTGCCACCGGGACACCGACGAGCTGGCCGTCATCAGGCTGCCGGTGTTCAGCCTGGGACCGTGCCCGTCATCGCCCACCCTTCGCCCCGACACCGCCGCCGCCGGAGAACAGCCCTTCACGTTCGAGGCGGGCGACATCGCCGTGGGCGACTCCGACGGTCTGGTGCTCGTCCCCGCCAGGATCCACCCGGAGGTCGTGGATGTCGCCCGGGCCATCGCGCAGGCCGAGCAGCGCCAGGCCGAGGAGGCGCTTCGCGGCGTGAGTCTGCGCGAGCAGCTGCGCTGGGCGGAGTTCAAGCGACGGCGGCGAGAAGACCCGTCGTACACCTTCCGCGCACACATCGCCCCGCTCAGCGGAGCCCTGGAGTAGGAGCAGCTGAGCGGAGCTGGAGCAGGAGCGGCGCAGGGGTTCAGGCGGGAGTGTGCCGGCGCAGCAGGAGGCCGCGGCGCCCGGGCGGGCGGTGGACGACGATCTCCTGCCGGCGCGTGTCCCCCACGATGCACGCGCAGATCATGGAAGCCTCCTTGCGGCGTCGATGTGCCTGCGGGTGAACTCCATCTGGCGGCGGAAGACCGTGACGCGTTCCTCCACGGCCGTCACGCTGTGGCCCGCGTCCACGGCGTGGAACTCGACGGGCAGGCCACGGGCTTGAAGGCGGTCGGCGAAGGCGCGGGCCTGGTCGATGGGACAGCGCGCGTCGTTGACGCCGGCACAGATGAAGACCGGTGCGCGCACGGCGTCGGCGTAGGTGGCCGGCGAGGCGTCGCGGTAGACCTCGGGCACTTCCTGCGGTGTGCCGCCGAACAGGGTCCGGTCGAGCGCCTTGATGTCGTCCATGGCCTGCTGGTGGGCGGCGGCGCAGTCGGCGACCGGAGCACCGGCCAGACCGACGGTCCAGTCGCCCGGCCGGGTACCCAGGCCCAGCAGGGTCAGATAGCCGCCCCAGGACCAGCCGGCCAGGACGAGGCGGGCGGGGTCGACGATCCGCTGGTCGACGGCCCACTGCCGTACCGCGGTGACGTCCTCGAGTTCGGTGTGGCCGACGCGGCGCCGCAGGGCCTCCGTCCACGCCCGCCCGTAGCCGGTCGAGCCGCGGTAGTTGACGCGTACGACGGCGAACCCCTCGTCCGTCCAGGCCGCGGCCTCGGGGTCGAAGGCGTCCCGGTCGTGTTCGTCGGGCCCGCCGTGCAGCAGGAACACCGCGGGATGCGGCCCGGGACCGGACCGGGGCAGGCTCAGCAGCGCGTGGACGCGGCCGCCGGGGCCCTCGACCCACACGTCACGGCAGAGCGCGGCCTGCGGCGGAGCGCCGGCGGCGGGAAACCGGGGGTCACCGCCCAGGGCCCGGAAGACGGGCGGGTGCGCGGAGTCGGACCACTGGAACCACACATCGCCGCCAGGGCGGGTGCGGGCGTGCTCGATGGTGCCGTCGGGAATCCCCAGCCGGGTCAGCTCGCGGGTGGCCAGGTCGTAGCGGAAGGCCTGGGAGCGGGCCTGGTGGTCGTGGACGACCAGCAGCGAGGCGGCGTCCTGCGACCATTCCACGGACGTCTCGCCGGGCAGCTCGAGGTCCAGGGCGGCGTACTCGCCGGTGCGCGGCTCGTAGACGACCGGCTCCCAGCGGTCCTCGCGCGGCTGCAGGAGCAGCAGCCGGTTGTCGCCGACGACCGGGGAGAAACCGACGGCCTCGCCCTCGATGTCGGCGACAGCGTGGCCGTCCGTGGTCAGGACGCGCACGCCCGGCTCCCACAGGTCGCCGCGCTCGCTGTGCGCGATGACGGCGAGGGCGAGGTCGCGTGACAGATCGACGGCGTACGCGGGCTCTTCGTGCCGGTACAGCAGGCGGGATCCGCCTCCCGGCAGCACCAGGGAGACATCCGTGCCGTGCTCGGTGGTGTGGCCGAGCAGGTTGTGTCCGCGCAGGCCGAGGGCGAGTCCCGCGGGCCAGTACGGGTCCAGACCGCGTACGGCGGGCTCGTCTAGGCCCCCGGCGAACGGCTGCCGCATCCACTGGCCGCGTTCGTCGCCGTCGGTGTCGGCGAACCACCACACGGCCTCGCCGGACGCTTCGACGGCGCAGTGCTGGGCGCCGGAGGGGCGATGGGTGACCTGCCGCAGCGTGCCGGCCGCGCGGTCCCAGCAGTAGACCTGGGCGTTGCCGGAGCGGTCGCTGACGAACACGCAGCGCTCCGGGGAGCTTTTGGCCCAGGCGGGCAGCGTGTGGCGCGGGGCCCGGAAGCGCTGTTCCCACAGCGGTGTGTTCACGGCGGTCATGTCAGTGGCAGCCGCAGCCGGCCGCGGTGACACGGTTCATCCGGCGGCGCCGGGGGCCCGTGCCGGCGGCCGTGCCCGCTCCCGCCAGGGGCGTGGTGCCCGCGAGCGCGGTGAGGGAGCTGGTGGCGCAGTCCAGGACGATCTCGAACTCGTTGAGCGGCAGTGAGCCCAGCAGCAGGTGAACGGAGACGGCGGCCCTGCCCGTGGCGGCGGCGTTGGACTCGCTGTTGAAGGGCAGCTGAGGGGCGGCCGGGTTCATGCCGAACTCCAGTCCGGTGACGGCGGCGTGGCCCCGGTCGGCGGCGAAGAGCTGTTCCAGGGCGGCGGCCGCGGCCGCCGATCCCGTCTCGGTCGCCTTCATCGCCCTCACCGCCCCGTCCTCGACACTGAGCACGAGCGGGTAGTGGGAGAGCCCGGAGAGCTTCTCGAACAGCTCCTGGCAGCGCGCCGTACCAGGGGCGCGGGTGCGGACGACGGACCAGCCCTTCACGGCGATCTGCCCGGTGACCGTGGTGCCGGCGCCCGCGAGGTCCAGCCTGCGCAGGCCGGCGGGCGCACTGTGCACAGTGCCGGGCAGGAACGTGCCGCCGTCCGCCCTGGACCATGCCGGCACCGCGAACGTCACCTTGGCCACGGACCCGGTCAGAGCGTCTTCCAGGACCAGGCCGCCGGCCGCCGCAAGCCCGTCGACGAGCGCGGCGCCGGCCAGGCCGAGAGCGTCGGGATCGGTCGTCTCCAGCGACGCGAGCAGGCTGCGCAGCTGGTCCAGGGCGAAGGGGCCGCTGCCCGCGCGGACAGCGGCGACGGTACGGTGCGGGCCCACCTCGGCCGCGGGAGCCGTCAGCAGCCGGTCGTCCCGGGCCACGACGAGGACGTCACTGTCCTGCGGGACACCGGAGCGCAGTACGTCGGTCAGACACTGCCCCGCCTCGGCCGTGACCGTGTCCCACGCCGCGTAACGGCTCGGGGGCTCGATCTGGAAAGAGTCGGAAAAGCACTGTTCCACGACGAGTACGAATCGGTTCCGGCCTGCCGGATACTGGCGATAGGCCTCAGGACGGACGATAATCACTGTGACGCTCCCAGATCGTTGTGCCAGTGTGTCAGTGAGGCGGGCCGAGCTATCACCTCGGCCCGCCTCACTTACGGCACACCCGGCGCGGGGCCTCGCGGGCCTTTCGCGCGTGGCGGCCGACTACCCGGCTCAGCCCAGCAGGGTGCCGAGGTAGTTGCTGTTCTTACGGACCTTGATGGTCTTCTTCATGGCGCGCACCCCCCATCTGACACTCGATCCGGCAGGCGGCCGGAGCCTTCAGTTCCCGGCCCCGCGATCCCTACCTCAGCCCAGCAGGGTGCCGAGGTAGTTGCTGTTCTTGCGAACCTTGATGGTCTTCTTCATGGCCGACACCTCCCTTCCATGGTGGATTTCGCGCTCGTGCGGTTCGTTCACGGCCGGTCAGACGACAGCGGCCATGCGAACGCTGGGAGCGCCGCCCTTGTCGCCCAGGACCACCTGGCCGCCTTCGGTGTAGACGGTGGTGTCGGGCGAGATGATGTCGAGGTGGTACTGAGTGAAGGGAGTAAGGCCCAGCCCCCAGTGGAGGCAGCCCCGTTCACCTCCGTACACCTCGTTCATGGCGTGGTTGCCCGGCAGAATGTCCAGGCTGGTATTGAGGGCGTGCCCGATCTCCCAGACCAGCGCGTAACGCGAGTCGATCTCGAGCATGGCCTCGAAGACCTTGGCGACCTCGGCACCCTCCCTGCGGAAGGGACGCAGCGAGGTGATCGTCCCCTTGGTCACATCGCAGACCACCGCTTCGTGCTCCAGGCCGGCGAGCTTCCCGGCGAGACGAGCCTGGTCCTTGCGGATGAACGACGGCGTGCCGCTGTGCAGAATGGGAAACCCGCGAAACGCGATACTGCCCTCGAGCGGAAGATGCAGACTCTCGTCGAACTCGACGATCTGCATCGGCAGCACACTGATCTCGCCGGAGGGAACGATCTGCTGCTCCCCCCACTCCAAAGGCCCGGCCTGCTGATTCCAGATCAGACCGTCGGCGAGATGGTCGAGCACAGCACGCGTACCGTGACGCTCATCGACATAGAGCAGATGATCGGTGGACTCGGCCAGCTCGAAGAAACGGTCACTGAACTCGCCCTGCTCCTTGGCAGAGGTATTCTCGATGACACCGATGAAATGCCGGATGATATCGAGATCGGCCGGAGTCGAGTTGCAGGCCATCCCCATCAGCTTACGATTCGGGCCCAGAGCCTCCTCGGAAGGAGACTCGAAGAACCGGTACGGCGAGATCACCAGAGAATGCGACCGCTGAGGAATCGTTTCCGCGGCGAGCATCGCCTCGAAGTCGTCACCCTGGCCGATGAGGATGGTCCGGTACTCCGCATACGGAGCCTCCTTGACGATCTCCAGCTCGTGCTCGATCTCACGATTCGTGATCAGACAGAAGACACTTCCCTCTGCCGGCCCGAACTGACTGTATCGAGCAGGATTGATCTTGATCGTCGCCATAACGAGCCTGTCTCCTCATCGGTCAATAGGTGCTCGATCCACGACACAGACAACATCACCCCGGACGAGGAGCGCAATACGGCCCATCACTACGGCCTGAATCAGGCGAGGTTTGAACAGCCGAACCCAGAAAACGGAAGCATTTCATCCACACCCTCCCCCACGACCACCAGGCAATTTCACACGAACACGATCTGTCAAGTACGCAACATTTACACACCCGAAACAGGCCGACCGGCGAACTTCCGCCACGATCCACACCACCGCACCCACCCACGCCCGCCACGTGACAGACAACCACCCACACCCCCCACCCCAAGCTGTGACACGCATCACAACAGGAGGAATGCGGGGAGAGACCACGCAACAACCCACCACCCCAAACAACCACCCACCGAACACCCCCACCACCCACCCCAACCCACACCACGGCCGTCGCCGCGGGCGAGCAGTGACCATGGGCTCCGCGGAACGCGGCCGTGAACCCGGCGACGCCGGCGGCCCCCTCCTCCTCGCGGCCCTCACCACCCTCACCACTCTCACCTACAGCTTCGCCGTGCTCGCCGCGCTCCTCGCCATCGGCCCCGCCGCCCTGCTCGCCCGCCGCCACGCCACGAGCCCCGCACCGCGACAGCCATCAAACGCTCCGCTCTCGAACGAAGCCCCAGGCGGGCGACCTGGGGCCTCGTCGCCTCCACACCATCGGGAGCGGCGCGCCAGTCGGGGTCGGCCTTGGACCAGACGGCAACGAGAGCGGCGAAAATGCATGCAGGTCGTCGCGAGCCGGGGCACAGGCAGTGCTCGCCGCCCAGCGGCTCCACCACCGTCGGCGAAGACGGACACGTGGGGCGGCCCAGACGCGCTGCCCGATCGAGAGGGCGCCGATCCGGCACGGCTCACGCCGGACGGCGACCCGGTGACGGGACGGTTCGGCGGGGACCTCGACGGCAGGCACGAGCCGCCGTTCGCCCGGCGCCGGTTCACTGTTCGACACGCGAGAGCCGTTCCACCAGGCAGAGCGTTCCGGCGCTCGGCTGGTGTCCGAGGCCATTGGAGAGAGGTTGTGGGGAGCGCGGCTCAACAGGTGGGCCCTGTCGGAGGTATGGCGCCGCACCCGACGCCGGTGCACACTGCGCAACGCGCGTAGAAGTGACATGCGGAGGAAACCTTCCGGTCCCCCGCGTGCAACCCCGCACGCCTACAACTGCCCTGCCGCCACGGCGTGTCCCCCACACACCCCCGGTGCGGTGCTCCGCGAACCGTCCGAACCGCTCGCGAAAGGCACCCTCATGCCCCCACGTCACATATCCGCCAGACGCCCCCGCCACACCGCCGCGCTCGGCGCCGCCTGCCTGACCGCCGCCGTGACGCTGGCAACGCTCACCACCACCCCCACGGCGCACGCCGCCACCTCGGTTCCGTCGCAGGGATCGCCGACACAGCTCGACGTCGGCAACTGGAACCTCGAGTGGTTCGGCGCGCCGGACTTCGGCCCGACCGACGAGGCGCTTCAGCAGCAGAACGTCCGCGACGTCATGGCGGGCACCGACATGGACGTGTGGGGCCTCTCCGAGGTCGTCAGCACCTCGGCGTTCGACACCCTCGTGGCCGGCATGCCCGGCTACACCGGAGTCGTCGCCAACGACCCGACCGTGACGAACGGGGCGCAGTACTACTCGGACTTCGGCAACACCGAGCAGAAGGTCGCCCTCGTCTGGCGCTCCAGCCTGGCCACCCTGGTGAGCGCCAAGGTCATCCTGACCGACCAGAACAGCAACTTCGCCGGCCGCCCGCCGGTGGAGTTCACCTTGCGCGGCACGTTCGACGGTGTCACCCGTGACCTCGTCTTCATCGTCCTGCACGCGAAGGCAGGTTCCACCCAGGACGCGTGGAACCTGCGCAACCCCGCCTCACAGGCCCTCAAGTCCTACCTCGACACCACCTACCCCACACAGAACGTCTTCGTCATCGGTGACTGGAACGACGACGTCGACACCTCCATCACGTCCGGGAAGACCTCGCCCTACGCCAACTTCGTGAACGACGCGGCGCGCTACACGTTCCCGACGCGGGCCCTGTCGCTGGCGGGCGTGCCGTCGACGGCGGGCTATCCGGACTTCATCGACCACCAGCTCACCACCAACGAGGTGCAGGCGAAGTACGTCACCGGCTCGGCGACCGCCTTCCAGCCCCAGGCATACGTCCCGAACTACGCGACGACGACCAGCGACCACTACCCGGTGCTCGCCCGCTACGACTTCGCCATCGGCACTGGCGGCGGCGCGAACCAGCAGCCCACGGCCTCGTACACACACACCTGCACCGCTCTCGACTGCACCTTCACCGACGGCAGCACCGACTCCGACGGCACCATCGTGAACCGCAGCTGGAACCTCGGCAACGGCCAGACCTCGACGGCGACGAACCCGACCGTGACCTACGCGTCAGCCGGAACCTACGCGGTCTCACTCACCGTGACGGACAACGGCGGGGCCACCCACACCACGACCCAGAACGTCACCCTCACCGCCGGCGATGGCGGCGGACCCGCCGACGTCATCATCAACGAGGTGCTGGCCAACGAACCGGGCAGCAGCACCGCCGGCGAAGCCGTCGAGATCGTGAACACCGGTGGCACGGAAACCAGCCTCGCCGGCTGGACCCTCCGGGACGGCACGGCAGTGCGGCACACGTTCGCGGCCGGTACGACGCTGCAGCCCGGCAAGGCGATCACCGTGTTCGGCGCGGGCTCCGCGATCCCCGGAGGCATCGCCGCGGTGGCAGCCAGCACCGGCGGCCTCAACCTGTCCAACAGCGGTGACCAGGTGACCCTGCAAGACTCGACCGGAACAACGATCCAGTCGATGACCTACACCTCAAGCCAGGCCAACTCCGACGGGGTGTCCATCAACCGAAACCCCGACGGCTCAGCGACCGGCGACTGGGCCAAGCACAACACCATCAGCCCACTCACCCGCTCACCCGGCCAGCACACCGACGGAACAACCTACTGAACCCCGCACCACCGACCTGACGCCGAGACTGCAGAGGCACGATGACACCACCAAAAGACCGTGCCACAACATGCCAGCAAACAAAGTGAACAGCACTCAACAAACCAACAGAAAAGCAACCGACACGGAGCCCAGAGCCATAGGTTCACGCAGACCAAAGACCATATGCGGGCCCAAGCGCCGGCTGATTCCCGATCGCCCACTCCCTGCTCATCCGCGTCATGCCCCGACGCTGCCGCACGCCACCGACAGTGCTGCCTCTCAGGAGTCCAGGATGCCGGTCATACAGCGCCAGTGATCCGAAGCCTGCCGGCAGCCGTGAGGGCGTGGAGTGGAGACAGAACGCCGGGCTGCCGGCCCCGGTCGGCTGGTCTGCCCCCGAAGTCCCTCCCCCGCTGAACCCGCAGCAGCAGAATCGAGACGTCCTGCAGCGCTCGCCGAGGCTGCCGGTGTAGCCGCCGGCCCGGACCAGGGCGAGGCGGTGGTGGGCGTTGGCCACCTGCGCGAGCAGCACCTTCGCGGCGGAGCGGTCGCCGATGTCCGCGCTCGTGACCATGACGCCCAGCAGCAGGCCGAGGGTGTCGACCACGACGTGCCGCTTGCGCCCGTTGATCAGCTTGCCGCCGTCGAAGCCGCGGCTGTCGGCGCCGACGACCGCGTCCGCCTTGACGGACTGAGAGTCGATCACGCCGGCCGTCGGCCCCGCATCCCGCCCCGCATCCCGCCCCGCCTCCTCGCGGACCCGGCCGCAGCGGCCGGACCACAGCCCGCTCCACGTCCGTCATGTCCGAGGGGTACCGCCGGACATGTTCCGGGTGATCGGCCGCAATGCCGAACCGGTGAGCGACGCAATCACACGACAGGGCAGCCGAATCGAACTCCACCGGCGCAAGCACGTACAACTGCGGCAACGGCGCCTCCTGGATCTCGGTCGGCTTCGCAACCCCGAGCTACCAAGAGGCCCTGTTCCCATATCCGAGGCCAGCCGCGATCACCCGTTCGAGACTGCCGTTCAAAGCCCACCCCTCAAGATCGAAACGACAACAGCTACTGAAGGGTGAGCCGCCCTGGACGTCCCCCTGACCTGAAGTTCCCTTCGTACGACCGTCTCCCATGGTGCGACGCGAGGGGAGAAGGCCGGATTCCGGGGCCAGGTGGACGTCGGGGTCCGTCAGGCGAGGTGGATCGTGAAGCGCCTCACGACCTTCGGGTCCGTGTCGATCGTCTCGGAGTGGACCGAGCCGCGCGCCTTCTCGTACTTCCCGGTGCCGCCGGTGATCGCGGCGTCGAAGGGACCCTGGTCGATGTAGTTGAAGTACACCCCCTGCGTGGTGAGCTGGCCGTCCGGGAGGACGTAGGTCACGAGGCACTGCTCCGCTTCATCGTCACCACCCCGGGTGGTGGTGCAGGTGCCGTGGGTCTCGCCGACCTTGTTGTGCGCCTCGTCGAAGAGGTCCGAGCGGACGACGACCCGATCGCCCTGCGAGACAGTGCCAGGGGTGACGGGGAAGCGGGTCAGCTGCTGCACCTCGGCCAGAAATGTAAGGGTCCGGGTCTTACCCCTGGCCTGGGCGGAGCCGGCGTCCGTCGCGCCTGCCGCGACAGGGGTGAAGGCGAGGAGGGTGACCAGCGTGGCCGTGCCGAGGCCGACCGCTCTGATGGGGCGCATCTTGCGACTCCTGAGGTTGATGTTCGGGAACGACCGGATGGCGAACTTCCATCCGATTCCGTTCGATTCCCTTCATAACCTCGACTCCGCCGCCGCGCGGAGCACCCCGGCGCGAACCACCGGCACATCCAGCCGGTCGGACCAGAGTCAGCGGTCACGTCCAGGGAGCGCGGGATGTCGACGAGCTCGCGGCGCGAGGCCGGGTCCAGGTGGGAAGACGGCTCGTCGAGGACGACGATCTCAGGCTCCATGGCGAGGGCCGTGGCGAGGGCCGTGGCGAGGGGAGGCCACCCGACCGGGAACCCTCGTTCGACCGCCGAGCGAACCTCTCGGTACGACAACGGCTCCTAAGAGGTCGTTTTCACCTGTGCTGCCCGCTTATCAGTGGATTCTCGAAGTGTCGGGTTGTGGTGCAGGTGAGGTGGCGGAGGCGGTCGATATCTGCGAGGCGGGCGGGGTTGTGGATGAGGTAGAAGGCGACGTAATCCTGTCTCATCCCAAGATGCCCGGTCTTCACGGTCGCGGTGTGCTTCGACTGTCGCCGCTGTGCGCCTGGGCGCATTCGGCTCGCGGCGGTACGCCGGAGGCCTGGTGAAGCGACGTCCGTATCCGAGTGATCTGTCCGTTGCTCGTTGGGAGTTGATCGAGCCGGTCCTTGCCGCGTGGCGGTTCGGGCGCCGCGGCAGAGCTCGGGATTTCGGCCGGCCGCCCGAGCACGACCTGCGTGACATCATGGACGCGATCTTGTATATGGACCGGACCGGGGTCCAGTGGCACTACCTCCCTCACGACTTCCCGCACTGGAACACCGTCTACGGCTACTTCGCCAAATGGGCCGACGAGGGCGTGTTCGCCCAGCTCAACGGCCTGCTCCGGCAACTGCTCCGCGAGAGGGAGGGGCGGGACGCCGAGCCTTCCGCGTGCGTGATCGACGCCCAGAGCGTCAAGACCTCCACCAGCGTCCCCGCTGCCGGCCAGGGCGTCGACGCGGGGAAGAAGATCGTCGGCAGGAAGCGGAGCATCGTCACCGACACGCTCGGCCTCCTCCTCGCGGTGCTGGTCACCGCGGCCAGCGTGCAGGACTCCCTCGCCGGCACCGCACTGCTCGACAAGGTCGCTGCCGAACACCCCGGCATCCGCAAAGTGTGGGTCGACGGCGGTTACCGCCGGCGCCTCGTCGAGCACGCAGCCACCCTCGGCATCGACATGGAAATCACCGCCCGTAAGCCCGGGACCAGGGGATTCACCCCGATCCCCAAACGGTGGGCGGTCGAGCGGATCTACGGCTGGCTCATGCTCCACCGCCACCTCGCCCGTGACTACTAAACCCGGCCCACCCGCTCCGAAGCCATCGCTCACCTCGCCATGACCGACCTCATGGCCCGCCGCCTCACCAGCGAGAACACCATCTCCTGGCGAGACCCGGAATGACCAAACAACCGATTACGGGATAAAACATCGGACCAAAACGACCTCTTACTGAGAATGGGTCAGTCACAAGATCTCCGGCTGTGGTACCCGGTAGTGGTCTGATGTCGTCGCAAATGCCATGCTACGCAGCAGGGCCGTATTCGTGATCAAGGAAATCGGGCCACGAACCCCGTGAATAGGCCTCAAGCCCTCGCGCGGGCCGCCACCCTCACCAGCGCGAGCGGCGGATTCTACAGAAGACGATCACGCGGATCGGCGTCTCTGCCGAGTCCTCACACTCCAGAGCGACAGAACACGACAGCGCGAACGCGGGCGGGAAAGCTCACGAATTACGAAGCTCCGTCGTTCGCGAGCGAGTCGGTAGCCCACCCACATCAACGGAGCTTCGGTACGCCCCGTCATGCCCCAGCCGGCCAGCTGTTCACAAGAACACGGCGGCTTCGCGAGATCCCTGCTCTACAACCGACGACACCGTCACGAAGATCGAGGTCAGGCAGACCGCTCAGCGGGGCCGCGGTCTATTGATCAAGAGGGGCGGGATGAAAGGCAGATTCGCGAGAAACCCTTTTCGCCTACGGCTACTTGATCGCCGAGGATTTTAGCCGTTCATGGCAGCACAGGTATATCTCGGGAATACATCGCCAGAATGGAACGTGCGATTTATCGCTTGAAAAACTACATAATCCGGACTCGCATCCCGGTGCCCTATCGGATCAAGGGTCTCTATATCAGGATCCCCACCCGGCGCCCACTCTGCATTCACCAGGTAGGGTCGGTTGCTGGGGCAGGTTGATTCTGAAACTACAGCCTGAGTCGGACCCGGACCTCCCGCAGGTATATTCATGAGCTCCGTAAAGGTGATATATGGAGGCCCACACTTGAATGTAGCAGTGACAGTTCCGTTGCTGCTGCTGTCATTTTTCGTCCATACCCGCATCGAATGCCTGGGCGCGTAGGTGCCGTCAACGTAATATTCGAATACAGCGGAGACGTTCGAGCTAGAAGAGATCTGCTGGCCCACTATGGAATCATGTGGGTCTGGGCAGTAGAAATAAGACGTGCCGGGGCCACTGTTGGCGTTGACGCTCTTTGTTTCCGTAAGGGTATAGTCCTCCGGCGTGTCTGCAACCGCCTGCCCTGACACCAATGTCGCCGCTAAGGACAGGCCGGCGCCCAGTACGCCAGCCAGTCTTGCGAGATTCCAATTCAACGTATTTTCACCATTCTCGTGGCGCGATCCGTGTCACTCAGACCGCGGATATACAGTTCCATGCAAGCTCGGATATTCTGAGCCTTGATCGCCACGGTGCAGCGGTCTCGTCCTCTAAATGGACGATGGTGAGATGGCTCAGGTTTGTCCCTGCAGCGTAAGGTTCACTGCGGCGTGCGATATGAGCACGTCATGCTCAAAAGCCAAACACGCGGCGGTGCTGTCATATTTTTACACAGAGCCCTCTTTCATCCTGAATAGTCACAGGTTGGCTGGGTATGGGCAGCTTGGACGATCGTGCCGATACGGCAGGTGGAACATCGTGCCCGTCGCGGGGCATGCCACCGCTTGAGCTGTGCGAAGTCGCGTTCACCCGGAGCCCTCAGCCGGGCGTGGTCCCGGTTGAACCGCTGGCAGTGCTCGGGCTGTTCGCGGTGGTCGTAGTAGGGGGTGCGGACGGTGGCACCGGCTGCATGACGAGATCCTGCACCGCCTCGACGACACCGGCCTGCTCGACCTGCCCCGTGCCGTCCTCGACTCCGCCCATGTCATGGCTAGACGGGGGATTCACCGGTCCGAGCCCCGTGGACCGTGGGCGCCAAGACACACGTCCTGTCGGACGCGGCCGGAAGCATCGGCATCCGCCTCGCCCGCAAGGGCATCGAGCCCAGCGAACGACTCGGGCGCCGCAGATGGGCGACCAAGCGAACCATGTCCTGGCTGACCGGCTACCGCCGACTCAACCACCGCTACGAACGGCCACCCCCGCAACTACCTGGCCTTCCTCGGCCTCGCCGCAGCCATCTGCTGCTACAAACGACTCATCCGCCTCACCACATAGGGCACGGTCTTGGCTGTCGAGGTGAAGGCGGTGGTTTCGCTGGAGTTCTGGCCCGCGGTCAGGTCCTGGTGAAGCTGGCCGGTCATTCGGTTGAACAGGTGGCGGAGGACCGCGCGGTAGCGGTCTCACGTCGGCGGTTGTAGTGTGCGTGGGCTCCGAGTGAGGCGGTCAGGGCGGCGAATGCCCAGTGCCGGCCGGTCGCTGCGAGTCGGCTGTTCTTGATCCGGCGGTGGCTGATGCGGCGGCCGCCCGGACTCGCGGGTGACCGGGGCGCTTCCGGCACAGGCCTTCGGGTCGCGGGCGGGTCGGAGCGGGTGCGGTCATCGCCGGTCTCGGCGAGGATCCGGACGCCGTGTGTGCGGGGGGGGGGAGTTCAGCACGCGGTTTCAGCCCCAGCGCCGCCTCACCGCCGTTGCTGATCAGCAGCCGCGCTGTTCCCCCGCTGACCACTCTTGGCACCCCATTCCCACTTGGGCTTCACTGACGCAGGCCACTCGGCCACATGCGATGCCCTCAATGCAAGGCAGGTGCCAGGGGGCCGGATTGGGCTTACTTCGCTTTGACGGACATCGGAGATCAGGGGCTTGGGCCCCGGAAGGATGATGTTCATCATGGAGAGCATGGGGAAGAGGAAGGCGC
>NZ_JBFAYA010000032.1:0-59511 GCF_040681095.1 Streptomyces sp. NPDC051909 | reverse complement strand
GCGCCTTCCTCTTCCCCATGCTCTCCATGATGAACATCATCCTTCCGGGGCCCAAGCCCCTGATCTCCGATGTCCGTCAAAGCGAAGTAAGCCCATCTCACTACCGCTACCGGCCGGCCCCGTCACTGCGAGGGACACGTCGTCGCTCCGCGGCGCTGTTCGCCGCAGTATGGATTATCGCCGCTGCCACTCGCTACCAGGAGGAGCAAGTGTCACTGAGCTTCTTCAACCGGGGTCTCCGAGACCGACCGAAGAGCCCTTGACCTGCGCTGATACGAGAGGCCCGTCAACCGATCGGTGGCCATTCTGAAGAGGATCACTGCGACCCACCACCAAATCGATCTCGGGGGCTGCACCCGCATCCGGGCGCTTTGACGACGAGACGGCTTTCGGCGATGAGCATCAGAAGACCGCGTCTGCACTCGCCGACTGGCACCGCTCCGTGAATCCACATCCTGTGTGCGCGTCAGCCGGAACACCCAGTCGCGACGTTGGCACCCCATGGCGCTATCTCACCGACTGGACTAGCAGGTGTGACTCGTCTTGGATGTGGCTGGCCTGCCACTCCAGGGCGTGTCTGTGCTGACGGCCGTGGTGCACGCAGAAGACCAACTCCCGGCCATGGCCGAGCACTGCTCGGATGTACGCCTGAGCGCCGCAGCGGTCACACCGGTCCAGCGCGGTTAGCGGGCGGTTCTCGGCTGAGGGCATACCGACCTCCGAGGTTCTGGGAGCGGCCTGCCTGCGACACGAGAATCAGTCGCGGTCAGGGCGGTCCGATCTGCTTCTTCTCGACTCCATGTTGCGGACCGTAAGAATGTTGGGCCTGAGCAATCACTGCCCAGGGCAGATCTGAGGGGTGTGGAGACTCCCGATGGGCGGCGGGCCAGTCGCGGGCCTTCTTCGAGCGGTGGGGCGCAGTGCCCGTCGGCGAGCGAGGGATGGACCTTGTGGCCGAAGAGGCTGGCGAGCCGGGCCGGGAAGCGGCGCGTCACCCCGGCGGTGAACCTCCCGGTGAAGACCATGAAGCGGGTCCAGCCCCTTGGAGCTGATCGCCGGCACCGCGTTCTTCGGGAACCGGGTTTCCGCGTCGCCGCATCCCAGGGGTCTTCCCCTTCCCGCCCCCGGTGCGGCCGGTGACCTGGCCGGAGCGGACGTCGGCCTGGCCGGCGAAGAGGATCCCGCCGCCCGGCTCACCTTCGCGCGGATCCCCTGCCACGTCTCCCGGTGCCAGCGCCGGACAGCTCCAGGGTCCCTGCTCCACGGCACGCTCGTCCGGACGCCCCACGTCACGGGGCCGGTGACCGAGCACCGCCCGCCCGGCCTCCCCGAGCACCTGGCGCACCCCAACCGGCCTGCCACGCGGACGCCTGACCACCGCCTTCCGCCACCTCGCCCACCACCACCGACCGCCCTCAGCGACCTCCCGAACACCGCCGCCACGTCCTCACGGTCCCGCCCCGCCACCAACACGGCCACGTCCGCAACGACAAGGCCTCCCGCGACGACGGCGACATATACCGCGCGCCCCCACCAGATCACTCACACCCCTCCAACTACCCAGAACTGTTTCTGATCAATGAGCTTCTTCAGCCGGCCCACCGATCCGGTGACCGGTGGGCCGGCAGTAGACGCTGTCGTGGCGCTGATGAGCAGGGCAGTCAACGGACATGGGTTGCCACTCGTGACGGTGACGGCCGAAGAAGCTCACCGAGCTGTTTTCATCCTGAATACATGCGGGTCAGGATGGTATGGATGGCTTGGACGGCCGTTCCGATGCGGCGGCTGGAGCAGCGTGCCCGTCGTAGTAGTCGCCAGGCTTTGAGTTGCGCGAAGGCACGTTCGCCGGGGGCTCGCAGTCGTGCGTAGTCCCGGCTGAACTCCTGGTAGTGCTCGGGCTGTTCACGGTGGTTCTTGTAAGGGGTGCGCACACTGAGGCAGGCCTGGACGATGCCGTGGGCGTGGGCCGCGGTCAGGTCGTGTGTCCGGCCCGGCAGCGCGCGGGAGAACCACAGCGGCGTGCCGTCCGGGCGGGCGATGACCCGGACGTTCATGCCGTCTTGTGTTTCTGGGAGTGGTACGGCTCGTCCGCGGCGACGCGGTCGGTGGGGATCGGGGTGCCGTCGACGATGACGAAGTCGCCCTCGCCGAGTCCGACCAGGGCCTCGCGCGGGCCCGGCGCCCACGCGGCCAGGACCTTCAGCGTATCGTCGACGTACCGCCAGGCCGTCGCCTCCGACACCACGAAACCGGCCCCGACCCGCCGAAACGTCTCGTTCTCGCGTAGGTGTGCCAGGACGAGGAGGGCTTGCTTGCAGCAACCGAGCCGTCTCCACGGCGAGTTGATCTCCCGTCGGCGGGCATACAGCAGCCAGGAGACGTGTTCGACGAGCTCGTGCGGGACGGCGGACATGGCAGAATACGGCACCAACGAAGCCTCCGGCCGTTGGTGTGCTGAGTTGGAATCACCACACCAACGACGGAGGCTTCGCCATGTCCCGACAAGCCCTCTGACCTGCCATTTCATCCTTCCAGAGACAGGATGAAAGAGGCTCAATAAGCACCACCGCCACGGAGTGGACGTACAGGTGGTGACCGACCCAGCGGATGACTGGCCGCGCACGTCACCAGCCGGTTTGTTGCCGCGGTTTCTCGCTACTGGAGAAGCTCCCTTGCGATCAAGCAGCAGTGAGATTCGCGAGGATCATTTCAAGCTGGGTCGCATGATCATCTTGGTGGCCGGACAGGAACCTCACGATTTCGTCAGCAGCAATAGCGCCGCCGACAGTCCCGAAACCCACGCGCCTCATTGCTGCCGACGATACGGCGGTCACCATGCTGTGTAGCTCCGCCTGAGCGTGGATGAGTTCGCCGAGCATCTGATCCCACGGAAGTTTCGCATAGGAAGCGACACGCTTTTCATCCAGCGGTTCGAAAGAGGGAAAGTCAAGCGGCTCCAACGTCATCTCGTCGAGAATCCGCTGAAGGTGCATGGAGAAGACTCGAGCCGAATCCGTCAAGTGACCCATGATCTGCCGGGGCGTCCAATCAAGCTCCCCCGAGTTGGCTGGAAAGTGGCCTCGTTGAACCAATGAATGGCACGAAGTTTCGACTAGAGTCGCACCAGTTGCCTTCATGGCTCGCAACCCCTGCAGGCTTCGGCGGACTCTAGCCTGGTGGTGAAGAAGGGAATCAGCCGAAGCGCCACCTGCATTTTCGTAGACGCTACCCGTCAGATACTCGCTACCTGTCATCGCCGATCCATTCAGAGACAATTTTCCGAGCTGTCCGAACCACCAAATCACTCTCGCGGAGTCCCGAGCCATGTCTCGGTCTGCAGAAGGTGTACTAGGCCGAGAGGAAGGCCTCTGTCCGGGGGTACGTAGTAGGACAGCGCCGATTGCACCACGAGAGCTCATTTATCGGGCAATTCTCTGCCTATTGTGGATGTGTGGACTCCCGGAAGAGTGAGCAATCGTTACTTATAACTTGAGTTCCTCTCCTGACAGCATTGCTCAGGTGGACCTTCGAAGGGGCGGCTGTATCGCCACATTTCTCCAGAAGGTCGCCCGACGTCTTCGGGGAGCAGTTGTCTGCCTGCAGCTCATCCAAGACGCCATGGGATCTGCTTATCGGCGAGAACGGAAACGCTATTTAGGCACCCGGACGATCCGCTTGTCTGCCGGCTCGGCGAACGATCGCTTCACGAGGTTGGATCAGGCTGACCAGGCGGGTGTGAAGAGTAGGGGGAACACGGGGGCGGGTGGGCCGGCGGGCAGGTCTTGATGGTGCCGGTGCGAACGGATGGCCAGTGGCGGGATCAGCCGGAGGGGTTTGGCCGGTGTGAGGCGGTCTCCATGTGGCATCGCCTTGCGGTCTCAGGTCTCGCGTCGGCGGTTTAGTGGGCCCGGGCTCCGGGTGGCTGTTCTTGATTCGGCGGTGGCTGACGCGGCATCCCACGCACCATCTCTGAGCACCTCGACCAGCAAAGATATCGCAAGAAGCGAGGATCCCGAGGAAGCCGCCCCGCCGGCTTCGACAGCGAGCGCTACAAGAAGCGCAACACCTCGAACGCGCTATCAAGCGCCTAAAGGGTTTCCGTCCGTCGCCACCCGCTACGAGAACTCGCCTGTATCTACCCTCGGCACCGTCACCCTCGCATCCCTCGTCATCCAGCTCCAAGAAACAGTGCCACAAGAAATCGTCACCGTAATGCTAGGACAGGCTTCTCCTCAAGTGTTCGCTCAATGCCCCGAACAAGTCATCATAGTTGGATAGGGTTTCAGCGGATACGAATGAAATGAACATCTGACGCACAGCCTCCTCGTATGATGGGATGGTGCGCTCAAGAACTTCGCGCCCGAAGTCAGTAATGGAGGGGTAGATCGCACGCTTGTCGCGACCTGCGCTGTCTAGAATTCCCCTGGCGTTGTCACGCCAGACCAGCCCGTCCTTCTCCATTCTGGAGACTTGATGCGAGAGGCGGCTGGGCGTCTGCCCGGTGGCCACGGCGAGGTCTCTCATTCGCATGCGGCCTCTTGGTTGTTCCGTGAGATTAACAAGGATCTCGCATTCACTCACAGTTATTTTATGGGGACCGATTTTGTTCGACAGTAGATGTTCAAACATGCGGCAGATCTGAAGGTGAATAGTCCACGCTTCTCTCTCCTTGGAAGCGGATGATAGCGGTCTTTTGTGGGAATCGTGGAGCTTTCCTGAAGGAGACCCTGGATTTTGCACTCCCACTCCTGCACCCCTTCAATTTTGGTGAAAAACGCTGCTTCTGCTTCTGGCTCCGAAGGGAATGGATTTCAGTTTCGCCCCGTGCGAATAGCACAGCCTCAAAAACACTACCGACCGAATCTGCCCCGCGGCTTAAGTAATTGATACTCAACAAAGAGCTACGGGGTCCTTTCCCCTCACGTCCCCTCACGGCGGATCTTTAGAGTTGGCGCGCCATGTCGATCACTGATTCCCAATCTTGCTTGTCAAGCGGTCTGGTGACGTGGAGTGAGACAGTCAAGCCGGTGTGTGGGCGGGTGCTGGAGGTGCTGTGGTGGAGGTGCGACGGTCGCGTATCAGCGGCCAGAGGACGTCGAGGTGGCGGCGTGCGAGGGCGGGGATCGCCTGCTTGTGACTCTTCCTTCGTTTCGCTTGTGGTCGTGAAAGGTCTTCGAGGTGGGGCGGAAACGGGCGGCGATCTGGGCGGAGAGGCGGAAGAGGCGTAAGAGCTGGCGGTGGTAGCGGTGTGGTCGGCGCGTATTGCCGCTGACGCGTCCGGAGTCCCGTGGGACTGGTGCGAGGCCGGCGACCCCGGCGAGACGGTCCGAGCTGCCGAGGGCGTCCATGTCCCCGCCGGCGCGGGCGATGAGTTCGGCCCCGGGCGAGGGGCCCATGCCGTGCATGGTGAGGATCACCTCCGCGTCGCGGTGCTCGCCGAGCCGGGCCGCGATCTGCCCGTCGATGTCGGCGATCTCCTCGTCCGGCGTCAGCACTGCCTTGGCGAGGGTGTGCACCATGGTCGCGGCGGTGCTCTCGCCCGCCACGGCTGTGTGCTGGGCCTGAGCGGCGGCGACGGCGGTGTCAGCGATGGCCTGGGCGCCACGGACTTCGCGGTTTCTCAGTCAGGCCGCCAGCCGGCTCGCTCCGGTCCGCCGCGGGCCGGTGGGTGTCTGGTGACCGGTGAGAAGGATGAGGGCGGCCTTGGACGCGGCATGGTCGAAAGCCCGCTCGAGGGCGGGGAAGTACTCCAGGAGCTGGGCTCGCGTCCGGTTGATGGCGCGGGTGCGGTCGGCGGCGAGGTCGTAACGGCGGGCGGTGAGGATCCTCGAGGCCACGGCGATCTCGTCCGCTCCCGCGGCGGCTGGAGATCCCGGCGTATCGGTGCCTGATCGGCGATGACGTAGGTGTCCTCCGTCTTGCGATCGCCCCGGTAGCTGTGAGACGCGTGTCTGCTGCGACCCGCCACGCACCAAGCCAACAGGAAGACCAATCTGCCCGTGGACGAGCCCCTGGCGGCATTGAGGTTGACTCAGGAAACTCATGGATTGTCCTGTAGAGAGCGGGCTGAACCTCGCCGATGGAGGGACAGCCCGCAGTGGCGAGCGACGGGGGGATTCACGCTCGCCGAGGCCAATTCGAGCAGGGGCGGAGGATCGCTGAATGAGCGATAACTACTCAATCTACTGAGTCTTTTCCATCCTGTGGGCTGGGCTGGTCAGTTCGGCTGACGGATGGGGAGCGCACCTGGCAGATGGGTTCTCGGCCAAGAAGGACCCGTGCCCGCCAGAGACTTCGCATGCCCGTCCACCCGTCCGGGCTGGACATGTCCAGCTCCGCCCCCCGCGCTTCCTCACCGCCCGTCCGCGGGAACACCGCCGCCGTCCCGGCACCCGGGCGGCGGCGCCCGAACACGGGGCGGGCGGGCCCCGCTCCCCCTCACCCACCCCCGCGACGGTCATCCGCATGCCTGGCCCGCGGGCCGGGATCGGGATCATCACCACCACCGCCCGCCGCGTCACCGGGGCCGCCGACGTCCCGGCCGCCCACGCCCCCGCCGTGGGGGTCCGGACACAGCCGCCGCCCGGCCGCAGCGCCGCCAGCCGACCGCTATGCCCGGCCAAACAGAAAGAACACGGGATGAACGCGCGGGCCGTCGCCGATCCGCTCGGCCGACTGCCGCGGGCGTCCCCCGCTCCGCCCGGGACCGTCCATCACGTCCGCGCGGCCCGACAGCACCGTGTCACCGACGCTCCCGCCGGGGGCCAGCCATCGTCCGCTGGGCCGGCAAGGAATACCAAGGAGTCGGCGGCACGGTTCGGATTCCCCACCGCGGCAGGCGGGAGACGCTGTATCCCCAGGCCAGCAGGCCGTCAACCAGTCCCACCCGAAGACCGGGCCCAGGCTGACAGGCCAACCACCCTCACGCCCTGGCGGCTCCTCCACAAGCCCCGCCGCTCAACCACCCACACCATCAGCCTCGCCCAGGCCGTCCCCACCCCAGCATCCGCCCAGCTCACAGCGAAGATGGAAAAGGCTCCATGGGCATCCGGGGCCAGGGGCAGTCCCGCTCGAGTTGGGAAGCGAGCTGAAGAAGCCGTTCCTCTCCGCCAGGGGGCGCGATGACCTGGACGGACCGCGGCAGGCTGATGCCCGTGCTGGGAAAGCTGCCCAGGGGGACGGCCATGGCTGGCCAGCCGGCCAAGTTCCATGGATAGCTGAACGGTGCGAAGCGCATGTTGGCCAGGACATTGGCTGGCCAGCCCGCCGTGTGCCAGGCCTTGGCAACCGGTACTGGCTGGGCGAGAGCGGGTGTGACGAGGACGTCGCAACGGGTGAAGAACTTCTCCAGCCGCTGCTGCCAGAGAAGTTGTTGGTTTCGTCGGACGAACCTGGCGGAGGTGACGGCCCGTCCCAGCATGACGTGTGTGCGTGTGCGTCGTGTGAGCAGACGGAAATTCAGCCCCCTCGCATCGGCGGCGGCACCGGCGGTCCATCGGCTCAGGGCAGCGCTCCCGAGCCAAGGTGGGTAGGGAAGTTCGTCATGCACCACGTGATGGCCACCTGCGGTGAGAAGGCGGCCGGACTGCCACACCGTAGCGGCGAGTTGGTCGGCGACCGGGAGGCGGGGGAGCGGCGTGCGGACGGACAACGCGATCCGTAGTCTGCCCACAGGCTCCGCATGATCAGGACGCGTACCCTCGTTAGCAATGACGGCCAGAAGTAGCCGGATATCATCAACACACGAGGCGATCGGCCCGTTCTCGGCCATTCCGAACCAGTCGTTCACGCCCAGCCCTGAAGGGACGACTCCTCGCCCCGGCTTAAGCCCGACGACACCGCAACTGGCAGCAGGGATGCGGATGGACCCCATGCCATCACTTCCCAAAGCGATCGGGACCATCCCTGCGGCCACCGCTGCCGCGCTCCCGCCAGACGACCCACCAGCACTGCGCGCGGGCAGCCACGGGTTGCGGGGGATGCCGAACATACCATCTGTTGTTTTGAAGACACACAGTTCCGGTACTGCCGTCACGCCAATGACGATTGCTCCCGCTGCCCGCAGTCGCCGTACCACCACGTGATCGTCCTTGGCTTGTACCTCACGCGTCGCGGCCGAGCCATGACGGATGGGCACACCCTTGACAGCCAGGTTGTCCTTCACCGCCACGGGGACGCCAGCCAGGGGGAGTGCGCGCAGATGAGTTCGGCACTCCAGCGCCTGGGCATCGCGCAGCGCCTCGGCCTCGAGAACGCGCCGAAACGCGCCGACCTCAGGATCTTTCACACGGATGTGATCCAGATGCTCGGCCACGACCTGGCGAGGCGATACCTCTCCACGTCGCACCGCATCGGCGATGTCAACGGCGCTGCGGCCGACCCACCTGACCATGTCCCCCCAAGCTTCCTATGCAGCAGCGCTGATCGCCGATCAGGATGGCACTGCGTAAGGCTAGTGACGTCGGCATCCAGTTAGGCTGAGTAATCAACACTCAACGACCTCCCTGAGTGCCCCTGCCGCGATGGCGCCCCACGCCGGCCTGAACGTCTCAGTGCCGCGGACCTCACTCGCACGTTTCGCCTACGACAACGCCATGCGATGGCGTGTGCCACACTCCAGCAACGAGCTGGTAAGCAAGTTTTCCGGCGGCGATGTGGGCACTTGGCCCTTGACTCTGGACACACAGGACACTGGATGGCGGTGCGCCCGAAGTTGAGGTCCCCAGGGGCATCCGAAGGAGCAGCGTCATGTGGAAGCGGCGTTCTGGGGCGAGATCGCCCAGGGCCTTCTCGCCGAGGTAGCAGCCGGGGTTGTCGGCGTGGCGCCGGCGGTGGCCACACGCTGGTACCGGCGGTGTGACGGCATGCGACCGTTCGATCCGAGGCGCATTCGGGCAGGTACTTGTCGCTTCGCGAGCGGGAGGAGATCGCGCTCCTGAAAGCCCAGGGCAAGGGCGTACGCGAGATCGCTCGGCGAGTCGGCCGTGATCCGGGGGCGATTTCCCGTGAGCTGCGGCGCGACGCGGCCACCAGTGGCGGGAAGCTCGACTACTGGGCGTCGGCCGCGCAGTGGAAATCGGACATGGCCGCACGCCGTCCGAAAACGGCGAAGCTGGTCGCCAATCCGCGGTTGCACGTATACGTTCAGGAGTGACTGCCCAGACAGATCAGCCCGCCCGGCGGCAAGGCGATCGCAGGGACGGCGACCGGTGGGTGGACGGAGCGGAACAAGCAGCACCGCGCGTGGGTGCGTGCGGGCATGGAGTCCGGAGCGGATAGCGAACCGGACCAAGCTTGATTCCCGGATGATGAGTCCATGCGCATCAGCCACGAGGCGATCTACCAGGCGCTCTACATCCGGGGCCGCGGGGCGCTCAATGCGGGAACTGATCCTGTGCTTCGCACGGGCCGCGCGCCGCGCGCCCCGCGTGCTCGTTCGCGCCGCAAGACCCGGGCGCACGTGACGCCCGCAGCGTTGATCAACGAACGGTCTGCCGAGGCCGAGGACCGTGCTGTTCCAGGTCACTGGGAAGGGGACCTGGTCATCGGGCTTGAGCGGTACGCGATCGGCACGGTCGTCGAGCGGTCCACTCGATTCACGATGCTGATTCACCTGCCGCGCGAGGAAGGATACCGGCACGAACACACAGTCAAGGGTGTTCCCGAGCTGGCCGGTTACGGAGCGATCACGATGAAGAACGCGCTCGCCCATACGGTGTCGACGCTGCCCGAGCGGCTGGCACGGTCCCTGACCTGGGATCGCGGAAAGGAGATGCCGGCACACGCGAGCGAGGCCCGCCTGGACGCGTTCGGCTAGCTCAACCGCCACAACATTCGATGCCGCCACTTCCACCTCGGATAACGCAGTCCCATCGCCTACGAGACAGCACCCGACACAACATCAACTACCCTGGCCCAAGCCGTATAGCCCGTGTCCAAGATTCCGGGTCAAGGCCCGAGAGCGCTGAGCGAAACGGCACGGTCAACTGCGAGAGCGCGTCAGCCCCGTTCCGGGTGTTGTGACGACATCGGCCACCCATGCAAGCGCTCCCACAGCACCTGAGCATGGTAGTCGGTACTTGTCAGAAATGAGTGATCCATCCCTCCAAGTACCAATTGCTCATGAATCAAGGAAGGTGCCGGGACTCTCATGGTGTGTCCCAGCACGTCAGCAGAGCTGTGTGACCGACACGTATTTGCGTCTGGGGTCCCAAGGACAGGCCACCCCTGTTCACAAGGCGGGGCGTCTCCCCCTGTCGGGCCCGCCATCCGCGCGCCCGACCGTGACGCCTTGACAGGGCGGCGGTAACACCGGACATGCCGGTCCGCCGACGAACTTGCGATGCCGTTGAAACGAGGTACAGGCCCCTATGCGTCACCCGATGATGAGGCTCACTCAGCTTCTGCCCGGACATGCCCTGCTCATCAGTGCGCTGATGTCTGCTGTTCTCTTCGTGCTCGCCCTGTCAGGCGGAACGCCGAGCGCGGCTGCCTCGCGGCAGCCAGGAAGCGTCGCCGTTCCTGTCGCAGGTGGACTGATCACCACTCCCTACCGACAGCCGGGAGCCTGGGCCGCCGGCTTCCATACGGGGATTGATTTCGCCGTGCCGGTCGGTACGCCGGTTTCCGCGGTCGCCGACGGATCAGTCGTGTCGGCCGGTTGGCAAGGCGCCTACGGGAATGCCGTAATCGTCCAAAACACCGACGGCATCTACACCCTTTACGCTCATCTCAGTTCCGTATCCGTGAGCCAAGGACAGGCGGTCGACGGCGGCCAGGTCCTGGGGTATTCGGGGAGCACCGGCAACTCCACCGGCCCCCACCTGCACTTCGAGGCGCGTGCCACGAACGATTACTACGGCCACATTGACCCCCTACGGTACCTGCTCAGCATTGGCGTCGTGATTTAGCAGATCCGTGCTGGCTGTCGTCCATCCATCAAGCCCAAGGTGAGGAGTACAAATATGCCACCATTCGGAAAAATCAATTTTCGATGGGGTCGAACCCGACGGTGGAGCGCCCGTCTGATCGGCTTCCTGATGCTTCTGTCCGCAGTGCTGGCCGTCCCGGTGCCCGCCTCTGCCGAGCCCGCCGACCGAGCCCAGTTGGACCTATGGATCAGGCAGGCACTCGACGTCATGAAGGGGAATGGCATCCCCGGAAGCTACGAAGGTATCTATCGAAACATAATGCGTGAGTCGAGCGGAGATCCGCACGCTATCAATCTCTGGGACTCTAATGCCCAGGCGGGTATCCCCTCCAAGGGATTGATGCAAGTCATCGCACCGACCTTTGATGCCTACCATGTCAATGGCACCTCATGGGATGTCTACGACCCAGTCGCGAACATCACTGCCGCGTGCAATTATGCGGCTCACCGCTATGGAACGATCGACAATGTATTCTCGGCTTACTAGGTCTTGTCCGACAGGCGATTTTTGGATGGGTTTGGCTGCGGGCGGTTTTCGGCATGCCTCGCGACAGATTCGGCAGGGTTCTGCTGGTCGTGGACCAGTCCGCCTCCATCGCTGTTCTGCCGCCGGCCGTGGTCCGCGACGCGGGCTGCCGGGCCGCCTGCCTTCCCGGACTCGCGATGCGTCGGATCTCCTTCCCGGCGAAGCGATGGACGTGGCCGTGATCGCGGACGCAGCCGGCGCCATGCCCCGTACCCTGCGCTTCCTGGATCTCGCCGCCGAGGGCCCCCGCGCCCCCAGTCTGCTCACGCTACCGGGCCCGGGTGCGCACGGTGCTGCGGTCGTCGTACTCCAACCACTGGCGGCGGATGCTCTCGCCACTGCTGAACGCGCTGGAGCTGAAGTGCAACAACACCGCCTACCGGCCGGTGATGGACGCCATCGACCTGCTCAAGCGGTATCGGGATCAGCCCGTCGCCAGGGAGGGCGCGTTCTTCGACGAGGCGGAGAAGATCCCGCTGGCGGGGGTGGTGCGCGATGAGTGGCGCAAGGCGGTCGTGGACGAGCACGGCCGGGTCGAGCGCATCCCGTACGAGCTGTGTGTGCTCGTGGCGCTGCGGGACGTGCTGCGGCGGCGGGAGATCTGGGTGCCGGGCCCGAACCGGTGGCAGAACCCGGAGGACGATCTGCCGCCGGACTTCGAGGATAACCGCGATGTCCACTACGACGCGATCCGTCAGCCGCAAGACCCGGAGAAGTTCATCGGGGCCCTTGAGAAGCGGCTGCGCGAGGCGCTGAGCCGCTTCAACACGGCGCTGGAGCTGGGCACCACGGGCGGGGTGGACATCGTCCGCCGGCACGGCGAGCCGTGGATCAAGGTCTCTCCTCTGGGCAAGCAGGAGGAGCCGGAGAACCTGGTGATCGAACGCCGCTGGGGGACCATCGACCTGATCGACATCCTCAAGGAGGCGGAGTTCGCCACCGGCTTCACCGGCGAGTTCGCCTCGGTCGCTACACGCGAGGCGGTACCGAAGGCGGTGCTGCGGCGCCGGCTGCTGCTGGTGCTGTTCGCGCTGGGCACGAACATGGGCATCAAGCGGGTCGCGGTCACCGGCAAGCACGGCCAGAGCGAGGCCGTCCTGCGGCGGGTGCGGCACCTGTTCGTCAACCGGACCAACCTGCGCGCGGCGCTGGTGCGGCTGGTCAACGCCACCTTCGCCGCCTGCGATCAGGCGTGGTGGGGCGAGGGCACCGCCTGCGCGAGCGACTCCAAGAAGTTCGGCTCCTGGTCCTCGAACTTCATGACCGAGTGGCACCAGCGCTACCGCGGGCCCGGGGTGATGATCTACTGGCACGTCGAGAAGAAGTCGTTGTGCGTCTATAGACAGCTCAAGTCCTGCTCGGCCTCCGAGGTCGCCGCGATGATTGAAGGCGTGCTGCGGCACTGCACGGACGTGGAGATCGACCGGCACCACCGCCCTGCGCCTGGGCACCGCCGAGGCCGAGCAGGTCCTGCGGCGCTTCACGCGCGGCGGGCCCAAGCACCCCACCTACCGGGCGATCGAGGAACTGGGGCGGGCGGTCCGTACGGCCTCCATCTGCGACTACCTCGCCGACGCGGACCTGCGGCGCGAAATCAACGACGGGCTCCAGGTCGTGGAGAACTGGAACAGCGCCAACCACGACCTGTTCTACGGCAAGGACGGCGACCTGACCGGCTCCGACAAGGAGTCCCAGGAGGTCTCGATGCTCGCCCTGCACCTGCTCCAGTCGGCGCTGGTGCACGTCAACACCCTGCTCCTCCAGGACATCCTGAGCGAGGAGAAATGGCAGAACAGGCTCACCGACGCCGACCGGCGGGCCCTGTCCCGGCTCTTCTGGACCCACGTCAACCCCTACGGCCGGTTCGAGCTCGACATGAACTCCCACCTCGACCTCGCCTCCGCTACGGCGACGCTGCCCGGCCCCCGCACCGGGGCCGAGGCGGAAACCCCAGAGTCGGCGGCCGGTGCGGCACCCTGAAAACCCCACCCCCGGCGTCGCTTCCGGGCGGCTGGATCTTTGACCAGGGTGGGGCGCCGGACCGCGGCCTGGCCCAGTGTTGAGAGGGAACGGCATGGCCGCGCTCGATAGGTCTGTTGCTGGCCGAGGAGTAACTGAAGGTCGCGGCGGCGTGGTTGCAGGAGCGCAACAGCGGGCTAACACCGGACAAGGTGACGCCGAAGACTCAGGTTGGTGACGGTGCCCGGCCGGGTACGAAGTGGGAAGAACGGATTGCGAATCGCATCTCCCTGCCCAAGTGGAAGAATGGCGATACCGTCGGCCGGGAAGACGTCGGCTACCGGGGCTCCTACACCTCCCCCGACTGCGGCCACGCCGCGAAGGTCACCCGGAGGCGGCGCCCAAGAAGCGGGGATGGTTCTGGGACTGCCAGAACCGCTGGTGGCGGAAGAACGGCCGCATCTGAAGGCGGAGCTGTCGGCTACCGGGAAGCAGCAGCCTACCGGGCGGGCGGCTGCTGGACGCCCTCGTGCTGCCTGCGAACGTGCCCGCGCTGCCGACTAATGAATGGCGGTGGTGGACGGCTAAGCACCTTTATGGGCGCCAGTACCACACAGATCGCCAGGGCGCTGACGGCAGCGGTCCTTGACTTTAGTCGCGACGGTCCACCCGTTTATTGAGCAAAAATTACTCAGCGCGGAGGGTGCTGTGGGTCGGGGGCTCTGTCGGCCGTTGTCGGTGGCAGGGTTTATGTTCTTCGCCATGATGAATCCTAAGACGGAGTCCACTCGTGTCGAGGAGCCATGCGAGCGTGTGCCGATACCGGCCGTGGAACAGGTGACCCTCAGAGAGGTTCTCCGGCGTCGTGTGTTCGACGAAGTCAGTCAGCGTGGGGGGAGTGTGCTTACCGGCAAGGAGGTAAGTACGCGGCAGCTGGGTGCCGCTCGGCCAGGGGATCCGCAGCATGCCTTCGAATTGGCGCTGGAGGCATTCAAGCATCAGGGTTTCGTTGTCCTCGTAGGCGATCGTCAAATTGACGATCTGGACGATGAGGTGGTCCTGTCGCCAGATGAGGAGATCACTTTCCTGAAGCTTGTGCCTCTGGCAGGTGGCTGATGACTTCCCTACAGATTTCGGACAGGTTGGAAATGGTTTCGCGGTATGCTGCGGAGGGTGACACATACCGCCTGGCGCCGGAACTTTTGGATGCCGTAGTTCTCGACGAGCTGGACGATGGTCGCGAGCTTGTTGATGTACTGCTTTCCTTGTCAGATTTTAACGCCGCGAAGCTGGGCAATGACATAGTCCACCTGTATCGGGCGACGGTGATGCAGCAGTGGATACGTTACGGCTGGTCCGAGGAGGACTGCCGAGGTAATGAACGTTCGCTGTGGGGTCGCATGCTGCTCCTGAAGGAGCTGCTGGCCAGTGGTCTTCCAAGCTGCCGTTCTTTGGCGGGAAGGCTGCAGGAAGTGGATGATTTGGGGCGGAGCTTCACGCTGGGCACTCCCCATACCTATGAGCTGTGGAGGATTGTCGAGAAGGACTCCGAGCTGGCGGCAGGTGTGATGCCGTCTGTTTCGTTTGTTGCAACGCTTCGCCGTACGGTACGGCGCGATGGCTGGAAGCCGCGGGGAATCAGGCGCCTGAGCCAGGATCAGGTGAATCATCTTGTGCTGAATCCGGGGGAGGCATGGGCCGACCAAGTGCTCGCCGAGCTTCCCGGTCTGCACGCCAGTTGGTGGCCGCTGCTGGAGCATGCGCTGACGGCGACCGCTGTGCGGCCGACCGCTGATTGGATCAAAAAGGCTCAGGCGCGCATCGACGAAATCGGCCCGGAGACGGTTCACGCCACGGTTGTTTCCTGGCTCAGCATGGTTGACCAGCCACGCTCGGTTCCGCTTGTCTACAACATGACCGATGTCTTCCCCGGCATGCTTGATCCGTACAACGCGGTGGCCGTCCGGGGGCTGGTCTGGCTCCTCGCGCTCACCCCGGAGAGCGCCGACTCAGCGCGTGTCCTGGGCCAGCTGGTGGAATTCTGCCTGCGTAAGGTTCCGGGGCATGGGCCGCGACACACCAGAGTCGCGAACGCTGCCGTCTACACGCTCTCCAAATTTGAAGGCGAAGCATCGCTGGGTGAACTGGCACGATTGTCCGCTCGCCTGACCTCCAAGGCCACGCTGAAGCTCGTCAACGCAGCCCTGGAATCCCGTGCCACGACTATGGGCGTATCTCGGGAGGAGATGGAAGAACTCGCCCTCCCCAGCTATGGGCTCACCAGCGTTGGCCACGGCGAACACACTTTGGGAGACACCACCGCCCTCATCTCGGTGCAGGAGGGAAAAGCGTCCCTGACATGGCGCAACAAGACAGGCAGGATCACCAACACCGTGCCGGCTGCGGTACGGCGCAACCACGCCGTCGAGGTGAAAGCGCTCAGGGCATCAGTCAAAGACATCGACAAGATGCTCTCTGCCCAGAGCGCCCGACTGGAACGCCTCTTCCTTTCGCGCCGCACGTGGCCTCTGTCCGTGTGGCGCGAGCGCTACGCGGACCATCCACTGCTGGGCACTCTCGCCCGGCGGCTGCTGTGGAGCATCGACGGCCGTGCCTTCGGATACGCCGACGGCCAGTGGTGCACCCTCGACAACAGCCCGCCCCAGGTCACACCGGACGCACACGTCGAACTGTGGCATCCCATCACCCAGGGCGCCGGTGATGTCCTGGCCTGGCGGAACTGGCTGCAGCGGCACGGCATCACTCAGCCGTTCAAACAGGCACACCGCGAGGTATACCGGCTCACCAACGCAGAGCGTCAGACACACAACTACTCCAACCGGTTCGCCGCCCACATCCTGCGCCAGCACCAGTTCAACACCCTCGCCGCCACACGAGGGTGGCGCAACAAACTGCGCATGGCCGTCGACGACGTATACCCTCCCGCCACCATCGATCTGGCTGCATGGGGACTGCGCGGCGAATACTGGGTCGAAGGCATCGACGATGACATCGCAGAATCGGGAAGCTTCCTAATCATCCGCACGGACCAAGTCCGCTTCTACCCGCTCGGTGCGCCACAGAACTACGCCCACGCCAGTGGCGGCGCCTACGAGATGTCCGAGCGTGTTGAGCCGCTGCCCCTCGAACAGATCCCGGACCTGGTCCTCAGCGAGGTCCTGCGTGACGTTGACCTCTTCGTCGGCGTGGCGAGCATCGGAAACGACCCCACCTGGCAGGACGGCGGACCCGAAGGACGCTTCCAGCACTACTGGAACGCCTACGCCTTCGGAGACCTCTCCCACACGGCACAGACCAGAAAAGAGCTTCTCGACATCCTGCTGCCACGACTGAGCATCGCCGGCCAGTGCAGCATCGACGGACGATTCCTCAAGGTCCGAGGCACCCTGCACACCTACCGGATCCACCTCGGCTCGGGAAACATCCTCATGAGTCCCAATGACACCTACCTGTGCATCATCCCCCTGCCCGGCAACGCCCCTCCCACGTATGGCGCCCACATCCCGTTCGAGGGCGACCGCATGCTGGCCATCATCCTCAGCAAAGCCATCATGCTGGCCCATGATCATGTCATCACCGATCCCGCAATTCTCAGCCAGCTTAAGTAAGACACGGCTCATATGCGGGGAAACTTGGAACTCCTGCATCCTCAGCATTTATGACCGCGCAAGATAACAAACCTGCAAGGAAAAGAATCATTACGATGCACGATGACCCGAGAAGCACCTTCAGTGATAATTTTCTCCGACTCGCCGAGCAGCATGCTGCATGGGGGACGGAGCAACTCGAAACCTTCAACGAGTTCCTTCCCATGGGCGAGTGGAGCGTGGATCTGGACCAGTGCCTGTTCCGGCAGTCGGGCCGGGAACTGAGGATCTCCCTCCTCGGCACTTTCGACACGAACGAGCGGTCTTGGTTGTGGGCCTGGGCCAACCCCGGGTTCCGTGGCACACCGGTGATCGCCGCAGCGGAGGCGGTACGCGCCCACGGGCAGGAGCAGGGCATCGCCGAGTTCACCGAGGAGGGCATACACCTCGCTGGTTTCGAGGACCCGCGCCGTGCCGCCGAGATGCTCGCGCTCTCCGCGATGGGTGTCCTCGGCGCACACGGCTATGTGGGGGTCCAGGCAAGCCCTGTGGCCCGTGCATACATGCTCCCCAACGACTCGCAGGTTCCTCGTGCCGAGCCCAACATCATCACGGTCCCCCGGATACTGCTCACCGGAGCCGGGTTGTTCGGCCGCTCCGCCCGCACGGTAGTGGACGGCTATTTCACGCACCACGACCTGCCTCAGCGCCGCACCGACGGCAAGTGGACCGCCGGACTGCCCGACGGCGGCACAGTGGAGGTCACCTTCGACGACCTGGACCGCATCGCCTCAATAGACATCAACAGCGGTGCGCCGGCCACAACTCTCTGACGTCCATCACAAGACCAGCCGGAGGCCAGCGGTTGTGGTCGGCGAGGTACCGGATGCGCGTCCGTAGATCCTGAACCAGGCAACGCCGGGCGAGGCAGCCTCCGGCGGTCAGGCCGGAGGCCTGCCGGGGCGCCTCCCCTGAGGAACCAATGCCGTATCGGGGGGGGGCAGCCAGGCAGCACCTCCATGGCGAGAACCCAAAAATAGTCAGAAGGACTGCCGATCGGCGTCCTGAGGGCCGTGCGCCGCGCGCTGCACTCTTCGGGGCAACCTCGGGCAGATGGCCCAAGCTGGCCCTCGGGGAGGATCGGTCCGAGTTTTGGCGGTAGGCCGGTGATCTCTGTACCGGTTCGGTGACTCGGCCTGTTTGGCCTGGTCAGCGAGCCTACGTTCCGGCTCATACCAGTTGATTTCCTTTCTGATGACCAGGTCTCCCGCTACGGTCGGTTCGACGCCGTGCCCACCCCGGGCGAGTTGGAGCAGTTCTTTCGCCTCGACGCCCGGGCCCGGGAGCTCGCGGCCGCCAAGCGGCGTGACGCGACCCGGTTGGGCTGGGCGGTGCAGTGGGGGACCGTGCGGATGCTGGGCACGTTCCTGCTGGATGACCCGGCCGGCGTGCCCGTGTCGACCGTGGCGTTCGTCGCCGAGCAGCTTGGGCTGGAGCCGCAGGTGCTGGCCGAGTACGGCAGTCGGCCGAAGACGGCGTACGAGCACAGCTGGGAGATCCGCGAGGAGTACGGCTACCGCGAGTTCTCCGCCGCCGAGCAGGAGGTCCGCGCGTTACTGGCGGCGCGGGTGTGGGCGTTGGTGGAGGGGCCGCGGGCACACTGTTCGATCGGGCGGTGGTGTGGCTGGTGGAGAACCGCGTGCTGCTGCCCGGGATCACGACGCTGACGCGGCTGGTGGCCGAGACGAGGGCGCAGGAGATGGCCGAGCTGCACCGGACGCTGGATGTCGCGGTGCCGCAGGAGCTGCGGCAGGCGCTGCGCGAACTGCTGAGGGTGCCGACCGGCAAGCGGGTCTCGGAGCTGGAACGGCTGCGGACCGGGCCGGTGCGGGTGTCGGGCACCGCGATGCGCGAGGCCCTGGATCGGGCTCGGGAGGTGCGCTCGCTCGGTGCGGGCCTGGTGGAGGTCGGCGCGGTGCCGCCCGCACGGATGGCGGCGCTGGCCCGGTACGGGATGGGCTCGAAGGCCCGACACTTCGTGACCTGGAGGAGACCCGGAAGACCGCGACGATACTGGCCACGGTGCGGCGAGACCGCGGCGGTGGACGATGCCCTGGACCTGCTCGACGTCCTGATGGGCAGTCGGCTGCTGGCTCGGGCCGAGCGGCTCGGTCGGGAGGAGAAGCTCAAGAACCTGCCGAAGCTGAGGAAGGCCGCTGGACGGGTGGCCAAGGCGGTGGAGGTGCTGCTGGGCATCGCCCCGGCCACCGCGGACGGTGAGGCGACCTCGGTGCTGGATGCCTGGGAGGCGATCGAGAAGGTGGTGCCGCGCGGAAAGCTCGCGGAGGCGCTGGCCGTGATCGCCGAGTGTGTGCCGGACGGCGACGGTGATGAGGATGCGGAGTGGCGGGCCGCGCTGGCCTCCCGGTACGGGACGGTGCGCGGCTTCATCCGGCTGCTGGTCGACACCGTGGACTTCGGCGCGGTGTCGACCGGGACCCCGGTGGTGAAGGCGCTCAAGCAGCTGCCGCACCTGGTCGGCCGGCGCAAGGTCGCCCCTCCGAGGTCGACCAGCAGCTGGTGACCGGCTCGTGGCGGCGCCTGGTGTTCGCCAACCCCGACACCGAGCCGGGCTGTGTGGAGAAGGCGGCGTACTCGTTCTGCGTGCTGGAGCACCTGCACCGGGCGCTTCGGCGCCGGGACGTGTTCGCCAGGGACGGGGACCGGTGGGGTGACCCGCGGGCGAAGCTGCTGGCCGGAGACCGATGGGAGAGCGCCGAGACGACGGTGCTGACGGCGCTGGGACTGGAGGCGGAGCCCGCCACGCACCTGGCCGAACTCGCCTCTGCCCTGCACGGCGCCTACCACCGGGTCGCCGCCGGGCTGCCGACCAACAGCGCGGTGACGGTAAAAGGACGGCAAGCTGTACCTGGACCGGATCGGCCCCGCCCCCGAGCCGAACCTGATGCCGGCCTTCCGGCAGCTGGGCAACAGCATGCTGCCAAAGGTCGACTTCCCCGAGCTGTTGCTGGAGGTCGCCGAGCTGACCGGCATGACCAGCGCGTTCACCCACATCTCCGGCGCCGATCCGCACATGGACGACTTCGAGGTCAGCGTGTGCGCGCTGCTGCTCGCGGAGGCCTGCAACGTCGGCCTGACCCCGGTCGCCAAGCCGAACGTGCCCGCGCTCACCCGCGCCCGCCTGGTCCGGATCGGCCAGGGGTACGTGCGGGCCGAGACCATCGGCGTCGCCAACGGGCTGCTGATCGGCGCGCAGGCCAAGGTCGACATCGTGCGGGCCTGGGGCGGCGGGCTGGTCGCCTCTGCCGACGGCGTGTTCACGGTGCCTGTACAGACCCTGCACGCCGGCTACAGCCCCCTGTACTTCGGCCTGCGGAAGAAGGGCGCGACCTGGTTGAACGTGGTCAACGACCAGGTGAAGGGCCTTGGCGGTGTCGTAGTGCCCGACACCTTGCGCGACTCGCTGTTCATCCTCGACGCGCTGCTGGGCCGCGACGGCGGGCCCAAGCCGGAGACCGTCGTCACCGACACCGCCTCCTACAGCGACATCGTCTTCGGCCTCTTCGCCATCTGCGGCTACCAGTTCTCCCCGCGGATCGCCGACATCTCCGACGCCCGCCAGTGGCGCACCCATGCCAGCGCCGACTACGGGCCGCTGCAGGACGCCTCACGGCACACCGTGCGCATGGACCGCATCCGCGCGCACTGGGGCGACATGCTGCGGGTGGCTGGCTCCCTGACCCTCGGTGAGGTCCGCGGCCACGACATGATCCGCATGCTCTCCCGCGACGGGCGCCCCACAGGCCTGGGCGACGCCTTCGCCCACTACGGCCGGATCTTCAAGACCCTGCACCTGCTGCAGTTCATCTCCGACGACGGCTACCGCCGCATGATCGGCAAGCAGCTCAACATCACCGAGGCCCGCCACCGCCTCGCCCGGCGCGTCTTCCTCGGCCAGCGCGGCGAACTACGCCAGCACTACCGCGAGGGCATGGAGGACCAGCTCGGCGCTCTGGGCCTCGCGCTCAACGCCGTCGTGCTGTGGAACAGCCTCTACCTCGACAGAGCAGCTCGCCGCCGACGGTTTCCCCGTCACCGACGACCTGCTCGCCCGTCTCTCCCCGCTCCAGTTCGACCACATCAACTTCCTCGGACGCTACGCGTTCTTCCGCCCGGCCGAAGCCGGCCGCCGACCGCTACGTGAACCGTCGGCGGACAAGGACGACGCCGATCGGTAGACGACGCGATGTCAGCCAGCTGCTGGGTGCCAGGGGGCATCGGGTCTGGTAGGCCTCGGGTCCCCGGCCAGCCGCAGTGCGTACACATCGCGCCCCTCGGCATCAGGGATGGGGCCGAGGTAGGTGTGGCCGGTGAGGTGGCACCAGGCGGGCAGATCGAGCGGGGCGGCCGGGTCGGTGGCGATGACGTGGACGACGGTGCCAGCTGGGGCGTGGGCGATGCGCCGTCGCAGGCGCAGCAGCAGGGTGACGCAGAGCATGCCGGTGCCATCCACGACGACCGGCTCGCCGACGACCGGTCCGTCCTCGGCGGTGGGGACAGCAGTCATGCGGCGCCCGCCTCGACGGGCAGGGCGGCGAGACGCCATTCGAGCATGCCGTCGGCGAGCCGCTTGGCCCCGCGGCCTTTGGAGGTAAGGAGACGGACGGCATCGTGGGACAGGACGCAGTTGGTGCCCCGGCAGTAGGCGACGACCTCGGCGTCGGCCGGGAGTTCGGCCAGGCGCGCCGCCAGCTCGTCGAGGGGGATGGAGAGGGCGCCGGGGATGTGTCCTGCGGCGTACTCCTCGGCGGGCCGTACGTCGATGATGGTGGCGGTGCCGGCCTTGACCCGCTCCAGCAGCTGTTCGCGGGTGAGGTGGTCAGTGTCCTCTGGGCCGAGGTAGGCGGCGCGGGCCTGCTCGGTGGCGGCGCGGTGGGCGCGGGCGACCTGCTGCAGCAGGCCGTACAAGGCGGCGACGTCGTCGCCGGCCAGCCGGTAGTGGATGCGCACTCCGTCGCGGCGGGTGGTGACCAGGCTGGCCTGCTTGAGGGTCTGCAGGTGCGCGGACGCGGTGGTCAGACCGAGGCCGGCGGCCTTGGCGAGGGCGTCGACGCTGCGCTCACCCTGGGCAAGCAGGTCGAGTAGTTCCAGGCGCTTGCCGTTGGACAGTGCCTTGCCAGTGGTGGCGAGCGCGTCGAACAGGGCGGCCTTGCGGGTGGGGTCTCCCATGGCATCCTCCATCAATCCATGGAATATTGTATTAGTAAATCCGGGTGGGGTGCCACCCGCCTCGCCGCGATGCTGGAGAACGCCATGGGCTTCACCGACGAACACCTGATACCCCTGGTCGACGAGGGGCTGGGCAACAGTGCCTACCTGGTCGACCTCGGCGACGGCCGGGCCCTGGCCGTCGACGCCGCCCGCGACCTGCGGGCCCTGCGGACCGCCGCCGCGAAGCGCGGCCTCACGGTGACGTTCGCCGCCGACACCCACCTGCACGCCGACTTCCTCACTGGCGCCCTACAGCTCGCGCACGACGACGGCGCGACCGTGCTCGCCTCCGCCGCCGGCCATCGCGCCTTCCCCCACACCGCACTCGGCGACGGCGACGAGGTCGACCTAGGCGGCCTGACCCTGCGGGCGCTCGCCACCCCCGGCCACACCGACGAGCACCTGTCCTTCCTGCTGCTCGACGGCGGACGGGAGCTCGGGGTGTTCACCGGCGGCTCGCTGATCGTCGGCTCCGCCGCCCGCACCGACCTGCTGGGCGCCGACCGGGCCGAGGAGCTTGCCCGTGCCCAGTACCGCTCGCTGCAGCGCCTGACGACCCTGCCGGACGCGACCGCGGTGTGGCCCACCCACGGTGCAGGCTCGTTCTGCTCTGCCCCGCCCGGCGCCGAGCGCACCACCACTATCGGCGCCCAGAAGGCCGCGAACGACCTGCTCGCCGCCCCCGACGAGGACACCTTTGTCCGCGCCCTGCTCGGCTCGCTCGGTTCCTACCCCGCCTACTTCGACCGGCTTGGCGAGCTCAACCGCCGCGGCCCCGCCCTGCTGACCGCCGCACCGGGCCTCGATGCGCTGACCCCGGCTCAGGTGCACTCCCTGCTCACCGAGGGTGCCTGCCTGGTGGATGCCCGGCCGGTCGCCGAGTTCGCTGCCGGGCACATCCCCGGCGCCCTCTCCAACCCGCTGCGGCCCGCGTTCGCGACCTGGATCGGCTGGCTGCTGCCGCCAGACCTGCCACTCGTCGTCGTCCTCGGTCCCGACCAGGATGCGGCCGAACTCGCCTGGCAGGCCGCCAAGATCGGTTACGACCGGCTCGCCGGACAGCTCGCCGGACAGCTCGCCGGCGGCATGGACGCCTGGCGCGCCGACGGCGGCCCGATCGAAACGATCGAGCTGGTGACGGCTGAGAAGGTCGACACTCGGCCGGTGCTGGACGTCCGCCAGGACGCCGAGTTCACCGCCGGGCACATCCCCGGCGCCACCCACACCGAGCTCGGCTACCTCGCCGCCAACGGCCAGGTAGCCGCGGACGGGGCGGTGGTGATGTGCGGGCACGGTGAACGCGCCATGACCGCCGCCAGCCTGCTGGCCGCCCGCGGCGTCCGCGATCTCGCGGTGCTGACCAGCGGCGCGGGCGACTGGGCGAAGGCCACCGGCCGGGCGCTGGAGGACGGCTCGTGACCACCACCGACCACGCCACCAGCCCCGCCCCCGGCGGGATCCGGCTCGGCCTGCGCGCCAACCTCGCCCAGTTCTCCCTGCTCGTCGCGGTCAACGCCCTGGTCGGCGGCATGCTCGGCCAGGAACGCACCGTCCTGCCGCTGCTTGCCGACCGGACCTTCCACCTCTCCGCCTACACCGCAGCCCTGACCTACATCGTGGCGTTCGGCGCCACGAAGGCGGTCACCAACTTCTTCGCCGGCACCCTCTCCGACCGCTACGGCCGCAAGCCCGTCCTCGTCGCGGGCTGGATCATCGCGCTGCCGGTGCCATTGCTGCTGATCTGGGCCCCCTCCTGGGGCTGGGTGGTGTTCGCGAACGTGCTGCTCGGCGTCAACCAGGGCCTGACCTGGTCGACCACCGTCATCATGAAGATCGACCTCGTCGGCCCCGCCCGCCGCGGCCTCGCCATGGGCTTCAACGAGGCCGCCGGCTACCTCGCCGTCGCCGGGACCGCGATGGCCACCGGCGCGATCGCCGCCCACTGGGGACTGCGGCCCGAGCCGTTCTTCCTCGGCATCGCGTACGCCGCCCTCGGCCTCGGTCTCTCGGCCCTCGCCGTCCGGGAGACACGCGAGCACGCCCGCGCCGAAGCCGCCCTGCACCCCGCTCCGACCAACCTCGACCATCACGGTGAGCTGACCACTCGGCAGATCGCCCGCACCACCAGCCTCAACGACAAGGCCCTGTCCTCCGCGAGCTGGGCCGGCATGGTCAACAACCTCAACGACGCCCTCGCCTGGGGCATCTTCCCCCTGCTGTTCGCCGCCCACGGCCTGTCGATTGGGCAGATCGGCCTGCTCGCCGCCCTCTACCCCGCGGTGTGGGGCCTCGGGCAGATCGCGACCGGCTGGTGGTCCGACCGGATCGGCCGCAAGCACCTCATTACCGCCGGCATGCTGCTGCAGGCCGCCGCGATCGGCCTGGTTGCCGCCGGGACGACCTTCCCCGTCTGGGCGCTTGCCCAGGTCCTGCTCGGCGCCGGCACCGCGCTGGTCTACCCGACCCTGCTCGCCGTCATCGGGGACGTCGCCCACCCCGCCTGGCGCGCCCGCGCGGTCGGCGTGTACCGGCTGTGGCGCGACGGCGGCTTCGCCGTCGGCGCCCTCCTCGCCGGAGCCCTCGCCGACGCCTACGGCCTCACCACCGCCGTCTGGGCCGTCGCCGCCCTCACCGCCGCCGCAGGCGTCATGGTCGCAGTGCGGATGTACGAGACCCACCCGCGGCCGGGCACACCGTAGTAGTCCGGCGCTCTTCAACAAACCATCCTTTGCGCGAGCAAGATCAATCACGGGTCGCCGGACCCTCGCCGATCCCCGGATTCGTTCTCAGAGCCCGTACGAGAGTCGGGCGAACCCGGTGTCCGGGCAGACGTCGCGCGGGCTGACGATCTTGCCGGGCCCCGGGCGGCGGTGGGTGACGAACACAGGCCCGCGGGTGCGGCCCTTCAGCAGGCGGGGCGGGAGCCGGGCGGTGCCTGCGTCCCAGTACACGGTCTCCAGCACGTAGTCATCGCGGACCTGGCCGCGAAGGCGGGCCTTGGTCCGGGCACCCTTCGCCTTCACTGGGCAACGTCTGCCGGCGAAGTCCAGCTCCTCGATGTTCACGCCGAGGATCTCCTCCGCCCGGCCCGAGGGCTCGTAGAGCATCCGCCACAGGGTCTTCTCCCGCAGGTGGACCTCGCGCCGGGTGATCAGCCGGTCGACGGCCATCTTCGAGCGGGCCGGAGTCTCGGAGTCCGGCACCGCCAGCCGCTTCGCCCAGGCCGGGACCGTCGGACCCTCGTACCCGCGCTCGGAACACCAGCCCATCCAGGACAGCACCGCGCCGCGGCGGGCGTTCCAGGTGTTCACCGCCGAGCGGCCCCACAGCAGCTCCAGCGCCTCGCCGATCTCCGCGTCCTCCACAGAGGCGAGCGGCCTGCCCTCGCCGAGGCGCTCAGCGGTCTTCCCGACGGCGATGCCGTAGTGCCGGACGGTGTTCGGATTACCGAGCGAGTAGAGGAACAGGTCAGCCGCCGTCCGGACGGTCACCGCCTTCCCGGTCGGCAGGCGGACGAGCGTGGGCACCGTCTTCCCCTTGCCGCAGAAAACAGGGCCGCTTCGCGCAGCGGCCGGAGAACGCCACCGCAGGTGACAGATCAAGATAGCGCAGATATTGGGGTGTTATATGGGGGAAGACTTCAGACCGGTCCTGCCGCCAACGACCCGCCGGACGCCCACCAGGACCGACGGAGGCTTAGCGCACGATCTGACATTGATGTTCCTCAGACCCCTTGGCCGTCAGCCGACATGAGGAGTGCGTACTTTGTCTCCACCTTTGGTGAGCGTGTGAGGGAAGTCGTCGCCGAAGAGCTTGCCTGCACCACGGACGTGTGTACAGACAGCGCGAGGTTCATTGAAGACCTGGGAGCGGTCGAGGACGAGGAAACCCAACGAGGTCGCTGGGCTCTTCACGGCGCTGGAGAAGGAGTTTGGCGTTGACATTCCCGACGCTGAGCAGGAGCGGATCACCACCGTCGGGCAGGCCATCGCCTACCTCAAGGCGGAGGAAGCAGGCTCCGAGTAATGGCACACCGCCCTGGTGGTGACACAGGCAGGTCCGGGGTCCCGGCTGCATAGCGATCAGCCTGGCCACCGGCAGTCGTCCCGAGCGGCGCCCGCTCACGGTTACAACTGGGGTGAACCGTTCTGGCTTCTCTGCCGCTCGGTGTGAGCTGTCAGAGAGGATGGGACACGTGCCCAAGAAGATTGACGCAGCCCTTCGCAGCCAGACAGCCCGGCTGGTGACAGAGCATCGTGCGGAGTACTCCTCCGAGCGTGCACTGCATATCCAGGTCGCCGAGCCCCTCGGCGTCTCCCGTGAGTCCGTGCGGCGCTGGGGGACGGCCGGGTCGGCGACGGTGGTGCGGTGCCAGCGGCGCAGACGGAACCCTTCGATTCCGAACGTCCGCATGATCCTCGCGACGCGCGGCAGCTCGTGCGGGCTGCCCTGACTCAGTGCCGGTTCTGGTTACGCGAGTTGCGTGAGGGACAGAAGGTCCACTTCGGCATCCAGCCAGGGGCCCAGGCTGAGAACGTCACACCGGTCTGAGCTCTCATCCGTGGCAAACGGGCCTCGGCGGCGTGCGTGAGCGATCCGGGCTCTTCGCGCAAGGCGGCGCGTGCAGTGCTGCCACGCTCACGAGCCCGTTCTCCGGTTTTCCGTGTGCTTCCTGAGGGGCAACGGGCCCTTGGCCCCCGTGTGATGACGCGGGCTGGGGCAGGTTCACCGACTGCGTCTGGCGGGCTCCTGGCGGGGCTGCTGTTTCTTGCGTGTCATGTGGCGATTTTGCCAAGAGGTGGAGGGAAGCTGGCCTATCGGTATCACGAGGAAAGGTGGATTCGGGTGGTCACGGCAGTGGCAGGGGCGGGTGCGGAAACGATGGTGCGGCCGTTTGAGCCGGGGGACCGGGCGGCGGTGCTGGAACTCGTGGTTGCGGATTTGCTGCCCGGTTTGCCCGGCCTGACTTTCGCCGAGCTCGACATGGCGGTGGAAGGCACTTGCCCCGGCGGCTCTGTAGTGCGTGCCGATCTGGAGGACGTGTGCACTGAGGTACTTACTTTGGCGGACGGGCAGGTTGTGGGTGCGGTTTCCTGGGCGGTGCGGTCCTCGGATGGGGCAGGGGTTGTGTTGTGGCTGCACTGTCTGGAGGACGAGCAGTACCTGGCCAGGGCGCTGATCGCGCGTGTGGTGGCCCGGCTGGGGCGGCGTACGGTGCACGCGTTTGCGGAGCCCATTGCCCTGGCGCCCGCCGGGCTTCCGGTGCGCATGCGTCCCGGAACACGCCGGGCGCTGGAGGAGTGCGGGTTCACCGGTCTCGGCCGCTGGCGATACCTGTACCGCCGTCTGGATGACCGTGGCGGCCGGCTGTATGCAGTCGCGGATGTCGTGGAGTGCCCGGGGCTTCCCGGCTGGCGGCTGCAGTTGCGGGAGCGGGACGGCAGCCGTATTGGTGAGGCTCTGGTGGGCCTGCCTGTCGAAGGGGTCACGACTCTGCGGTGGGTCAGTCTGACCCCGGCGCGCCGCAGCGTGGGGAACATCCTGCTGGAACAGTGTCTGGCTCATCTTGCCGACCGCGGAGTCCGTGAGGTGACCGCCGTCCTGCCCGCTCCCGCAGACGGTCAGCCAGACCTGGATGCCGCCCTCGCCCTGCACACCGCGGCCGGGTTTGCAGAGGTGGACCAACTCTACGTTTACACCCGACGTCCTTGAGTGTCCGTACGCAGCCTCTCAGCAGTGCGCGAATGTTCGCTTGTACTCTCCGGAGAGAAAAGTGCCCGAGGTTCGAATGCCCCGACCGGACCGGCGGTCAGCAGGGACCGGAATGTTGAGCCGTCCTATGACGCCAGACGACGAGCCTGCGGTGCTGGGGCTGATCGACGCGGATCGGCTGCCCGGCCAGCAGCCGGCACACGAACTACTCGCACCTCCCGCGGAAAGTCCGCAGAAGGCGGAGACGCTCGTGGTGGGCGATGAGCATGGTGAGGTGGCGGGGGTAGTGCGCTGCCAGGTGAGGGCCGCGGACGGCGCGGGTCTGATCGTGTGGCTGCACGGCCGTGAGGACCTCGAGGTGATCGCCGCGCTGATCGCGCTGGCCCGGGCCCGACTGGGCGACCGGGTGCTGTACGCGTGCACCGGCCCGGCCACCGCGACCGGCATTCCTGGCCTGCCCACCGGGCACCGCCCTGTCACCGCACGCGCCCTGACAGCCGCCGGCTTCACTCAGGCTTCCGCGCAGCGGTACTTCCTGCGTGACCTGCCCGGCGCCCCTCCTGCGCCGCCGGCGTACCCGCTCGCGGACGTCACCGTCCTGACCGAACCTAACGGGTGGCGCTTCGAACTCACCGACACCGACGGCCAGCCCCTCGCCAGCGCGACCATGCTCGCCCCCGCATCAGCTACAGCGGGCATGGCCGTGCTGGCGCAGCTGACGGTCCAGTCCAGGCAGCGGCGACGCGGTATCGGCAGCCACCTGCTGGCCCAGTGCCTCAACCACGCCCACGTGCACGGTGCCGACCATGTCACCGCTGTCATCCCCGAGAACGGTACAGCCGCCGCCCGCCTCCTGGCGGGCGCGGCCTTCCTCCTGCTCGACACCCTCACCGTCTACCACTGCCGCCCCTGACCCGACGGCGCAGCAACTGCCGTGACGCCCAGTTCTTTCAGTGCTGTGAGGCAGGCCTCGGCACATGCGGAACGCTCTTCCACCGACTTTGACCGGCAACCAGGTGAACAGTCCGGAGCTGTGGTTCACCGTGGCTGGTGTCCCTGTCGCCAGGTTCACTCTCGCCTGAGAGGTCGTTTTATCCCGCTGTTTTATACCGAGATCGGCTGTTTGGTCTGTGGTGTCGGGTCTCGCCAGGAGATGGTGTTCTCGCTGGTGAGGCGGCGGGCCGTGAGGTCGGTCATCGCGATGTGGATCACGGCTTTGGAGCGGGTGGGCCGGGTTTCGTAGTCGCGGGCGAGGTGGCGGTGGAGCATGAGCCAGCCGTAGGTCCGCTCGACCGCCCACCGTTTGGGGATCGGGGTGAATCCCCTGGTCCCGGGTTTGCGGGCGGTGATCTCCATGTCGAGGGGTGCTGGTGAGCGCGGCGTTAGCGGTGTTGCTCGGGGCGAGCTCGATCGCAGGGATCGCGGTGACGCGGTAGGCGGCACTGGTGTTCGGGCAGCCGGCCTCGGCCTCGACGTTGTACCGGACGCTGGACGGTATCGGCCCGGTGCAGCTCTCGAAGATCACCTCCGCGCGGGCGAAGGTCCGCCACCACGTCCATGACCTGCTGGACCTGGGACCTGTGACCGGACGGCTTCCCCTGGATACGCATGGACAACCGCCCGTTGACCGGCTGGTCGGTGCTGGAAGTGGACGCCTCGTTCGTGCCAGCGCCTTCTGAGAAGGAGGGGGCCGAGCCGCACCGTAAGGGCTTCGGCCTGCACCCGCTGCTGGTGTTCCTGGACGACACCGACGAGCACCTGGTGTGCCGGCTCCGCCCGGGCAGCGCGGGAGCGAACACCGCCGCCGACCGCATCGACGTCGCCACGGAGGCCGTGCGGCAGCTGCCCACCCGCCGCCGCGGGAAAGTCCTCTTCCGGGCCGACGGGGCCGGCGCGACGAAGGAGTGGCTCGTCTGGATCACCACGGGCGGCGGCAACAAGGCCTACACCTGGGAGTACTCGGTCGGCTGGAGCCGGGACGAGGACTTCTGGACCGGCCCGGCGAAGGTCCCCAGGAGAGCGTGGATGCCCGCACCCGATGCGAAGGGACAGCCCCGAGAAGACGCCGGCCTGGTGGAGATCACCCGGCCTGCTCGACCCCGGCGAATGGCCGCCCGGTCTGCGAATCATCGTCCGCCGCGAACCGGCCCACCCCAAGTACACGAAGGACCTGAAGCCCTACGAGCTCGCGACCGGCTTCCGCTACGTGATCGCCACGAACACCACCGGCTGGCATCTGCGTGGACGCCCGGCACCGGGCCCACGCGCACGTCGAGTCCGGGATCCGTAGGTCGAAGGCACTGACCCTGCTGCGGCTGCCGTCCTTCAAGTTCGCCCTCAACCAGGCCTGGTGCACCCTGTTCGCCGGCCATGGACCTGCTGTCCTGGCTGCAACTGCTCGCCCTCGACGGCCGACTGGCCCGCGCCGAGCCCGCCGCCGTCTCCGCGCCGGTCTGCTCGACGTTCCCGCCAAGCTCACCGAACACGCCCGCCGCCGCGAGAGCTCAAGCTCGCCCCGCCCTGGCCCGCCGCCCGGCCTGTCGTATCCGCGTGGGACCGCATCCAGTCGCTCCCCGGCCCCGGCTGACCACCACGCCTCATCCCGACGGACCGGAAGGAGGAGCCGCCGCATCCTCGGCGAGTGGACGCCGGCGACACCCGCGACGACGCGCGGCCCGTCGGCCTGAACCGCGGCAGCCAGCTCGCGGAACGAACCATCAGAAACCCAACATATCGGCCGATCACCTCACGTCGGCCAGCGCACGTGAATGATCGAAGGCAGGGCCGAAAGAGCTGGTCCAGCGAGCGCGAGGCCTGCCTCGACACCTTTCGATGGCTGCCCCGCTACAACACCCGACGACGTCACCCCGCCTCGGACACCGCAGCCCCATCGCCTACGAGACAGCACCACAACCACATCAACTACGCCGGCCGAAGCCGCATAACCCGTGTCCAAAATTCGGGGTCAAGGCCCTCTGTAGGTCGCTCCCGTCCCCATACTCGCCGGGTGGGAAAGAGCTCAGTCACGCGACGGCCCGCCCTCGAACGGCAGAGGACCAACCGGGCGGCCAGTGGTGCCCGTCAGTCGACGGGCACCACTGAAGAATCGAGGCCAGCTGACAAACAGCCGCGCTCGGCTCAATACCTCATGGGTAAGTCACGGTGGGACTCTCTGGAACAACTTCCATCTCGGGCAGTTGTCCTGCTTCGATCACCGTCGAGGCTTGTTCTTCTGCGGTGGCAGCCATCCCTGCGATCGGGAATAGTCCCGCCGCAGCCATTAGTGCAGCAGCCAACGGCTTGGAGAAAATTGTGTATAGCATCTCTATCGCTCCACTGGATCGACTGGAAACGACTTGGAGGTCGCCATGCCGATTGAGATCTATCATTAATAGTTCTTGACGGCTCCTCGTCGTTCCGTAAATGTAGCCGTAGTGTAATTTCGATGAATGAGCAAGAATTACCCAAAAAGTCATTTGATGATCTTTGATCTGTTTAATGAGTAGTGCGGATACAGGCACTGAGGTGTTGCGTCCAGGGGTGCCGGTTGCGGAAGGCTGCGACCTGCTCGTCTAGGTGCTTGGCCATTGCGCTGACCTGGGACTTCGATAGCTGGGTGGCGCCGAGGGACTCGGCGAGCTTCTCGACCCGACGCGTGGAGACGCCGAGTAGGTAGGCGGTGGCGACTACCGAGATGAGGGCCTGCTCGGCCCGGTACTACAGCCGTGAGTCGTGATTGCGGTCCCTGCGGTCGCGGGTGGCGTGGTGGCTTCGGCGGGCGCGGGTCTGGTGGGTGCGACGCCAGAGGGGTCTGTCAATCGAACGGCCTTGTCTCACATTCGGTGGTGACGGAGAGTATCCGAGGAGGATGCGGTGGCGAAGAAGGGTGAAGCCTGCTCGTCCGTGCATCTGGCGCGCGATCCGCTTGGTCTTGGTATTGACGCCTTCGGTGGGTCCGTTGCTGTCAGGAGTTTGGCGAAGCCCCCAATAACGGAGGCCAGTTGGGTCATCTCGGGGGCAGGCGGCGGTAAGCTGGGCCAGAAGATCGCGATGTCGGCCTTGAGGTTGTCGGGCCTGGTGAGGATCATCCGGGCGAGCCGGCGCGGGGAGATGTGGCTGCGGTCGGCGTCCGAGCGCGCCCTGGTTGATGTGCTTGTGCAGGAGGTTCAGGTAGCCGGTGAACCCGAGGGCGTTGATCTCTTCGAAGAGGCGCTGGACGGGGACGGGCCGGGTACTCGGCACGGCGTTTGCGCAGGTGCTCGCGGTAGGGGTTGACGAGGCTGGCGCGGTACTTGGGGACGCGGAGCATCCGCTCGGGCCGGTCGGCTCGCGCTTAGCGTTTGACGGTGTTCAGGGCCAGTTTTAGGCGGCGGGCGCATTCGAGCAGGCCCGCGTCCTTCTCGAGCAGGTTGTGGACCTGGTGCCAGCGTTCCAGAGTCGTCTGCGCGCGGGGCCCGTCGTAGATGGGCGCGTCCAGCACTGCGGCCCAGCAGGTGCTGTGTGCCTTCACCTCGCTCAGGGCGGCTTCGCACAGGTTGTGCCACAGGTGCCACCGGTCGGCGACCTGGACTGCGTCGGGCAGGGCGCGGCTGATGGCCTCGGCGTAGGTGGCGGAGCCGTCTCGGCACACGACCTCGACGCCCGGATGCTCGCCAGCCACGCGTCCAGCGTATCGGCGGTGCGGTCGGGCAGTACGTCGATCCGTTCATGGGTCTCTGCGTCGATGATCACGGTGGCGTAGCGGTGCCGCCGGGCAGGGCGAAGTCGTCGACGCCGATCACCCGGGGCACCCGCCCGGTGGGCAACGGGATGCGCAGCAGGGTCCGCAGGGCCGTGTGACGCGACAGGCCCACCGCGAGTATCGCCAGCAGACGTGATCCAGCCCGGCCCGCTAACTCTTTGGCCACGGCCTTGACCTGCCTGGTCAGACGGCCGTACGGCGCTGGTATCGCTCCAGCACTCTGGGCATCTGCTCGCGGAAGGTCTGCCGGCAGCCGCGTGTGGGACACACCAGACGCCGCACCCGCACACGGACCACCACCCGGCGGACGTCGACCGGTACGTCGGCGGCTGTCAGCCAGTGGTAGCCGTGCACCCGCCCCGCCGACGCCCCGCACACCGGAAAGATCGCGGCCTCCTGCGGAGTCCGCGCCCGCACCACGATCCGCTCACCCTCGTCGGCCGCATCCTCGACGACCGGCGGGAAAACCCGAAAACACCATCTGCGCAAGCTCGTTGACGTTCTTCATGCGATGGTCAACGACCCTCACAACTCCCCGTCACCACCGAATGTGAGACAGGGCAGCCGTTCGATTGACAGACTCGTAGATCACCGCGTCGGCAGGCTGTTCGTCGAGGGACTGTAGAAGGTCCAGGAGAGGGGCACCGTGAGAGACTACGTTGCCCACTTCGCGCGACGTCTCGAACTGGGTCGCTCACCTGGGGATTCACCGGACATGGGGGCGGCCTTCATCTGACCCTGTGATCCGACCAAGGTGCACGTGACCACGACGAAGACCGTGCAGGGAATGAGGGTGAGTTTGCTGCCTGATGCCTTCCGGGGCGGGTTCTACGCGTGTCTGACCGCCCGGAGGGATGAACTGTTCGAGCTGTCCGACGCGCTGTTGTGCGCGGACGGTGTGGTGAAGTCCCCGGTGGATTTGACGCTGCTGCCCGAGCATCGTCGTGGGCACGGAGCAACATAAGGCGGCCTGAACCACGGCCGGATCGACACCGATCGGCTGCGGACGGTGCTGGCCGGGCTGCCGCTGCCGCGTTTCGACGGCGGGCGCCTGGTCCTGGCGGTCGACGTGTCGCCGTGGCTTCGCTGGGACGCGCCCTGCTCGGCCGAGCGGCTGTTCTGTCACGTCTACGGCCGTGCGAAGACGGCCTCGCAGTTCATCCCGGGCTGGCCCTACTCCTTCGTGGCCGTGCTGGAGCCGGGCGCCACCTCCTGGACCGCAATCCTGGACGCGGTCCGGCTGGGACCGGTGGACGACGCGACCGCGGTCACCGCCGCCCAGCTGCGGGGCGTCGTCGAGCGGCTCATCACCGCAGGCCAGTGTCAGGTCGGGGAGCCGGCCATCGTGATCGTCAGCGACGCCGGTTATGACGTCACCCGCCTGGCCTGGGTCCTGCGCGACCTGCCCGTCGAGCTGGTCGGCCGGGTCCGCTCCGACCGCAGCCGGCCCTGGGAGAAGCCCACCACTTCCGACCGGCTGACCCCGGCCCGGGTCCGCCGGGGGTTTCGGAACATCCGCGCGGATCTCGTCTGCCCGGCCGTGTTCCCAAACGCCGGCCCAGGACGACCACCCGGCGCCAAGAACAGACACCGGGCACCCCGCTACGACGTCGGCAAGACCGTCAAACGCCCCGAGACCCTCAAAGCCATCGGAAGACCTGGCAGATCCTGGTATATAAAGAACAAGCTGAGAGCGGGGCGGGGACTCTGGCCGGGGTGTTGCCCAGAGCCCCCTCGCGGAGGCCGGGCCTTCAACGACGTCACCCGTGAACGGCCTCTTCTCGGCTGATACGGCTGTGACTGATCAGCTGAGAATCGTCCGCTGTAGGCCGGCGAGGTCAGGGTGGTTCCGGCTGTGGCCCGTCCGGGCTCTCGTCGGAACCGGGTGTCTCCGTCGGGGGCGGTCCGTCATGACTTGGGTTGTGCTGGTCGAGGGTTTCGGTCAGTGCGAGGGCGTCGGCGTGGTGTTCGAGCGTTCTGAGGAGTAGAACGGCCAATTCTTTGTCGGGCCATACGTCCTCGGGGACCGGCCCCAGGAGGTAGCCGGTAACCCACAGCCGGGCCAGCATGCTGGCGGCCGAGCCGCGCAGCGTTGTGAACAGGGCCGGGTCGTCTCTGGTCAGAAAGCCCCCCGGAGCCAAGCCCAGCTCGTCGACGAACTGCCAAGCTCTGGCGAACAGTTCGTCGGCGTCGTGGTCGGTCTGCGCGAAGCGGCAGGCGATATCGTCCAGCCATACCCCGGTCATCACCCCCGCCGCGTGCAGCAAGTCCCGCACCCGCTCCCCGTCACTGTCCTCGCACACCAATAGCTCACCATGCAGCTCCCGCAGCTCACGCAGCAGTGCCTCGATGTCACGCAGGGTCTCCAGACGCAGCACCCGAACCCGGCGCACCGCGCCCTCATCACCGCCTGCAGGAGCGGACATGCCCCCATCCTGGCCCCCCACGCGACTGCGCGCATACGCAGAACGGGCAAACGCGTCCCGGGGGCTTCTCAGCCAGCGGTTTGCGCAGCCATATCCCCGTAAGCGGGCCGATTTCGGCGCGCGGCCTGGCAGGGTATCGGAACCGGGCGCGTGTTCTAATCGGACTGGAGGGGTGGTAGCTCAGCTGGTCAGAGCAGCGGACTCATAATCCGTCGGTCGTGGGTTCAAGTCCCACCCACCCCATGTTCCAGGCCTCTGCCCGCTGCCGCCGGACGCTCTCCTGGGCTGCTGCCAGACTTTCACTACGGGGCCGGTAGTGGGGCCTGCTCGCCGCTTCGCCCGAATATGTTCAGTGATGTGGACGGGGCCCCGTGCTGTGGGTTGGCTGAGGGGTGTCGGTGGGAGTGGAGGGAGTCGAACCCTCACGCCGCGAAGGGCACCGGGACTTGAATCCGGGGCGTCTGCCAGTTCCGCCACACTCCCGTATCTGTAGCTGAGGGTACGGTACCTCACTGCCGCAGCGCATTTGACGGCCTTGCTCGGTAGGGGAGCGGATGTCTCGTTGATCAACTTGAACGGACCGTCCTGTTGACGAGTGCCTGCAGCGAATCGAGTCCTGTTCCAGTCCTCGCCCACGGCGAGGACGTACGCAAACTGCTCGTCGGCTTGGAGCCTGCTCAGTTTGGTGAAGGGGCGGTAGCGGCCGAGGACGCAGCCGGATCATGGTGGAAGGGTCTGCGGACGGTGGCCTGGGACAGCACCGGCATCCTGGTCGCGGACAGCGAGGCAAACCGGTCGTATTGCGGCCGGGCCGCCGGCCGCAACGGGGTCTGCGGATTCCCCATGATCAGGCTGTCCGTACTGGTCGAGTGCGGGACCCGGGCGCTGATCGACGCGGTGCTGGGGCCGTGGACCCAGTCAGAGGAGTCCCAGTGCACGGACCTGTGCCGGGCGCTGAAACCAGGCTTGCTGCTGCTGGCCGACAGCGGCAGCAAGGGTTTCGCGCTGGCCCGGTCGGCCGTGGCCACTGGGAGCGCAACCGCTGTGGCGGATGAGCGCCGACCTGCAGCCACCGGTACTGCACGCTCTTCCCGACGGCACCTACCTGTCGATGTCCACAGGGATCAACGAACGCGACCGTCTGCGCCGGTGGACTCCTCACCGGCGCACGATCGCGCCGCAGATCTCCGGCATGGTCATACGCGTGATCGAGGCCACGGTGACCGTCCGTGCCGCTGACGGCACGACGACGGCCACGAGCCTGCGGCTGTTCACCACACTGCTGGACCACCAGCGCTACCCGGCGGCTGAACTCGCCGAGCTCTATCACCGCAGGTGGCAGGCAGAGACCGCGTACTTCGGGTTCAAGGTCACGCTGCGCGGGCCGGACCGCGTGTTGTGCTCGCGCCACACCGACGACGCCCGGCAGGAGCTGTTCGGTCTGCTCATTGTCTATCAGGCCGCGCGGCAGATAGCCGCCGACGCTGCTCTGCAGGCCGGCCGCTTGTCGAAGGCCTTCTTCCCGGCTGGGGTGACGGCGTTGGCGTGGTGTTCGCCCTTGCCGACGTCCAGGCCGAGGAAAGCACCGATCTCGCTGACGTTGATCACGCGCGTCCTCCGGTCGTACTTCGGCCCGGCCGTCCCACGGCACCGATCGCCACATCCACATTACGAAGAGCCTCCCGACCTGCGAAGAAGCCGGTGGCCATGCCCCTAATCGGCGGTCTGTCGATGCCTCCGGAGCCGGTGACACCACCCCAGGCCATGCGTTCGACAGGGGGAGAAAGTCATGCCAGCTCCGGAGGCCGGGCACCCGTTGCGGGGCCACCAAGAAGGCAATGGGGGGAGCGGGTTCAGCGCGCGCGGCCGGTTCCGTCGTGGAAGGTGGGGCCGGTGGATCCGGGGGGCTTGGGGGTGTCCGGTCAGCGCTGGGTGAGCGCCTGGTGGACGAGTGGGGTGGGGGTGAGGTTGGGCTCCGCGGTCGGGCGGAGCGCGGTGGTGTCGTCGTGTCGCGGGGTGTGGGTGTGGAGTGGTTCGTCCGCTCGGATGGCTGCTTCCGGTTTCGGGTGGGCGAGGCCGGCTGGCGGGTGGTTTCCGGTGCCGGGGCGGGGAGTGGGTCAGGCCGCTGTGAGGTCGGCCCAGTGGTCGATGAGTCCGTCGGGACTGGGGCCGGGGCTGGTTCCGGTGTGGTGGGCGAGGGCGGTGATGATGGTGTCGCCGCGGCCGTGTTCGTCGTCGGGGCGGGTGGCGGCCCAGCTGGTGGGGGTGGACGCAGGTTGGGGGCCGCCGTCGCTGACGTGGACGCGGGCGTGGCCGGATCCGTCTGCCGTCGCGTGCAGGTGGAGGGTGACGGGCGGCAGGGCGTGGGTGACGGCGTTGGTGACGAGTTCGGAGATGACCAGCAGGGTGTCGTAGATCTGGTCCTCATCCAGTCCCCAGGAGGCCAGGACAGGGCGGGCGGCGTGGCGGGCGGTGGCCGGTGCGTGTGGGCCGTGGTCCAGAGGCAGGCCGAACACGTGCTCACCGGCCGGGATGGCCCGCGGTGCGGGGCGCGGCCGCCGAGCGGGGGAGATCGTGGTGGTCGTCATCGGGATCACTGCCTGTCCGGAAGGGGGCCGGAACGCTTTTTCTGGTACTTCCAGCACACTCTCGTGGAGCATGGAAACCCTGAGCAGTCAATACCTAGATCGGAGCGAATCGGGCATCGGGTGGTGCTGGTCGAGGTCGCGATCTTCATTGGCCGGGAGGTCTGGCGGGGCGAGCTAATGGAGCGGTGTCCCGGACGCGTCGGGTGGCGAGGTGCTCTTGGCGGTGTCCTATGCGGTGAGGCGGCCGTTGGGCCGGTTTCGGGGCGGGGTACGTAGGGTCCGGATTGATTGTCTCCGGAGGGGCTGTGGGAGACCGCAGAGCCGCTGATCCCGCCTTCCAAGGGCAGTTGCTATGTGGCGGGTCCCGGGACACGCCCGGTGAGACGTTGTTCGCCGTGGTCATCGACGTGCTGGTGTCGGCTGCGCCTGGTGGGTCCTGCCAGCCTGCTTCGGGATATCGAAGGCGACGGCTCACCGCCGGTTCCTGATCTGGTCGCGGGCGGGCGTCTGGGTCCAGCTGCACGGGGGATCCCGCATCGCCTCGGCGATGTCGGCCGGCTCTACCCCTTCTGTGTTGTGTTCGGCTTTGCCCACGTCAGGGCGAAAACAGGGGTGAACCTACAGGTCCCGGGCTGAGGACCGCAGGGTGTGAGGTGCTGCTGGTCAAGACGGGTCGCAAGACCGGTCTGGATGCGGCAGTGGGCGCCCAGGCCTGAGCGAGAGCGCGGTTGACGGTGCGCTGGGTGGCTGTTTGGGGCCGGTGGTGGCCCGGTGGGCGACGCCCCGGTAGACGCGGTCTGCGAGGGGGCGGGACGCTGGCTCCCAGATCTGGCTGATCTTGTGCGTCTGCGCGGCAGTCACGCTATGTGTGCGGCCGGGCAACTCGGGCCAGATCCGTAGCACCTTGCCGGCGCGGGATCCGTGACGCCCGGCCGTCGCCGACGCGGCGCACTCGGCGAGAGTTCCGTCCACGGGCCCGAAGCCGTCTAGACCCGGATTTCGCACGTGGGGTTTGAGGTGTCCAGCCAGCGTGGGTGGGCTTCGTAGATGCCGAGGAGTTCGAGGAGAGGTGGGCTTGAACTGCGCGTGTGATCAGGATGGTTGGTGGGTCGGTGGTTGTTCCGGCCCGGATCCTGAGGTCGGCGAGCCGGTAGAGGATCATGCGTCCGGTCGGGCGGAGGGTCCGGATGCCGGGGTAGAGCCCGCGCATGGTCTGATTCCCGCCCAGGGCCTGGCGGACTTGGCGTTCGATGAGTGGCAGAACACAGCAGGGCCAGGCAGATCACGGTGATCAGAGCGGCGATGCGCCGGTTGTGGTGCAAGAACACCGGAGCCACGGCGAGCGGGCCCTTGAAGTCGCTGTAGCGGCGCTCGATCGCTGGCTGGCCCTTGTAGCAGACGAGGACCTCGGCGACGTCGGCCTCAGCGGGATCGAGGGTGGTCAGCAACGCGTACCAGCCGTCCGTGGCGGCCTCGGCGGCCAGGGCCTCCTGGTCATAGTGCCAGGTCAGGGTGGGCCGTCCGGCCTCATCGACGGTGATGGAGGTGACCAGACAGGAGCCGATACGGCGTTTGCTGGTGATCACACCGATCCGGGCGGTGACCCTTTGAGCGGTGGCGTAGCGCCGGCCACCGCAGGCACGCTCGAGCTTGTCCAGTTCCTCACACGCGCTCTCCAGACGCCGGGTGCGGGCGGCCTGCTGGGCCGCCGCGTTGGCACTGGAATGGACCAGGATCCGGCGCACGGTGATCTGCGGATCGCGCTTGCGCGGACCGGCCAGGGTCTGGGTGCCCTCCAGGACCCGGTATCGCCCGCGCCGATCGAGAGGTTTGTTCACGTCCCGTCCGGCGGCGTAGTCGACGGGGCGGGCTGCTCAAGATCGAGCGTTGCGTACAGCCCGTCGGGGATCCTCGCCGAGGAAGCTGGAGCGATGAACCTCACCCTGCTCCTCGCAGGGCCAGCAGGTTGCCGTAGGAGATCAACTTCGAATCGCCGATCATCAAAAAGTCGCGGGGCGCGGCCGTCTCGCGCAGGGCCGTCATTGCCCCACGACCTGGGAGACCTCGCCGGCCCCGCCGTCGTAGGCGCGGTGGAGGACAGGGATCCCGCCGTCCGCCGAGATCGCGATACCGGTCTGGACCTGCTTTCAGATCCGCCTGTCGGTCCTCGGGGTGACCGTACGTGACCTGAGGGAATCCCTCCTCCTGGCGCTCGTAGGCGCCGTGCAGGGACATGCTGGTCATGTCCCTGTGCAGAGGCGCGAGACATCGATCCCGAACTCGGCGATCGTTTGCGCTCCCACGCTGCCGACGACGGCCTCCAGCCCGGGCGCGATGGCATCCAGGGCGCGGCCGATACGGTCGTCGTTGAGCAGGTCCGCCTCGATCCCGAAGACCTCCTCGACCGCCCACTCGCGGGCCCAGTCGCCGACCCGCACCAGCGGAGCGGGCGCGGACAGCTGGTTGGCGATCAGGACCTCGATGACCTGCCTGTGGGGCAGATGCGCGACGTCGCGCACCGGGCACAGCTCGCCGATGATCCGGGCCACATCCAGCCGGCGCAGAAATTCGGCATAGGCAGGCAGAGCGCCCAGACGCCTCTCCGCCACCGGCGCGATCTCCGCGTTCATCCGTGGACGACGCACCCGCGGCCGCTCGGCACGCGAAATCATCGACACATCACATCAACGACCAGACCGACAACCGTGCACCGCACGTGCGGTGCACGGGTCTAGATCGTGCGACGCCGTGGAAAGTAGGTAAATTCTACTCACCCACGCTGTCGCAAGATCAAGTAGAAATGATCCACAGAAGGGGGAGTCTGTGTTCAGGTGTAGGCAATGTGGAAGTAACTTCAAGCCGGCGGGAAGAATTGCTTTCGGCCAGTCGCTTTGCTCTCGACTCTGTCGGCAGAGGTGGATTGAGGGAATCAAAAGAGATGTGAGTGCGCGCACGAAGGGCGGTGAGTGTTGACAGATAATTTCATCTGGTGAGTGCGCAGTATCCGATGGGTGTGACTGGATTGCGGTGCATGTTGAGAGTGGCCATCGATCGGGTGAAGGTCGGCGGGCGGATATCAGGCGAGGCCTTCGGGTTGCGGATTCGAATCTGATGTCTCAACCGCTGCAACCGGTGGCCTCTCGTCGACGTTGACCGAGTGGACGGTGGGGCCGTGTCGTCGCGGACCGGCTGGCTCGACCAGAACTGCGGTGCGGTAGGCGATGGAGAAGGACGGCGGCAGCCATCGAGAGGGGTCCTCGGACTGGACATCTCGGCAGGCAGGGGCTTGCCTTGCGTAAGCGTGGAGTACTCATCAGGGTAAGCGCTGCGCAGCAGTACGGTGAAAGACATGACTGACGACCTCGCCTACGACGTGTTCACGCGCACCTGCCCCTCGCGCGGCACGCTGGAGCACGTGACGGGCCGCTGGGGCTGCCTGACCCTGGGCGCTCTGCGCGAAGGGACGTTCCGCTTCAACGAGTTGCGGCGACGGGTCGACGGTGTGAGCGAGAAGATGCTGTCGCAAACCCTGCACGTCCTGGAGCGCGACGGCCTCGTCTACCGCGAGGCCCAGCCCATGAATCCGCCGCGGGTCGACTACCGACTCACCCAGCTCGGCCGCGAGATCGCGGAGTGGCTGATCGGTCTGATTAGTCTGGTGGAGGATCGGATGCCCCAGGTCGAGGCGGCGCGTGAGAGTTATGACGCGGAGCGCGCCGCACCGGACGCGACTTAGTACTGGAACGGTCTTTGTGGTGCCGGTTGGGCAGGCTCGGGTGGTGTGTGGCCGCGTTGTTTGTAGTGGCTGGCGCGGGCTTGGTGTTGTCGTCGGCGTCACCAGTTGGACCAGTGCAGGACGTGGGCGACGGGTGCCGGGGGGCGGTGGATCAGGCGTCTGAGTTCGGGAAGGCTGAGGGGGACGAGGCGCCGGAGGATCCGTTTCTGCTTTCCCGGTGTCGAGTTCGCGGGCCCGCAGGACGGTGAGGCAGGCGTGGGCGGCCATGGCGAGAGTCATGTGGCGGTGCCCGCCGGGATAGCGGCGGACCTGGTAGTCGTCCAGGCCGCATTCTTGCTTGGCGGTCTGGAAGCACTCCTCGACCGCGGGGGCAGTAGGCGATGTAGTAGGAGATCTCCTGGGGCCGGCTCACGCTGTGGCGGGCGATGACCCAGTGCCGGCGGTCTTCCCGGTGCCGGGGCCTGACCTCGACTCTCGCCCAGTCGAAGGCCCGTGGCCCGTGGGAGCCGTTGCCGCAGGACCGGCGCTTCCACTTCTGCCTCGGCAGCCCGTTGAACAAGTCGTGAACCGGGTGGTCCATGGCCCAGCGGGTCACGACTGTGTCGTGACGGGTGGTGGCCATGACAATGGAAGACATCGGCTCGCTCCAGCTCGGTCCGCCAGCTCTTGGAGTAGCTGTAGCCGGCGTCCGTGGTGACCCATCCGAACGGGATCTTCTCCGTGATCGCCCGGCGGACCATTGGCCAGCGGGTCAGTGCCGCAACCGTTGGGCGCCTGCTGCACGGCCTGGGCTACAGCCTGCAGGGCACCGTCAAGACCACCGAAGGTGCCGGCCATCCGGACCGCGACGCCCAGTTCGCCCACCTCAACGCCACGGCCAGCGCCTTCCACGGCCCGGCCGTACCCCGCAGCAAACCACCAACCAGCCAAGAACATATTCCGGGACATACCGCTGGGAGGGGTACCACCGCCGCCGCCAAGGACGGCGGGCAGGGGAGGGCAGGATCCGCCCGGAGCACCGAGGCGGCGCGCCCGCAGGCTCCGTCCAAGACCATGCCCCAGGGGCCGATGACGACGTCAAACTGCCCGTGGGCCGGAAGTGTCGTAACCGGGCCGGCCCGTCGGCCGGTCCGTGACGGGGCGTGTCGTACCCGGCGCCGAGGACCGGGAGTGGGTCATGCTGGCAGACAGCCCCTGGCCCGGCCGGTAGATGGAGACCGGCAGAGAGACCGGCGGGGTGCGCGGCGCTCCCCCTCCCTTCCGCGTACCCCGCTGCACCCGGGCGCCCCCGGAAGGCTTGCCACGAGCTGCCGGGGGCCTCCGCCCCGGCAACCCCAGCAGACTATTTGTCCGTTTTGGGTATCGGTTGCTCAGGGACGGCGGGAGCGGCGGGAGGAGTGTGGTCAGCAGAGGGATGCAGATCCCGGACACACCTCAGGATCCGCACCCGAAGACCAAGAGCAGTTCCTCCCGGAAGTGATCGCCATGTACGCCACCTACGCCACCACTGTTCCAGGCAGCCTGACCGGCCTGACCGGCCTGACCGGCGGTGCGGGCGTGCGGCGGACGGCTGCCGGGGACGGTACCGGTGACACCCGCACGGCGCGCATCCCCGCCCCGCGCAAGCCCGCCGACGACGATCTCACGCAGGCGCTGGAGCACCGGCCGGAAGCGGCGGGCGACGCCCGGCACACCGCCCAGGCGGTCCTGGAGGCGTGGAGGGTGGATGAGGAGACGGCCGGGGCGGTGGTACTGGTGGTCTCGGAACTGGTCACCAACGCGGTCGAGCACGCGCAGGCTCCGCTCTTCCTTCACCTGCACCGCGAACACTCCGGCAACCGGGTCTGGGTCGGTGTCACCGACGGCGGACCCGCCGCCCGCGACGGTGCGTGGACTTCCTCCTGCACCGAAGACGAACACGGCCGCGGGCTCGCCGTCGTCGACATGCTGGCCGACGCCCACGGCACCCACAACCACACCCGCGGCGCCACCCACTGGGCACGCCTCACCACAGCCTGACCCTCCTCCAGACCCCGGCCCCTACCTGACAGGGGGGCCGGCCGGCCCGACCGCACCAGGGGACGCCACGCGGCAGGCCGGGCCCAAGGGCGGGATCCCCAGTCGTCCCTGCGGGATCCCGCCCTTCTTCGTGCGCCAGCTCGCACCGTCCCGGATACCGGCCCCTGCCCCTTGAACCGGTCTCGCACCCCCAGCCACGCGGTGCACCTGGAAGCCGCTATCGGCTGCTGCGTGTCGTCTGGGCCGCGGCCAGCAGATTGCGGATCCCGAGCACGTCCCGACCGGTGCGTTTGGCGATCCGGGCCACCGGCTCTCCACCCCGGTACGCCTCGACGATCCCCGCCGACAACCGCCGGCAGGCCGCGCGGACCGCCCCCTGCGCCGCATGCAGCGCCGCAGCCGCCGCCTCCAGCGTCTTCTCCCCATCTGCCATACCGGCCATCGTGCCGCCCAGGGCCGCACAGACCGGTACGGTGATCACACTCCGGTGACTGGCAAGGAACGGGGCGGTAGGGCAGGCGAGACGCTGGTGACAGTGGTGGCCAACCTAACCGCCGACCCCGAACCGCGCCACACCACCTCCGGCATCCCCGGTCAAGATCCCTGGGCGGCGTGTGTGAGCGGTCCGGGGGTCCCTGTAGAGGGCGGTGTGCAGTGCCGCGGCGAGCTCGCGGGCCCGTTCCTCGGTTTCCACGTCGTAAAGGACGAAGTAGACCGGGCCGGCCACGGAGTCCATGCGGATCTGGCGCGTGCGGATCAGGCGGAGGACCGCCTCGCGGACGGTGTCGTAGACCTGCTCGTCGAGGGTGTGGTGCGCCCCGGCGGTGAGCAGGTCGGCTTTCACCGTCCACCGCGGGCCCTGGCGTTCGACGGCGATGAAGACGGCGTGCTGCCGCTGGGCCTGCTGGTAGGCGGTGGTGAAGGCGTCACCGGTGGTGGCGTCGGGGATCAGGTCAGCGGGGCAGGGTAGAGGCAACGGCTGCATCGTGCCAGGCCGTGCCCCGTGAGGGTGATGCTGCCGCGCAGCGTGTCCTGCCGGGCGAGATATGACCGGGCCGTCCTGCGTTTCGCCCGCCGGTTCGACGCCGTGACCCGGTGCCTCTGGGCGGCGTTGAACCCGGCGTGTCCACCACGACGATGAAGCCGCGCCCCGAGATCGCTGCACAGCGAGGCGGGGAATCGGTTCTCCCCTCTGGGCTGGAGCCGATCTTCATCAGGCTCGTCCAGGAGTGGGAGAGCGCCGGACGTTCAGTCCCCGGGCGTGACGACGAGGAATGGAACCGGCTGACCGGCCGCCCCGTCTGGCCCGGTTCCTGACGGTCGCGGCCTGTTCGTGGCGTGTCACTCGGCGGCTTCGTGAGGGGCCGCAGCGAAGCTTGGCCACCGACACGACAAAGAAAGGCGAAGACGGGTGGCCACGGCGATGGCAGGGGCGGGCGTGGAGGCGGTGGTGCGGCCACTGGAGCCGGCAGACCGGGCGGTGGTGCCGGAGCTCGTGGCGGATCTGCTGCCCGGCTTGCCCGGCCCGACATTCGCCGAACTCGACCAGGCGGTGCACGGTACCCTGCCCCGGCGGCCCCGTGACGCGGGCCGGGCTGGATGACGTGTGCACCGAGGTGCTCGCCTGCGCGGACGATCGGGTGGTGGGCGCGGTGCCCCGGGCGGTGCGGTCCGCAGACGGGGCCGGGATGTTGTTGTGGCTGCTGCCTGGAGGACGAGCAGATCCTGGCCTAGACGCTGATCGAGTGTGGTGGCACGTCTGGGCCGGCGGACGGTGCACGCGTTCACCCAGCCCACCGCCCTGGCGCCCGCAGGGCTCGCGGCGTCCAACCGTCCCGGAACTCGCCGGGCACTGGGGGGTTCTCCAGTACGGACCGGTGGCGCTACCTTCACCACGCCTGGACGACCGCGGCGGTCGCCTGTCTGTATCTGCGGGAGCGGGACGGCACACCCATCGGCGAGGCCGTCGTCCGCACCCCCTCGACGGCGCCACAACCCTGGAATGGGCGCGCCTGACACCACAGCGCCGCAGCGTGGGCAACATCCTTCTGGAACAGTGTCTGGCTCATCTCGCCGACTGCGGCGTCCGCGAAGTCACCACAGTCCTGCCGGTCCCCGCGCACGACCGGCCCGACCTGGACGCCGCCCTCGCACTCCACACCGCCGCCGGCTTCACCGAGATCGACCAGCTCCACACCTACACCCGCCACCCCTGAGCAGGCGAGCCAGATCAGAAGCAGTCGCTCACTTTCGAGGCCGAAGGATGACGAAATAGCCAGGAGGCGACCACAGCTCTGCCGCTGCGGTGCTGTTCTCACCAGCCAACGTCTTGCTGACGGGCTCGCTCGTGAAGTGACCCTCCAGGACAGTCTCGAAACGGTCATCGGGAAACAGCTCACGGACCTGTTCTGGAGTCACAGAGCCGGGCTGCACGCCAGCTCTCATCACTCGCTCCAGTTGAGCCGGCATCCCATTTCTCTGAATCCAAGACTGAAAGTATTCAGGTGCAGTGGGCCCAAGCTCGCAGAGATAGAGAGTCCCCCTCTCCCCAAGTAGTGTTTCAACGGACTCAGCAAAGCGCCTACGACTATCCGGCTGAATGAAATGCAACAGCGTTCGTATATAGAGGTTGACGTCGCCGAATTCTCCATGCAAATCTCGGATAGCTTCAGAGTCGAGCGCATCCAGCACGCGGTACTCAAGACCTGGAGCACCGTATTCACGGCTGGCCATTTCTATCGCGGAGGTCGACACATCGGCACCCAGCACCGTTCCGTAGTGGCGTGCCAAGTACTGCGTCTGGAGCCCTCTGCCACAACCCAGGTCGATAAGTGGTAGATCCGTGTCCATGAAGCGCTGGAACGAATTGTAATCCTTTGCTACTGCGCGCTCGACATCAACGTCCCACATCGATCCGGATTCATATCCGGAGGCAGCTCGACCAGAGGTCTCACCCCAATAAGCCTCCCAAGCATCCTGGAAGCTCTCGACCGCGTTTTGATCACTCATTTTCCAATACCCCACAAGTTGACCATATTGCGAAATTCAGTCGAACGCAGAATCGTCAAAAAATCATGAGTATTTGATACCTAGGCGGCTGGGCAGGCCACGCTGCGGCCGATACGCGTATCCACCTGCACCGAGCAGGCAGGCAGATCGGAACAGCTTCGAAACGAGACTGGGCCTTCCACGCCGCGCCTGTCAGGGGCATGGAGCGGAAGGGCCGGGGAGCACCACGCTAGACGTTCCACGACCCGCCGCCGTTCCAGACACACACCCCAGGATCAAGCAGAAGCCACCCGATCAGGGTGGCTCCCAATCTCACCGCCGATCATGAACCTGCCTCGTCGTGCCGGTAACGCTCCGTTATCCGTGCACCATCCTTCGGTCGTGTGAAACCTTGCTGGCGTTGGGGTTCCCGCACCTGGTGACGGTGCTGGCGGAACGCGTGGTGGTGGAGAGCGGCGTGCTGCGAGTCGCGGCGAGCACGAAGGACGGGACGGCTGCCGTCTGTCCGGGGTGCGGAGCGCCGTCGATGCGGGTGCACAGCCGTTACGGACGCAGGATTGCCAATGCACCGATCAGCACCCGGCCGGCACTCATCGAGTTATCTGTGCGCCGGCTGTTCTGTGACAACCACGGCTGTGCGAGGGTGACCTTCGCCGAGCAGGTCGAAGGGCTGACCAGCCGCTACGGTCGGCGAACGCCCGTCCTGCAGGGGATCATCGGTGCTCTTGGTGCCGTCCTGGCCGCTCGCGCCGTGGTCCGACTGGGGCTGGTGCTGGGCTTCGCGGTCAGCCGGAAGACCGTGCTGCGCGTGGTGATCGCTGCCGGAGCCGGTCTGGGAGGTGCCGCGGGTGCTGGAAGTGGACGAATTCGCGACCAGAAAGGGCCGCCGGCACGGCACGATCCTGATCGACTGCGAGACACGCCAGCCCCTGGACCTGCTGCCCGACCGCGAGGCGGGGACCCTGGCCGCCTGGCTCCGCGAGCACCCTGGCGTCGAGATCGTCTGCCGCGACCGCGAGGCGTTCTTCGCCGAAGGTGCCCGCACCGGCGCCCCGCAAGCCCTGAGACCCGGCCCGGACCGGCGACCACCACGGCCACCGGCAAAGGCGGGACGCGGTCGCGCTGTACCAATCGCGGCCGGAGCGACGATTAAGCAGATCGCCGCCGATCTCGGGGGCAATCCCGAGACCTGCGCAACTGGATCCGGGCGGCTCGCACCGGCAGCCCTCACCCAGTTCCGCAGCCTCTCCGGATTGATCCCCAGATCGGCGGCGACCGACCTGATCGCCGCGCGCCGCGACTCGTACAGCACGACCGCGTCCGCCTTGAACTCCGGCGGATAGTTCTTCATGACCGCGAGATGTCCGTTCTCAGATCCTCAGGATCCAGTGTCCCGTGTGTTCAGCATCGGGGGGCAAGGCCCGTTCACGGTGCCGCTCGGCACCCCGCCGATCAACCCGTTTGCAGCGATCTCTCCACCACTCAAGGGTTTTGACCTGGGGGAAGCGGGCGGTGCGGATCCGCATGACGGTGCCACCGGCCGCCGACGGCTCCTCTGTTTGGCCCGGCACTAGCCCTGGACCAGACATCACCGCCGCCATCGACCGGCTTACCCCAGCTGGCAGGCCCCGGCTGACCGACGGATTCCCCCTTCGCCACTGCTCCGTACCCGGAGCAGTGGAACCCGGCGCCACCCCGAGGCGATGCTCAGGCCCGGAACCTGCCTCACCCCACCACGCGAAAGCGTCCACCGACTCCGTCGGCGGACCGTCACGAAAGTTCGGAGGGCTAGGTAATGATTACTCAGCCGCATGGTGACTTTTCAGCGTCTCCTTGGAGGTGCAGCCGACCAATCCAGACCTCTTGGCGACAAAATGACTTTCATCCCTTACAGGACCTCCTCCGGCCTCCACCCGAACTGTGCGGTCGCCTTCTCAACCGGGGACCCGTTGAACGAATCGTCGTCGCAACCGAGGCCGACGGACGAGTGCTCAAAACAGTGGGGCTCGACTACTTGCGGCGACTCGTACAGGACGCGATATGGGAGAAGCAACGCCTGCAGGGGGACGATATTCAGATCGTCAGGCACGGTGCACTTCCCAAAAACTTCAAGCGGCAAGGTGCGGCGCCGCGCTTGCCGACGTAAGTGCGAAGCCGCCGAGCCTGCCATGCGGCGCACAGCGGAGACACGGATGACAGCCAACCTCGATTCCCCACAGTTAACAGGTGGATCGCGGATCATCGGCATCGACTCCTGACGCCCGAGGTTGTGGAATAGCCGCTTTCAATCCCCAGGGCATCGCGTGACGGAGTTCGTCCGCCGAATCCGCCAGCCTGAACCCCGGAAACCAGTGGTGCGAGACGGGATAAAAGAGGTGAGATGAATGGGGTCGTATTCTGTACGCGATTCCACTTACAGACGGCTATTTTCGGCCCTTGAAAAGGGAGACGTCCTGGACGTGTCCGCAGTCCGAGGCCCGTCAAGTCCGGAGAGTCAGAGGCTCGTCTCGGAAGTGTCAACATTCCGGGGAAGAACCTATTATGAGGGAGGGAGGCGTCCGTTCTTTCGTTGCGGTGACAGTTTTTCAGACGAGCAGGATCTCGATTGGAACGCATTTCATGTTCAGCTGCGAGAAGGGCAGTCAGATCAACTTCTCGGTGCCGTCCGAACCGTCCCGTACTCTTGGATTCCACCTGGTACTGGTGCTGTGGAGAGGATGTTCGGTCCAGCTGCCTCTTCTGTTCTCTCGCGACTCGGAATTCCTCGGGATCAGGTAGTCGAAGGTGGACGCCTCGCGGTCAGCCAGGACTTTCAGCACTTCACCGTAGGCCCGCTGCTGGGGCTGGCGTGCCTGGTGATGGCGAGAGTACTGAAGCGGTCACTGGCCTGGGGGCTGGTCGGCACAGCTGCTAATCAGCATCTGATGCTCCAGCGGCTTGGCTGCACTATCCACGAGGACGTCAGCGCACCAGAGCCCGAATACGACGACACCCTGGTTCTCTACACGTTCCACCCGTATGCGGTATCCGCCTCACTGGAGTGGGCGGTCACTCATCTCGAGATCCTCCTGGCTCGGTCATTGGACGCATCACTCGATGTAAACCAGGAGACACCTCGAGCGAACTCGAGCTAGCGACTGATTGGCGTTCCAGAGAATGAATATGACCCTCCGCGCAAAAGGAACCCGCCTGCTGTCGGTCGGCCACTTCCAGCCCGATCGCGTGGTTCCAAATTCTCATTTCGAGAAAACTGTCGACGCAAGTGACGACTGGATTCGTCAGCGAATCGGAGTGGTTACCCGACGCTTGGCCGGGCCGGACGAGTCGGTGGTCGACATGGCCGTCAAGGCCGGAGCTTCCTGTCTCGCGGAGAGTGGACTTGAGGCTGACGAGATCGATCTCGTTGTGGTAGCCACCTGCTTCTCGGTCCACCGACTCCCCAACGTGGCCTCCCAGGTCTCCGCCCGTCTGGACCTGCGCCACCCAGCCGCTATAGATGTCAACACGGCCTGTTCTGGCTATGTACACGCGCTCGCCCTGGCTCAGCACTCCGTGCTCGCGGGTGCTTCCCGCCGCGCACTCGTTATCGGAGCCGAGAAGGCGTCGGACTTCATGGACTGGAACGACCGCACGACATGCGTCATCTTCGGTGATGGCGCCGGCGCAGCGATCGTCACCGCCTGTGACCGTCCCGAGATGGGGCCCGTGGTCTGGGGCGGCGACGCTGAAAAGGGGTCTGCGATCAGGATCGACCTGACCACAGACAAGTTCACTCAAGACGGCCAGAGCGTATTCAGGTGGGCCACCAGCGCGCTGGCACCTGTGGCTCTGGAAGCGTGCACGCGGGCAGGGGTAGATCCCACCGCTCTCACGGCATTCGTCCCACACCAGGCCAATGTCCGCATCATCGACGCGATCGCACGAAAGATCGGCGCGACTCGCGCTGTGATCGCGCGAGATGTTGCCGAATCCGGCAACACGTCCGCGGCCTCCATCCCCATAGCTCTGTCCAAACTGAAGCACTCGGGCCAGATCCGCGGCGGAGACCTCGTACTCCTGCTGGGCTTCGGAGGCGGTCTGTCCTACGCGGCGCAAGTCGTCGCATGCCCCTGACTGGCAGTGCCGATCCAGGCCTCCTCAGGCCGCCCGATTCGACTCACTACCGCCTTCCCAGCCCAACAGGCACCTGCCAGCCCGCCGTGCCCGTACAGAAAGGCCATGCTATGAATGGCGACATCCCCACCCTGAGCTTCCGGGAGAGGGCTGTATCCACTATCCGCAGCAACTCCGGATCCGAGTGGTACGAGGACGTGAGCGCCGCGGGCGCTGACTCAACCTGCGTCGAGATCCTCCGGGCCGACAAGGTGATGGCCTCCGCCGTGGTTGAGCGGGCCGAGCACTGTACGTTCGGCCAGAACAGCGGAGTACGCCCTGAGCAGTTGCGGCAGTCGATCGCCATCCGCCGGGTGCGGGTTGCCGAGGATGCGCCACAGGCGGCGTTCCCCGCCATTCTCTACCTGGCACTGCGCCGTGGCCGGATATGGGGGCGCCACACCGCCGTGGCCCAGGTAGCCCCGCGGACCGCAGCCGGCCTGGGCGCGGTACTGGGCTTCACCCCTCTGAGCAGGGCTACCTCGCCCCCCGGATACACCGCGGTCTGGCACCGCGTCGACCAGGCGGCTCATACAGCGTTCGAGGCAGCGGCAGACCAGGAGCTTCGCCAGTGTCTGAAGTCCGGCTTCGTACCGGAACTGGTGGAGGTACTGCACCGCTGGCTCCCCAGCTACTACGCAACACCCTTCTTCGAGTCGATCCGGTCCGGCACTCTGGCGAAGGAGCAGTACATCTACGCGATGTCAAACATCCACCAGTTCGTCCGGTGGACAACCCGTCTGATCGCACGAGCCGTTTCACACTCGCACGGCCGAAACCTTCGAGATCACTGGCTGAATCACCTCAAGGGCGAAATCAACCACGAACGGATCATCGAGAGTGACCTCGCCGCACTGGGCGCCGATGTCCAGTTCGTAACGTCGGACATGGTGCCCTGCCCCAGTGTCTTCCAGTTCATGGCGGGACAGCAAAGTTCATCAGGCTTCGAACAAGATCCTGTCCTGCTCATGGCGTCCCCCCTGGTCGCAGAGGGGCTTTCCGCCAACATGGACGAGGATCTCATCGCCCAGCTGCACGTCCAGGCCGCGGCGTGGGGCATAGACCACCCCCCGTCGGTAACCCGATTCCTCTCCTCCCACATCGGGTTTGACGGCGGAGACGACGGCCACTGGGCGCGCACTTGCAACATGCTGGAACAATGCCTCACCGACGACGCTGAACTTCAGAAGTTCCTCGTCGTGATGAGGCTCTCCATGAGTGCCTTCCATGACGCCTTCACCGACTTTATCGATCACCTGTCACTGCATACCCGCTGATTCTCGGAGCCTTTTTCACGTGTGGACCGTGGGTGAGGATGGCTGCCGCGGCTGACGTGCGCGGGTTGGGGCTGGCGCGGGCGTGGCGGAAGAGCCTCCACTGTTTGATCCGGGAGATCGTCTGTTCGACAGGGGCGCGCAGAGCCGCGTGGACCCCGGCGCCCTGGTATCCCCTTGTCCGCCAGGACCTCAAGGTCCGGTTGCGCCCGGACCTCGACGCCGCGGTGCTCGCGAGCGGACCTCACGTCGTGGTGCCGCCGCCGGGCGGGGGCGGGGAGAGCCACGGGAGCCCGCCCTCCGGCGGGTTCACACCCTCGTGGCGGACCTTGCCGGAGAGGTGTCCTCCGGCGGCGGCCGGCCGGTAGCCGTCGGCGTGGTGGCCCTCCGCTCGCGCACCACGCCGGCGCGGACCTCTACTCTGCGGGCGGACCACCAGTTCCCCGGTCTTCGGGGATAGCAGTCGGTCTTCCGGGCCCGGTTACGGTGCTGGCCAGGGTTCTGGCCAGCGGCCCGCATCGTCACATAGAGGGCCACCGTGTGGTGGTCGCACCCGGCCAGCTCGGCCGCCGCGCGGTAACTCCCCGTGAAGTCGTAAGCCTCGGGGATCTCCACGATCTCCCTGCTGTTCCTCACCCGCTCGAGCCTCGCCGAGCAGGACTCGTCGGGCGAGCGGGGAGAAAACTGGCCGTACCCAGGGAATCCCGTGGCCATCAGTGGGGCGGTAAACGGCTGCCTATGGGGAGCTTGTTAGGCTCTGATCCACTTCTTGTGGGTCGGTGACATGGCGTTACAACCGGGTGGAGGGATGGCCGTTCGTGTGATTGCAGTGTGTTCTCGACGTTCTCCACGGCGTTCTCCCGTCTGTCCGCCGTGGTGGTGGACGAGGTCAGAGCAGAGGGCGGCGGGATAGCCCTCACGGCACGGACGGTGACCCGCGAGGTGGCTTGCCCCGACTGCGGTACCGTGTCCGGCCGCGTCAATGGTGCTTAACGGCGGCGCCTGGCCGACCTCGCGGCGGCCGGGCAGGCCGTGATCGACCTGCTGGTACGACGCTTCCTCTGCCTGGCAGCAGGGTGCGGTCGCCGCACGTTCGTCGAGCAGGCGGACGGGCTCACCGAGCGATTCGCGCGGCGCACGCCGCTCCTGCGTTACTCGCTGGAGAAGATCGCACTGGCACTCGCCGGACGTCCCGGCGCCCGGCTGGCCGCGCACCCGTCCATCCCGACGAACGCGAACTCCCTGCTCAGAATCGTACGCAGGCTTCCGGACAAGCAGGTCGACGCCGCACCGCGTGTGCTGGGCGTCGATGATTTCGCTCTGAAGAAGGGGCACGTCTACGGCACGATCATCTTGGACATGGAGACCGGCGAACGCGTCGACGTCTTGCCAGACCACACCGCCGAGACCCCTCACCGTGTGGCTGCGCGCACATCCCGGAAGCGGAGATCGTCTGCCGGGATAGGGCCAGTGCCTATGCCGAGGCAGTACGCACCGCCTGCCCTGACGCGATCCAGGTCGCAGACCGCTTCCATTTCTGGAAGAACCTGTGTGAGGCCCGTCGAGAAGTGCATTGCTGCGCACCGCAGTTGCCTCGTCGAGGCTACCGAGGACGCGCCTGCTGATGTCGCTGCCGAGCAGGAGGTGTCGGGCGACCGGAGGGGATGCGCGTCATCCGGCGCCGCGAGCGTCACGCTGCCGTGCACGCCCTCAATCGCAAGGGCGTCCCGATCCAGGTGATCTCCGAGGCTCTCGGGCTGGACCGCAAGACGGTGCGTCGGTATGCGCACGCGGCCACGCCCGAGGAGGCACCGCTGGGCACCGGATCGCGCCTACTCGCCCTACCTCCACCAGCGCTGGAACGAGCGCTGCACGGCTCCACGATGAGATCGCCGAGCTCGGCTTCACCGGCAGCAAGAGGACCGTGCGCCGGCAGCTCCAGGAGATCCGGGCGAGCGGCAAACCCGCGCCCGACAAGCCCAGGACGCTGACGGTCCGCACGGCCACCTGGCTGATCACGCCGCACCCGGACCACGTGGACGAGAGCAGCGTGCTCAGCTCAAGGAGCTCCTGTCGCGTCGTCCCGAACTGGACGCCGTCGCCGCGTGCGTCCGCTCCTTTCACTGCGATGATGACCGAGCGCCGAGGCAGATACTCCTCGCCGACTGAAGGCCGTCACCCTCCGGAACCCACAGAAGTGAATCAGAACCGCTTGTCATGACCGCCGTCGGCAGGGGCGACGAATGAAGTGTGGAGCTGGCCACCCCGGTGAATCCTGTGGCGGTGTGGGAGTGGATCGAAGACCAGAATCGAAATTGCGCATCGAGAGACCGCCCGGAAAGCCGACTTGCGCCTCCACGGACGCCTGGGGCCGGGGCCGGCCGACCCGGTCGCGGCCCGAGGGGAGGCGAGGCCGTCGTTAGATGAACGCTTCCAAGTGAACATGGCCCCTGGACGCGCTCTCTACCGAACCAGACTCTGTAACCCTTTGTAAACAGGTGAGGGCGTCCAGTCAGATCGAAGCTCCGCCATCGAACACTGACACTTCATTCTGATCTGCATGCATGATCTGAGTATCGAACACTCAGGACTGGCTCCCGCCTGTTGATCAGGCTGTTTCCTGGCTTTGAGCTCTGCTCTGCCATTACGCAGCGTATTTACACCGACTCGAGTTCAGGAGATACAGATGAGCCACGTCCCCGCAGACGGCATTACCGTCAACCACGCCGAGGTCGCCCTCGAGCCCGGCAGCCAGCTGAACCACGCCGAGGTCGCCCTCGAGCCCGGCAGCCAGCTGAACCACGCTGAGGTTGCGCTTCGGTACTGACCGTTGCGGTTGGTGTTGTTGCTCGGGATGAGCAGATAACGGGGGCGTGCGGCCGTGCCCGGTGAGGTTCGGTCCTGGTCGGCGGTTCCGAGGGGCGGGGTCTGTGCTTAGGCGCGGGCCCCGCTCTGCTTCTCGATGGAAGGGTTTGCTTGTGGTGTCGGTGTCAGAGGGGCTGCTGCGGGCGGTGGCCGAGATGGTGGACGAGCATGGAGCGCGCGATGGGACGGGACTGCTAGCGGCAGCCTCGGCGGTTGGGGAGGAGGCTGGCGAGGGAGCGGAGGCTGTTGCGCTGGCGTTGCTGACGCTGGGGATACGGGCGCGGGACGAGCGTGACCATCTACGGGCCGGGCGGCTGTTCGAGCTGGCCTCCGAGGCAACTGTCGGCATGGGCGATGTGCCGCTGTGGGTGCGGGCTCGCGCTCTGCTGGGCGGCCTGTACCGGGCCCAGGGCAGTTATAGAGAGGCGGAGGAGGTATTGCGTGAGGCGTTGGCAGCGGCTGAGGAAGCAGCTGCCGTGCCCGGGAGCATGCGGATCGATGTGTGCAACGAGCTGGGGATCTTGTTCAAGTACACGGGGAAGTTCGATGAGGCGAAGTCGTTCTACGAGCGGGCCCTGACGCTGTTGGAGGGGAACAGCGTCAGCGATCAGCGAGCGGCGGCATCACTGCACCACAACCTGAGTGGTCTGGCGCATTCACGCGGTGACTTCGCCGCCGCGGTGGAGCCGGGCCGGCGTGCGATCGCCATCCGTGAGCGGGCGTTGGGGCCGGACCATGTGGAGGTGGCGCTGGACAAGGCGGCCCTGGCCCCGGTGCTGATCGAGCTCGGCGAGCTCGACGAGGCGGAGACGCTTCTGACCGAGGCGCTGGCGACCATCGAGGAGACATACGGTCCGGAGCACTACGAGACCGGTGTCGCGCTGGGGAACCTGGCCGCCCTGGCTTACAGGCGCGAGGACTACACGCGGGCGGAGGAGCTCTTCGACCGCTGCCTACGGCTCAAGGAGCAGGCCCTCGGAACCGGGCACCCGGAACTGGCGGTGACCTTGAACAACCTGGCGGCTCTCGCCGGCCGCCACGGCGATCCGGATCGTGCGAGGGCTCTGTGGCAGCGGGCCGTGACCATCCTGGTGGCCTCGGTCGAATCCGGCCACCCACTCCTGGGCACGGTCCGCCGCGGCCTGGAAACGCTCGGGCCAAAGGATTCGGCATGACGACGAAGCTGCCCCGCCTGGCTCACGGGGCCTGGTGGGTGCTGGGCTCGGAACTGGTTTCCGCGCTCGGGTCGGGTATGACCGCACCGCTCCTGGTGGTGTATCTGCACGCGGTACGCGGCATCCCGCTCGGGCTCGCGACGCTGGCGGCTGCGGTGGGCCCGTTGGTCAGTGTGTTCGGCAACCCCCTCGGCGGCGTGCTCGCCGACCGCTACGGCGCCCGGCGCATCACCATCACGGGCCTGATTCTCGCCGCCGCGAGCACCGCTGCGTTCGGGGTGGTGCACTCGTTGTCCGCTGTTGTGGCGGCGATCGCCCTGATGGGCGGCGGCCTGTCCATCGCCCTGCCCTCCCAGGACAGTCTCCTCGGCCACCTCATCCCGCCCGAACAGCGACCCACCGCCTTCGCCCTGCGCTTCCTGTCACTCAACCTCGGACTCGGCCTCGGCGGCCTCCTCGCCGCACTCGCCGTCGACACCCGCCACCCCGCCTCCTTCACCCTCGCCTACAGCCTCGACGGCGCCACATTCCTCCTCGCCGCGCTCGCCCTCACCACCCCCGCCCTGCGGGCAGTCACACCCGCCCGTGCCCGGCGCATCCCGCTGCGGGAAACCCTGCCCCGCAGCCGGCCGCTATGGGCCGTCTGTGGCCTTGGCGCGCTGCTGACGCTGGTCGGCTTCAACCAGTTCAAGATCGCCACCTACGGCATCACCGGCGCAGGGACACGGCTGCTTGCCTTGGCCTACCTGGCCAACACCCTCACTGTCGTCGCCGTCCAGATACCCGTCATGCGCCTCACCCGAACCTGGCCCAAACACCGGACCCTGGCCACCATCGGCATCCTGTGGGCCGCGGCATGGCTGCTGGTCTGGTCGGCGGACCGCTGGACCGGCTACCTGGTCATCGCCGCCGGCGTCATCGCCCTCGGCGAATGCCTCATGGCCGTCAGCCTCTCACCCCTCATCAACGACCTCGCCCCCGACGCCGAACGCGGCCGCTACAACGCCGCCTTCCTCATGTCCTGCACCCTCGGCAACCTCACCGTCCCCGCCCTCTCCAGCGCCATGCTCTCCACCGGGCTGGGCGCCCATCTCGCCCTCACCCTCGCAGCCCTCGCCTGCGCCATCACTCCGCTCAGCCTGCGCCTGCCACGCCACACGCCAGCAACCGACACCACCCGCAAGCCCGAAGCAGCACCCGCCCGCTGACCAGCCGAGAGACCGGCCGCGTCCCCCGGGCCCCTACGCAGGCTCACGCGCGCTCGGCTGGTTGCTGGTCGTCGGCATACGCCGGCGCCCGGGGGACTCCCGCTCGACCGGTACCTCTACCGCGGCCAGGTTGAGGCGGCCATGTCGAGGTTCACGCCCTCGCTGGGGACATCGCGCATCCGGCCGACATCCCGGCCCGCCAAGGACCGGGGCCAGGTATACGCCCTGCTGTGCCCCGTCACGCTGACCGTGCCCGACTAGACGACGTGATCCGGGCCCGGGGTCTCGCCGCCTGCCCGTAGCGGTCCGGCGCGGGCGGGGCTCCGTGAACGGAGTGGAACACCGCCCGTCGAGAACGCCGCGGGTCGCGGCCGCCAGCTTCAGTGCGTCGGTGACCAGGTCGGTGCGCGTGTGGTCGGCGATGGACCAGCAGACGACCTTGCGGCTGAAGCAGGCCAGGACGGTCGCGAGGCAGAGGAACTCCCCGCCCGCGAGGGGGAGATAGGTGATGTCTCCCATGTGTTTCAGGCCGCGTTCAGCGGTGGTGAAATCCCGCTGGAACAGGTCCGGCACCTGTGAGGCTGCCGGGTTCGGGACGGTGGTGCGGATTCGTCTGCGCAGGCGGGTGCCGGTGATCGGGAAGGCCCGCATCACCCGGGCGACGCGTTTTCGTTGACCCGCAGACCCGTTTCGCGGAGTTCGGCCGTCACCCGCGGAGAGCCGTAGGCGCCGCCGATTCGCCGTGGACCTCGCGGATCTTCTCGGCCGTGAGCCGGTGCTCGTGCCGCCGGGCGGCCCGGTTCTCAACACCGGCGAGCCACTTGTGGTAGCTCGAAAGCGGTTTACCTCCAGGACCTGGCAGAGCCGCTTGACCTCGTAAGCGTCCCGGTGGCCGTCGACGAACTGGAAGCGGCTCCTCACCAGTTCGTCTCTCCGGCGAAATACTTGGCCACCTTGCGGAGTATGTCTCGCTCGGTCGCCAGCTTCCGCTCATTCGCCTTCAGCTCGGCCACCCTGGTCCTTGAGCTGCAGGATCCGTTCGTCCGGATCTGCCGACGGTGGCGTCTGCCCGCTCCGGGCCGGCGCAGGGGCGTTCACGGTCCCGCAGCGCCCAGCGCGGGTCGCCCGGTTGATGATGCCCAGGTCAGCGGCGATGCTCTTCTATGTAGCCCCGGGCGTGGACCCGTGCAGGGCCACGGCATCGGCCTTGAAGTCGTCCGAGTAGTCCTTCATCACCATCGGCGGTCTTCTCGCTTCCTCCGGATCAAGCAGATCCAGTATCAGCGTGTCCACCACTCAGGGGGAGACCCAGGTTCCGTAGAGCAGCATGACCAGCACACCGATGGTGTCCGTCACAGCGGAACGGGCTCGCCGCAGCCCACGGCGAGCTGCAGCCAGCTCAGTTCATCGGTGGGATCGGCCTGCGTGAGCAGCGCCTGCTGAATACGGTCCCAGGTTCCGTCGGCCAACCATCGGTGGTGCCGTTTGATGACGCCACTCCACGAGCCGTAGGACGCGGGCAGAGCGCGCCAGCTAGTGCCGGTGTGGTATTTCCAGGCGATCGCTTCGATCACCTGGCGGTGAGGACGCCACCGACCGCCCCGAGATGGTTTCGGGGCGGGAAGCAGCGGCTCGATCCGGGCCCACTGCGCGTCGCTGATGAGCAATTTCACCTCTGCGAGGGCCGCCTGATTACAGCCGGTGTCATTGGCAACGCTGTGGCCATCTGCTGCAACCCTGCGGCGCTCATATGGAGTCTTGCCTCCCCACACTCCCACACGCTCGCGACCCTGCAATGCGACTTGCAGACAGAACTTGTCCACGGGGCAGCGGGCGCATACCTGCTTGGCAGACTGAACCCAGTTAAGGCCCGGCTTCCCCGCGCCGTGACGGAAGAAAAGGTTCGGGTCGACAGCCGGGTCGGCGCAGGCCGCCCGGCGCCTCCAGTCACTCACGCCGCCGCCAGGCGCGGCATACCGCCCACCTGCCGACGCCTTCAGCTGTGTCCTCTGATCTCGCATTACCATGATCCACTTACTCGCTTAACGCCTGGTCAGTTTCTTTGGCCTTCCTCTGAGGGGAACACAGCCCTGCACCGCGGCTTTGAGTAATCCCTACTTAGAGGTCGTTTTCGTTCGATATTTCATCCCGAGATGGGTTGTTTGGCGGCCTTCTTCGGGTCTCGCCAGGAGATGGTGTTCTCGCTGGTGAGGCGGCGGGCCGCGAGGTCGGTCATGGCGATGTGGATCATGGCTTCGGAGCGGGTGGGCCGGGTTTCGTAGTCGCGGGCG